>JAQGPC010000303.1 GCA_028293285.1 Pedosphaera sp.
TTCCAACAGGCGTCGAAGTCTGCGCTTCCATGCAACACGGGGGCCCATATCCGGCCACAACCGATTCGCGCTCAACCTCTGTGGGGACAGGGGCCATCAAACGTTTCGCGCGACCCATCAGCTTTCAAAATTTTCCGGATGCTGCGCTGCCGTTGGAACTTCAAAATAAAAATTCTCGAAACATCTGGCGCTTGATTGATTATGAATTGACCAAGAACGATGTCGCTGCTGCATGACCATAACTCCTGAAATTCCAATCGAGTCATTCAAGATTTTCGCCACGGGTTTGGACCATCCCGAATGCCTGGCCTTTGATCGGCACGGCGATCTCTGGGCGGGTGGCGAAGCGGGACAGATTTATCGTATCAGCCCCGAAGGCAAGGTGAATACCGTAACCAATCTCGGCGCTTTCTGTGGTGGATTGGCATTCTCGCCGAAGGATGTGTTGTTCGTCTGCAATCCGGCGTTGGGGGTGGTTGCGGTGGAAGCATCAGGTGAATTCTCAGTCTTTGCCACACATGCGGGTGATCATAAAATGATTTGTCCCAACTACGGAGTGTTTGATGCAGCCGGAAATTATTATGTGACCGATTCCGGGAACTGGAGAAAGGACAATGGTTATCTGTTGCGCTTTACACCGGATGGAAAAGGCAAAGTCATTGGCGGTCCATTCGGTTACGCGAATGGTCTCGCATTGAGCGCGGATGAGAAATCTCTCTTCATGGTGGAAAGTAATACGGATCGCGTATTTCGCTTCGGACTGACACCGGAGGGAACGGTGGCATCGCAGGAAGTTTACGCCGAGGAATGCGGACGTTTTCCAGATGGCTTGAGTTTGGATGCAGAAGGAAATCTCTACGTTTCCTGTTACGCATCAGATGATATTCATCGCATCAGTCCAGCGCGGGAGAAAACACTCTTTGCATGGGACCGGTTCGCAATTCTTTTAGGCAGTCCGACGAACATGGCCTTTGGCGGTCCTAATTTCGACGAGCTGTTCGTGGCCAATTTGGCGCGAACGACGATTACTCGGGCGGTCGTTGGCCGCAAGGGGCAACCATTGTCGAACCAAAAAGTTAAAAAGCCATTAAGGCCAAGGCCGAATCCGCTTTAACAGCATTGATATGAGACTCAAAGATAAAGTTGCGATTGTCACGGGCGGGGCTCATGGAATTGGCCGGGCCATCAGTGAGATTTTTGCGGAAGAAGGCGCGGCGGTATTTATTGCAGATTTGGATGCGAATGCTGGCGAAGCCTTGGCCGCAGAACTGCGCCATAAAGGACACGAGGCAACACTTTTACGAGCCGATGTTTCAGCGGCGACGGATGTGACCCAAGTGGTCGAGCGCGCCGCGCAGAAGAATGGGCGCATTGATGTTTTGTGCAACAACGCGGCCTATATCGGCCAATGGCACAATTCCGTCGAAGCTACGGAAGAAGAGTGGCAGAAATGCCTTTCAGTGACCTTGCTGGGCACGCAATATTTTACCAAGGAAGTCCTGCAATACATGGTTCGGCAAAAGCAAGGTTCCATCATCAACATCAGTTCCATTCAAGGAATGGTAGGTGGACGTAATTCAGCCGCTTACACCACGGTCAAATCCGGACTGCTCGGTTTTACGCGCAGTGTCGATTATGATTTCGGCCCGGACAATATCCGGGTAAATGCAATTTGTCCGGGCGCGATCACCACGCGAATATCTCCGCAACCCGGTACCGAGCTTTACCAGCGGCAAATCAGCAAAACATTTCTCGGACGTGTCGGTAAACCGCGCGAAGTGGCGCAGGCCGCCTTGTTTCTGGCTTCCGACGAATCGTCCTATATCACGGGCGCGGTGCTTCCGGTGGATGGCGGCTGGACGGCGATGTAACCGGTTCGTTGTTCGTGTTTTTGTCGCCCAAGACATCTTCAATGTAGAGTTTTTTAACGAGCACCATTATCACTGCCAGCAACGGTGTGGCTAACAGAACCCCCAAAAAGCCAAACGCCGAACCAAAGAGTACCATGGCAACTAGGGTGAGTGCCGGTGGCAAACTGGCCGCGCGTTTTTGAATGACGGGAATTAACAGGTGGCTTTCCAAAAATTGTAGAAAGATAAAGAGAGCCAATACGTAGAGGGCTTTCATGGGACTGCTCATAAAAGCCAGCAATACGGCAATGGTGCCTGCAATGAATGGGCCGACGAGTGGAATAAAATCCATAAACCCGGTCAAGAAACCAAGTATTCCCGCAAGTGGGACTCCGAGAAAGTGCAGCGTTACCCCGGTAACAATTCCGATAATAGACATGGAAATGAGCTGGCCAATGAGCCAGCGTTGCAGCAGCGAACCGGCATCGTGAAGCACTTCCTGAGTTCGGGGTCGTTTGTCGAGTGGAAAAAGTTTTACAAAGCCACCTAGATAAAATCGGGAGTTCATGGCCAGATAGAAACCTATGAAAATAACCAGGAAAAAACCGGTCACCGCGGAAAGAGTGATGGAGAAAATGCCCTTGGCTTCACCCAAAATTGTCCGGGCACGAGGCAGGACATCCTCCGATGCAATTGGCTGAAGCAATCTTTGTCCCCATTCGTATTGAGTCAGGTAATGGCGAAATTTTTCGATGGCATTGGGAATTTGGACGGAGAGTTCATTGAATTGGTTTGAGATCGGCGCGATCATCAGCCAGCCCGTCAGGCCAAAAACTCCGAGCAGCAACACAATAACAATAATGAGCGACATCAGTTTGCCGAATCGGGTGTGCTCCTGTATCCAATCACTCAGGCTCCGCAAAAAAATCGCGAGTAAAATGCCGGCGAAAAGAAGTAAAAAGAGGTTGGCGTTGGTCCATGATATCAACACCACGACGCTGGTACCGAGGACGCTGGCAATGACGATCCAGACGCGGTGAATAAATTCGCGTCTGCCTAAGCGTGGCGTTGGTGTTGTGGAAGATTCCGGTGGCAATGTTTTCCCTTCTCCAAGCTTGTTTCTAAACCCACAGCAAAGTCGCTCAGAATGATAAAAAGACAAGTAAGGGCTGTCTTTGACAGATTGAGACAAATCGTTAGGATGCAGCAAAACAGTGATCAACAATGAGTGAGCCTGATACCGATCCGAATGTTTGGATGGAGAATTTGAATCCAGCCAAAGTCCAAATTTGGCGCGAAGCCATGGCTCATCTGCGCCATCTCAGTGATGATGTATTGAACGGAATGAAATTCTTTCTGACGATGAACGGTTTCGTCATCATTTTGTTTATTACCTTCATGGTGCTCCATTCCGCTTTGGTGCTTTTTTTAATCGCTGCGTTGGGACTCTCCTTGACCATGGTGGCGCGTTATATCCTAAAACGAAACCGTGTTTACTATCTTCAAATGTTGATGAAGAAGACGCTGCTGGAAAAAGAACTCGGTTTTTATGATGTGAAATTTTCTGGCACACAGGTTGATCTGGTATTACCGTGGCGGTTAACTCCTGAAACCGTCACGGTTATCAAGGAAGACCCGGAAAAGTGGGTGACCGCGCAAATCCGCAGTCCGGGCACCATCGCGCGATGGCTCTTCCTGATTTATGAAGTGCTGATGGGTGTTTATGTTTTGCTGCTCATCAGTGTGGTAATTTCATGGATTTCCGGGTCGCGATAGATTTATATTTTCTTATGTCATTGAAGCGCCGCCAAATTAAACTTACTTACGTCACCACCGGAGAGTCGGTCCTTGCTGAAATGTTGGACGATGAAGCTCCCAATGTATGCAAACATGTCTGGGAAATTCTGCCGATTGAATCCAAGACGATTCATGGCATGTATTCCGGCGCGGAAGTTTTCGTGATGCTCGATAACCCGCAGCCTGTCCCAGCGGAAAACATGGTGCAACTGCCCTTGCCCGGTGAATTGCTTTATTTTTATGACCCGAGCATCGGCGCGGTGGGCGCTAAGAAACCAGTAGCCGAAGTTGCGTTGGCGTATGGCCGTGGAGTTGTGCTGCGCGCGCATGAAGGTGTGCCGACGCATTGCAGCTTGTTTGCGCGCATTCCCGGTGATTGGAAATATGACTGGGTTGATTTCGCCAAGGCCTGCCGCCGCTCGCGCTGGGAAGGGCCGCAGCTTTTAAGGATTGAGCGAGTGGAGTAGGGCAGTTGAAGCGGACTAAAGCCCACGCACCTTCTGACAGGAGCGCAGCGTTTACGCTGCTTTGATGCCACAATCGGCAACGCCCTAAATCCAGCTTGCTAACTCAAAATTAGAAAACGCTTTGTGTTCAAGGACCTTCCCACGAAAGCCCGTTTTGAAGTTCTTTCGGCACTAATTTAAATAGTTGCTTAATCTCATCGCAAATTGCTTCTCTGAAAGAAAAGTCATGCCGACCCCTTTTTAAAAAAATGCGAGCCTGCGTATTCAACCAATGGACATCACCCTCTTGGAAATCAGGACAGACCAATAGTCTCGGTAGATTATGAACCAACTCCGCTTCCGCATAGAACTGCCCGAAACGAATACGCCCCCAAAACCCGTGAGTTTGGATGCTCCGTAAGTATGGTAAAACCATTTCAAGGATATTCAAATAGTGCTTTTGCTTTTCACTTATGTTCATAGTTTATAGACTGTCATCCTCGCAATATAAGGAACCGGCTGCCTTGAAGTAACGATTCAATAATGCCTGATATCTGCGCTACCTTATAATGATAAATTATTAACCGGCTCGCATTGTTTGGGGATTTAATGGACGCGATATTTCTCGACTGTCTTCTCGTTCAATTCCACGCCAAGGCCCGGGCGTTCGTTGGGTTTGGCGCTCCCGGCGATAAGGGGAAGCGGTTCCATCAACATATCGTCTTCGTAAAACATCGGCCCGATAATGTCGCACGGGTAAGTCTCGGCATCGATGCCGCGCGTGGCAGTGGCAAGATGAATCATGGCGGCACTGCCAACACCGAGTTCCAGATTGCTGCCCACAGTGCATTTTAGACCGGTTGATTCAGCGAATTCTGCGATCTTTCGCGCCGGACCAATGCCGCCTGCCTTGCCAACATAAATTGAAAAGACATCGGCAGCCTGGAGATGGGCGAGCGTCATGGCATCCTGAAGCGAATAAATGCTTTCATCCGCGATGAGTGGAATTTTGATTTGCTCGCGAATTTTTGGGAGCCACATCAGGTCTTCGGGAGGAATCGGCTGTTCCGCAAAATAAATGGCGGAGTCGTAAAGTCGCTCAATGGCTTTAACCGCGATTTCCTTCGACCAACCGCCATTGGCATCTACACCGAGTTTGATGTTCGGCCCGATGGCTTGGCGAACGGCTGCGACGCGTGCAACATCTTTATCCGGATCAATGCCGACCTTGACCTTCATGGCTTTGAAACCTTGTGCCACAGCCCAGCGGCCAATGTCCGCCGCCTTTTCCGGTTCCAATCCAGACACTGACCATTTAGTGGGAATAAATTCACGAACGGCGCCGCCCAACAATTGGTAGACGGGTTTGTTAAGAGATTTGCCCAGGATGTCCCAAAGAGCCATTTCGATGCCGGACTTGGTAAAAAAGTTCCCGGCGACACCAAGGCGAAGCTTCGCGGTCAGGCGTTCGATCTCAGTTGGGTTTTCACCTTCGAGCAACGGCGCGAGATAAGTTTTGATGAAGTGCGCGGCCGAAACCTGATCCTCTCCACTCCAACGAGGCGTGCAGGAAACTTCGCCCAAACCGACGATGCCGGCATCCGTGTAAATCTTAACCAGCAAAAAAGGAGAGACAAGGTGCGAGCCGCCACGACCGGTGCGCATGGCGAACTCCGGCTTGATCGGCACCTTGATGGGGATGGTTTCGATGCGTGTGATTTTCATGAAAGGTGACTCTAACGGTAGGGCTCGGTGTCCTCACCGGGCCGTGCTAATCCGGTTCCGACGCGTTGAGGACAACACGCCCTACCTTTAAGATGCTTGGAGCATTTTACCATTTCGCAAAATCATCCACGAAGGCGGTGACTTCCTTCACGATGCCGTCGAGGAATTTTTTTCCCTTGGCAGCGGTAGCCAATGTCGGATCGCCAATCACGCCGGTCTTGGATACCTCGTGGAACTCATTTACGAAATAAACCGGGCGGGTGTACTGCATGTCGGACTTGCGATAAATATCAGTATGCTTGGGGCCGTCGCGTTTGGCGCGATCCATGTGGACGCGGTCAGGATGCAAATGAAGCATGATGGAAGTTTCCATTTCGCAGGCATGTCCGATGCCGCCCAAGTCAGACTCGCGGACGTCCTTGATGGTTTTTCCGGCGATGTTCCAATAGGAGGCGAAAACGAATTGAAGGTCTTTGACGTTTTTGAAATCGCTCTTCATTTCGCGAACCGCCGCGCGCAAGGGAACGTCATTGCCGCCGTGGCCGTTTAACAAAAAGATTTTCCTGCCGCCCATGCTGACAACCGATTGGCACAAATCAGTGACCATTTTGATGTAAGGCATCTGGCTGACGCTCAAAGTGCCCGGAAAGAAAAGATGATGCGTGGAATGACCCGGCCACAGCGTGGGCAGGCAAAGAGTATTTTTAGAACGCGCCTGTTCAATGCGACGGGCAATGGCGGTGACTATATCAGTATCGGTAGTCAGCGGAAGATGATGGCCATGCTGTTCAAACGAACCGAAAGGAAATAGGACAACCTTGTCAGTGAGCTTTAACTTTTTTACTTCAGGCCAGGTAAGATTTTCCAGGAGCATAATTATTTTTCGTGCAAAGAGTTTAGCGTGGCCACAATTTCACGTTGCAACGTTGCCGCTGCGCTTTGGCCGAAGGGAGAGTTTTCGACTTCGTAGCCACCCTTGGGCCATTCCTCAGCAGTAGCCATGTACGCCATGCGTCCATTGGTGTAACCGCTCATGCAGGTTACAGGAAAGGGAGATTGCTGTTTCACGGTAAGGCCAATTTCACAGAAGGGTTCGATGTTACAGCCGACCAGCGCAACATCGCCGAACCGGATGAAATGCGTCCTGACGCCCGCATCGGTTTTGCCGCCGAAATCGTCGGCCATGCGAAGTTGAATGTCGGCACGTCGCGCCATATAAGTGGCTTCGGTAATAGCGGCTTCATCTTTATTCGCTCGCGCAACGGTCAACTTATTTTTCCAATGTTCAAGTTTTTCGGTGGCGGCTTTCTTTTCCGGCAAGCCTTCGCGGAGCGGCACCATAATTTCCTTGGTTAGCACTTGCACAGGAGTTCCAGCAATTGTTGCGAATTGTTCGTTATACATTCCCAGCGGCGCGCCAGAGGGAATGACTTCGCGAAAACTTTCACCGGAAGGCACACTGTTTAGGCTGAGCGCAACTTTCGCGACTTCGTGGCCAAGCACTGCGCCGAGTTTTCGATAAACTTTGGGATCGCCTTGAAATCCTTGGACTGGTCCCTGATCACCCGTGGAGCCTTGCAGGAAAAAGCAGCGTCCGCCGACTGCCTCTTCCACGACGCGCTTCATTGCGCCGGGATAGTCGGGCGTGATAAGACGATTGGGCGGACCCATAATGGTCGGGTGACAGGCGTAATTAACCAACGTGGCAAGTGACGTTCCGTCGAGAGCATCCAGTTTGATGACGATGACTTCGTGGTCGCATGGGCCGCCGCGGTTCTTGCCGAGGAACATTTCGCCTTTGGCATTCGTGGTGCGACGGTTGACATTGATGTGGCATTCACCGCGTCCGGCGCGGATTTCAACGGGTTGAAGATTAGCGATAGCTTCGACAGCCGCTTCGGCGCACCAACGATAGACATTCTCAAACCACGGCCCGACCATCTCATAACCTTTTTCAATCCAACTCTTGTAAGGGACCGGGCCGGAGTGGGTATGCGTGGCGGAGGCACGGATGTTCTCGATGGGCAATCCGGTGGCCTGGCTGACCGTGGATCGGATGCGGTCGGCAACCTGATTGGTGAGAATTTGAATATCGAGATCCAGCACGAGAACGGTTGTGGTCTGGTCGGAGAGCGCGAGGGCGGTGACCCACAGGTCCATGTCAATGCCTTCGGCCTGTTCATGTTTCTGCGCGCCCCAACCACCATGGGCGACATTGGGTGGCGGGTTGGTGCAGCGGCGACCGGTGCCAGCGAGTAAATGTTTAGTGTCAGAACTCATTAAAGCGGTTTGAATTTTACCACGGATGCCGGATGCGAGACCAAATGAAAAATCCGTAAATCGAAAGTACGATGCCGACAAAGAGCAGCCACCAAATGCGCCAGTCTTTCAGGCCAGTATATTTTTTTTGCTCTTCCGGTGGCAGCATGAGAAACGATTTGTTCCAAATAATGCCTTTGATTTGTTCTTCCGGCGGCGGCGGGGTCAATAGCGATACGGTTGCCATGGTGAGCATGCAGAAAATCCAGGCGCACAGCGCGCGATGATTGTAGGTATTGTATTTGCCAAGAAGTTCAAACTCGGTCAGTGCCCACGTAACGATAAAACCTGAAATGATCGTGACGACAGCGGCGGTGGCATTGGCCCGCTTCCACAAGATACCAAGCGTAAAAATGACCGCAAACGGCGGCGCGATGTAGAAAAAGACCGTCTGCACTTTTTCAAAGAGCGGAGTGGTGGTCTTGGTATATTCGATGGCAATCCAAATGCTTGCGATCAAAACCGCAGCTCCACTCCAGCGGCCAAACCGCACTTGTTGGGCATCGGTGACGTCGCGTTTCATGAGTCGCTTATAGAGATCGATGGTGATGATGGTGGAGGCTGAATTGAGCACGGTCGCTACGTGGCCCATCAAAGCCGCAGCCATGCCAGCGAGAAGAAGTCCCTTAAGTCCCGTCGGAATTAATTGTTTCACCAGTTCGAGATAGGCATTGTCAGGGTGGGGAAGATTCGGAAACATTTTGAAGGCGATGATGCCGGGCACGATAAAAAAGAAGGGAAGAATGATGTGCAAAAATCCGGCGCAGACCACGCCAACGCGGGCATGCCATTCGTTTTTAGCGGCAAGCACGCGTTGCACCATGTGTTGACTGGTGCAGCTATACCAAATTCCAACGGAGAGAAAGCCGGTAAAAAGTCCAGTGACCGGAAATGGTTTATGGGTCGGCGGCTTGATCATTTGGAAATGTTCGGGATTTTGCCGGATGAACTCACCGATATTCCCGACATGTCGCAACGCCAGGATCGGTACGAGAAATCCCGCAACCAGCAAAACCACCATTTGCATTAGGTCAGTCCAGGCTGCCGATTTCAAGCCGCCGTAAATCGTGTAGATGCCGGTCGTCACGGCGAAGAAAATGATATACATGACCACGGGCGAAACGGGACTGCCGAATAAAACGATATTCGGAAGCATGCGCGCCAAATCCTCGCCGAAAAAACTATCGAGCATGATTCCACCGGAGTAGAGCGCGCCGGCATTAATGGCGGCGACAAATCCGACAATGGAGGCGACGGCAAAAATGTAGCGGCAGGTGGAGTTGTAGCGGCGCTCAAGGAATTCCGGCATCGTATAAACGCCGGTGCGAACGTAATAGGGGAGGAAGACTAGAATCAGCAGACTGTAAATAATCCACGCATTCCAATCACCGGCAGCGAGGACGATGCCGTGCTTGAACGCGCCGCCAACATTGGAAATAAATTGTTCACTGCTGATATCGGCCGCAACCATGGAGGCACCGATGACGAACCAGGGAATCGTTTTATTGCCGAGGAAGTAGCCTTGCGCGGTGTTTTTACCTTTACGCGCCACCCAAAAGCCGAGCGCCATGGTCGCCACCATGTAAGCGACAAAGATAACAAGATCGATGGCGTGAAGGTTGACCTGTTGTGGCATGATGAAGCTATGAATTAGGTCGGCACATTACGCGTCAGTGTTTAGGCTGTGCTCGAAATTATGGCAAGAAGAATGGAACTAAAGCTTGGTAAGCGACGTAACAAACCCATCTTACGGCGGGTGAAGCTGCCGTGATACAGCCATTCTTTTCAATTTTGTTCTGCCTGCTGGTATTGGGTTCTGGTTACCTCGTACAAGCCGAACAAATAAAGACGGTTCAGAATGCAAAGAAGCCTTTGGTGCCCGCCTTTTATCATCCCTTGGTATGGCACGCCATGGGAACCGACAGGAAAGTGGAAGCAATGGAGTTCCTTCAAATTTCCTGAGCGATATCATCCCGAAAAAATTGTTGATGGACGGCATCAGATTGCGTCGGGCGATTATCCGTTGATTGGCCTTTACGATACCAGTGATCCGATAAATGACATGTTTGTGTAATGCAAAATAAATTTCCAAGTGCGAATAAAAAAGTAACAATCCACTCATGCATTGGCCGTTTATAGCGTTGACGTTGGTCATTGCTGGTTTTGTCCAAGGCTTGACGGGCTTTGGTTTCGGACTGGTATCAATGTCCCTGCTGCCGCTGGCGCTGGACCTGAAGCAGGCGGCGACCATTGCCACGATCTATGGACTGTTGGTGACAGTGGGAACATTCTTCCAACATTATCGGGAGTTCAATTGGCGGCTTGGCGCGACTTTTTATTTCAGTTCGTGCATTGGTGTGCCGATTGGGGTGTATTGTTTGGAGAGGACGAGTGAAAGTATTCTCTTGCGTGTGCTGGGGACCATGATGCTGATCTTTGCAGCGCGGGAATTTTTCATGAGACAAAAACTCCAGCCGATAAGCCAGGCGGTGTCAGTTCCGTTTGGACTGTTTAGCGGAAGTTTGAGCGGGGCATTTAATTTGGGTGGAATTCCGACGGCTGCTTATGCATACGCGCATCCGTGGACTCAAGGACAAATCATGGCATTTTTGCAAGTGGTGATTACCTCAAGCTGCATCCTGCGATTATTTTGCTATGGCCGGGTGGGATATTTCAAAGAATTTTCCTGGGGATTTGCAGCTGTGGTCGCTCTACCGCTCTTTATCGCAATGATTTCAGGACATTATTGCATGCGCCGCATTGATCCAAAACGCATGCGACAGGCTGTTTTTCTTTTCATTGCTGTATTTGGTGTTTATTATTTGCTCATTCATAGATGAATCTTGTGAACTACGGAATAAGATCGATTAACGGTGACGGATGCCCGGATATCCATTGGGACAATCCCATCTGGCAAAAGGCCGAAAGCCTGGAGTTGGCGAACTTTCGCCCGGAAGGAAGCAGTCATCGCCCACGAACGAGGGCAAAATTGCTCCACAGTGAGACTGGCATTCATGGAATTTTTTGCGTCGAAGATCGATACGTTCGCAGCACCCGGACAGAATACATGGAGCCAGTTTACCGCGACAGTTGCGTGGAATTTTTTGTGCAGCCGAAACGGGACCAGGGATATTTTAATTTCGAATTCAATTGTGGCGGAGCCATGCTGGCCACTCAGGTGCTCGATCCGGAACGGACACCGGATGGCATAAGAAAGAAAAGAATTTTTCCGGAAGGAATTTGGAATACAGTTGAAATCCAATCCTCAATGCCCAAAACGGTCCTTCCTGAAATAACCGATCCGGTCACCTGGAGTTTGCGGTTTTTTATTCCGTTCAGGGTGTTCGAGTTTTTTGTTGGTCCGCTTGGGCCAGTGTCAGGGCAGGAATGGCGCGCGAATTTTTATAAATGCGCCGAGGAAAGTTCGCATCCGCATTGGGTGTCATGGTCGCCGGTGGATGAGCTTAACTTTCATCGTCCGCAATGCTTTGGGAATCTCCAGTTTGTGAAGTAATTGAAGAGAAACTTTTCTGTTGGATTGTCCATGCACCCTTGCTGAATTTTATGCCTAAAAAAGAAATCAAACATCCGGAGAAGGAGAAGAGCACGGGAGCTTATTCCGCGGCAGTGGAAATTGACGGCTGGGTTTATGTGAGTGGTCAGGGGCCGATCGATGCCAAGACGGCTGAAGTCATTCGCGGCACGATTGAACAGGAGACGGAACTGACGTTGAAGCACATTGAAACCATTTTGAAGGCGGCTGGGTGCAGTCTCAACGATGTGGTGAAAAGCACGGTGCATCTGTCCGACATCGAAGATTTTGATCGCTTCAATGCGGTGTACAAGAAATTTTTTAAGGATGTGCCGGTCCTGCCAGCGCGCACGACGGTGCAGTCCACGCTTTGGAATGCCATTAAGGTTGAGATAGACGTGGTGGCGCGGAAGGCGTAGGAATACTTAGTCTGCATTGGCTGGCAATAAGCTTGGATTTGATTGTCGATGATGGTGGTAATGACATTGAAGCGGTGTAAACGCCGCGCTCCATTTCAAAGGAGCGTGGGCTTTAGCCCGCTCAATGTGGACAGTGCTGTATTGGAAATTTTTCAGCAACGTTAGAACGACATTAGCTTCTACGTTCCCAATCTAAAATTGGCGCATTCATTAAAGCTGCTCGATTTTGACGTGTTGCGGAGTGGAGCGATCGAGCTTAATGGGATTGCGTAACGGCTTGCCGAAGCCGGAAAGTTCGATCTGCATGATGTCTCCATCTTCCAGTGCAATACCGGAGCCGAAACTAAAAACGTCCGCGCCGAGGAAATGAATATGGGCATCGCCCGGACGGCAATGGGCGGCGTATTTGAAATGATGGTGCTCCAGATTTTCCAGTGAGTGAGACATGTTGATTTCGCCGGTGAAAAATTGTTCTGTCCAGATGGGTTGTCCCTTCCGTTCAATGGTGGTCCGGCCACGGGCATTTGTGAAATCGGCATCAACAATCAATTCGGGGCCGATGGCACAAGTGCGGAGCTTGGAATGGGCAAGGTAGAGATAATTCTTTTGTTCCAAAACGTGATCGGAAAATTCGTTGGAGAGGACGAGGCCGATGCGGCGCGGTTTGCCGGAGGAATCAATGACGTAAGCCCCGGCGACTTCGGCTTCTTCGCCACCATCGTGGCCATGGGCGGGGACTTCGAGCGGTTCGTTGTGGGCGCGCAGGATGGTGCCGGAACCTTTATAGAACCATTCAGGCGCGGCGCCGATCTGGCCTGATGCTGGACGGCCGCCTTCCACGCCCCATTGATACATCCGCATGCTGTCAGTGACCGCAGCAGCTTTTTTCTCACCGGCGTGCATGGCTTGGCGATTCTCGGCGCTGGCTTTGTGCGTGAGGCCGGTGCCGGTCACAAGGCAACGGGCGGGTTCGCTGGGATGATCGAAGGCAGGGAGGAAGTGCCAATCGGATTCGCCACGATGAATGGGATCATAATCCAAGGTTTCCGTTGAGAGGCTGGCGGAGATGGTGTCGGACAGGGATTTGCCGGAAGCAAGCGCAGCCTGGGCCAATGCGTAAATGGATCCGTAGGGCTGGATGATGCGGAGTTGGCTGTCATTGGCGACGGCGACGCGTCGGCCATGCCGTGG
>JAQGPC010000005.1 GCA_028293285.1 Pedosphaera sp.
ACGAAGAAAGTTGTAATAATTTATAATCCGACGCCACTTCAGTTTCCAAGCTGCAGGCATCAGGCTAAGCATCCAATGGTCAAGGTTGTGCGGACGAACTGGTTTCGAACTGGCGTATCAAAGTATATTGTGGAGTACCAAACTTTATTGTTCGCGTACAACACACAGTCAATTCGCATTGCGGTCATTCCACGGTAACGCTCTTAGCCAGGTTGCGTGGCTTGTCCACATCACAACCGCGTGCGACCGCAATGTGATACGCGAGCAATTGCAAAGGCACTACTGCCAGCAATGGAAAAACTGATTCCAATGCTGGCGGCAAATAAATAATGTCATCCACCTGGCCGGCCAGAGCAGTGTTGCCTTCCGTGGCAATGGCAATCACCGGTCCTTTGCGCGCCTTCACCACTTCGAGATTGCTCAACGTCTTTTCGTACATTGCATCGGAAGGGATGATGACCACGCTGGGCGTGTGTTCATCAATCAACGCGATTGGTCCGTGTTTCATTTCCGCAGCGGGATAACCTTCGGCGTGAATGTATGAAATCTCTTTCAATTTCAAAGCCCCCTCCAATGCCACCGGAAAATTATATTGGCGGCCCAGAAAGAAAAAGTTTTGTGCGTTGATGTACTTTTTCGCAATTTCCTTGATGGCATCGTTTTGACTTAAGATGCTTTCGATTTGTTTCGGCACGGCTTCGAGAGCCTGGAGAATTTTCCGTCCGCGATTCAAGGCGAGCGAGCGAATACGCCCCATCAACAGTGCGAGCAATGCCAGCGCGGTGACCTGCGAAGTGAATGCCTTCGTTGAGGCGACGCCAATTTCCGGTCCCGCGTGCAAATAAATTCCACCATCCGCTTCGCGCGCGATTGTGCTGCCCACGACATTGCAAATCGCCAGCACTTTATGGCCGCGCCGTTTCGTTTCACAGACACTGGCAAGGGTATCCGCAGTTTCGCCCGATTGCGTTATTGCCAGCACAAGCGTGTTCTTTTCAATCGGCGCATTGCGATAACGAAATTCGCTCGCGTATTCCACCTCCACCGGTATATGCGCAAATTCCTCAAATAAATATTCTCCCACCAAGGCCGCGTGCCAGCTTGTGCCGCATGCGGTGATTACGATTTGATCAATCGCGCGCAACTCGGTGACGGTCAGGTTCAACCCGCCAAACTTCGACGTCCCCTCTTCCATATTGATGCGTCCGCGCATGGCATTTTCGACGGTGCCCGGCTGCTCAAAAATTTCCTTCAACATGAAATGCGCGAACTCGCCACGTTCGGCAGATTCTCCATCAAACTCCAACTGGCTGATTTGCACTTGCGCCGTGGCCACGCCCAAATTCATCACGGAGAAATCATTCTTTTCCAGAGTCACCACGTCATAGTCATTCAGATAAATCACCTGGCGCGTGTGTGCGGCGATTGCGGTGGCATCGCTGGCCAAAAAGTGTTCCCCGTCGCCGATTCCCACAATCAATGGCGAGCCACGCCGCGCACCCACCATTACTTCGGGATAATCCGCGCACACTACCGCGATCCCATACGTCCCGATTACCTCACGCAACGCCTCCGTGACCGCTTTCGCGAGCGGATGGATTCCGTTACCCTCCGTCCCTTTCAATTTTTCATAATGGTCCCCAATCAAATGGGCCAGCACCTCGGTGTCAGTTGAAGATCGGAACTCATGCCCAGCCTTGATTTGTCGCGCCTTTAAACGTTCGTGATTTTCAATCACCCCGTTATGCACCACAGCAATCCTCCCGCTGTGATCCAGGTGCGGATGCGAATTCTCATCCGAAGGTTGTCCATGGGTTGCCCAACGCGTGTGCCCCACGCCTATCCGCCCAATCAGTGGATTCTCCTTCAAAGACCTGGCCAATCCCTCCTCGATCTTTCCCTTCTTTTTCCGGGTTTCGAGTCCGTGTCCGTTTATTACTGAAATGCCGGCGCTGTCGTATCCGCGATATTCCAATCGCCGCAGACCTTCCAAAATGATGGGCGTAGCCGACTGTTTGCCTAGGTAACCAACAATTCCGCACATAAAATAAATTACTCCTTCTTAAACTTTGTCACTGACCCCGATGTAGCTTGCTCTTTGAACCGATTCTACCTTATACAAAACCTGCAACCTTTTTGCAAGAAAGGATCATTTTTTATGGCAAATCCTGTTGGGCAGTCGATTAACACCAGTAACGTCCTCTCCATCATCATGGGTGGCGGACAGGGCAAGCGTCTTTTCCCCCTCACCCAGGAGCGCGCCAAACCTGCCGTCCCCTTGGCCGGCAAATATCGCCTCGTTGATATCCCCATTTCCAACTGCATCAACTCCGGCCTGCGCCGAATCTATTTGTTGACCCAGTTCAATTCCGCCTCGCTGCATCGCCATATCTCCCAATCTTACAAGTTCGACCATTTCTCCGGCGGGTTTGTTGAAATCCTCGCCGCCGAGCAAACTCTTTCCGACGCCTCCTGGTATCAAGGCACTGCTGATGCCGTACGCAAGAACCTCATTCACATCTTGAATCACGAGTTCGACCACCTGCTCATTCTCAGCGGTGACCAACTCTATCGCATGGACTTCCGCAGTATCGTCCAGCAACACGCCGAGACCAATGCCGACCTGACCATTGCCACCATCCCGGTCGGCCGTAGTGAAGCCACCTCCTTGGGTATCCTTCAAATGGATGCCAACCATCGCATCACGAATTTTCACGAGAAGCCCAAGGACCCCGCGGCGCTCGACGCCCTGCGGCTAGATAAAAACTCGTACGCCAAACTCGACATCCATGAAGACCGCGAGCTCTTTCTCGCCTCCATGGGCATCTACGTCTTTAAGCGCGAAGTCCTTGTCAAACTGCTTGATAATACCCTCACCGACTTCGGCAAACACATCATCCCCGATGCCATCAAGACCCATCGCGTATTTTCCTATGTTTATCAAGGTTACTGGGAAGATATCGGCACCATTCGCTCGTTCTTTGAAGCCAACCTTGACGTCACCTCCGAATTGCCCCGCTTCAACTTTTTCGATATGAGCGCGCCGGTCTTTTCCCGGCCACGCTTTCTGCCCGGTTCGAAAATCAATGGCGCCCAGATTGATCACGCCATCGTCTCCGATGGTTGCATCATCAATCCTTCAAAAATCATCCACAGCCTCGTGGGCATTCGCAGCCTTGTCGGTGCGGGCAGCGAACTGAAGCGTGTCATTCTCATGGGCTGCGACTACTACGAATCCCTCAGTTCCATTCAGGAAAGTGCCAAGCTCGGGCGACCCCGAGTCGGCATCGGTGAGAACACTCGCATCGAAAACACCATCATCGATAAAAACGCCCGCATCGGTGACAACGTGGTCATCTCCCCCGAAGGCAAACCCGAGAACGTGGATCATCCCCTCTACTTTATCCGCGATGGCATCGTTATTATTCCCAAGAATGGCATCATCCCCCACGGCACCATCATTTAAAATCGGAGGGCGTAGTTCTCCAATGCCTGCTTATTAATTCCGCATCTAAAGCCGGTTTAACATGTGTTGAAAGAGCGCGGAATTTATTCCGCTTCGATAAAAACAATTAAAGGCCGTTGGGTATGAAACCCCTCTCCTGTTTACGATTAACCTGCGGTTAAGTCACCGCATCTTCAGATCTCAGCCGTCCCTCCTCTGTCCTCCGGCCCTACCCTTCCACCGTGTGCGCCGTTAACATAACTCTTTGCGACACCGCCCCCGTTTCCGTTACCAGGAGGTAATGCAGCACCGCCAGCAAATCCTCCGTCGGAAATGGTTTTTTCAAAAATGCCTGCACATTTTGCTGCCCGGCTTTGGTAAGCACCGACTCCGAACCCAACCCGCTCACCCCGATAATTTTTATATCCGGATTAATGTGCCGAAGTGCATGGATCGTCTCCGGCCCATTCATGATCGGCATCATCATGTCCGTAATTACCACCTTGATATCTGGCTTATGCTTCTGATAAAGCGACACCGCTTCCGCTCCGTCCTTGGCCGTTATCACCTTGTAATTAAATGATTCCAGCAACAACTTCGTCACTTCTAGAATCGCAATCTCATCATCTACCAACAAAATCAATTCTCCCTGTCCCATTGGCATTTGCGGCGGACCACCTTCATTCCGATGCGTTTCTGCGCGATTGGTCGCCGGCAAATGGATTTTGAACATGGTTCCTTTGCCTTCCTTGCTGGAAACCTCCACAAAACCACCGTGGGTTTTGACAATCCCCATCACTGTAAAAAGACCTAGACCCGTTCCCTTCCCAATTTCCTTGGTCGTGAAAAACGGCTCAAAAATCCTCTCGGCAACTTGCGGCGACATGCCGTGGCCCGTGTCAGTCACTGTCAACAACACGTACGGCCCCGGTGCCTGCTGCTGTCCCCGAATATTTTTCTCATCCAAAATCACATTGGTCGCTTCAATGCTTAGAATTCCGCCGCTTGGCATGGCATCTCGCGCATTAACGCATAAATTCAACAACACTTGGTGAATCTGCGTCGCATTCGCTTTCACCGGATAAAGCCCCAGCGCCACCTTGCTCTGAATTTGAATTGATCGCGGAAACGTATCCTCCGCGAGCCTCACGATTTCGCCAATTACATTCCGGATTTGCAGCACCGTATGTTCACCTCCAACCCCGCGCGCAAACGAAAGGATTTGCTTCACCATATCCACGCTCCGTCGCGCGCTCGACTGCATGATGCTTAGCAACTTCTTGCTCTCCTCCGTCACCAATTCGTCCTTGATAAAATTTGCCGCCATCAGAATCGGCGTCAGCGCATTATTTAAATCATGCGCAATTCCGCCCGCCAGCGCCCCGATGCTTTCCATCCGTTGCGTTCGTAAAAGCTGCGCCTCGATCTGCTTCTTTTCCGTAATGTCCGTGTTGATGACTAGGATTGACTTCGGCTCTCCCCGTTGGTCTCGCATCAGTGTCCAACGACTTTCCACGATGATCTTTTTTTCATCCTTTGTTACCTGATGCAATTCCCCCTGCCATTCCCCATTTCGAATCAGGCTTTTCAATGCCGCCACCGGGCTGCTCAAATCATCTTGAAACAACAGTTCATTCGCATTTTTTCCCAATGCTTCCTTCGCACTCCACCCGTACAAACGCTCGGCACTCTTGTTCCAATAAAGAATGTTTTGATCCATGTCGTTCTGACATATCGCATCCTGCGCTTTGTCCAGCAGCGCTGCTTGCTCCCGGATCTGGTCCTCCGCCTGTTGCCGCTTTCTAGCTGCCCCGGCATCAATCATCGCCCGCTGGATGGCCGGCACCAAACGCGTCAAGCGGTCTTTGGTGATGTAATCCGTTGCTCCTTGCTTCAATGTTTCGACTGCCCGCTCCTCGCCAATGGTTCCGGAAACAAAAATGAAGGGAACTTCTGGATACTTCTTATGCGCAAGTTGTAATGCAGATAACCCGTCAAAACCCGGCAGGGAATAATCTGACATGATGAGGTCAAACTTGCCATTTTCCAATGCCGCCTCGAAATCTCGCTTCGATTTCGTGACCGTCATCATGCAGCCCAGTTTTCCGGCCATCAACATCCCTTCAACGAGACTGGCATCGGCCGCACTGTCTTCCAGGTGGAGAATACGCAAAGACTCTTTCACAAGCTTTCAGGCAATTTACTTTTAAACAGATGCTTCTGTTATCAAGAGCACTCCCGCTCTGAATAAGCACCTTATCTATATATACGTATGAGAAACAGCGAATCTTTCAAAAATCGTTCCTCACCCACGTAACTCCGCACTTTGTCACGATTTCTGAACGATTTTAAAAATTGGCATCCCGTTGCGTATCTACAGAACATCAAAAGCAGAAATGATAACAGCAAGAATAATACCACGAAGAACGTTCCGCCATATTTGGGAAACACCTGTGAAGTCTAAGAAAACTGCTGCTTAATGACCCGCGTGTTCAACCTCTTCTATTTCCGGCTTCGCGCATTCCAATCCCCAATAGTGCGTTATGGATGCGAATAATCCCTCCACCGCCTTGAAGTTCACCGGTTTTATCATATATGCGTTGGCACCCAGCTCATAGGCGCGGTTCACGTCATTCGGCTGATCTGATGAAGAAACAATCACCACTGGAATTCGTTTCAATATCCCATCCCGCTTAATCCATTCCAAAACTTCAAAGCCCGTTTTACGGGGCATTTTGATGTCCATTACAATTAACCGTGGTAGCGGGTAGTGATGACGGTCGGCATACTTGCCTTCCCCATTGAAATAATGAATTGCCTCCTCCCCATCCGTGACAACTTGGAGTGGATTGGGAATATGGGCTTTTTTAAACGCACGTTTTACCAGGAAAATATCGTTAAGATCATCCTCCACAAGCAGAACTGTCGATGGATCACTGTTTTGCATACAGATTTTCTTGCAACACCAAACCTAACCTAATCGCATTGCGTCAAAAATCCAATGAATCGGCCTTTTTTTCTCCTCCGTACAAACCCTACCCTGCATAACCTTCCCCCTGTTCCTCTACCTATACCGCCATTTACATCTGTCCGCTCCGCTGCTAAAACCATCCGGTGTTAAATGATTCCGCAATTTGGAAATCCCTGAATTCACCAAGTCGCCTCAGCCTCATCGCCGGCCCCTGCGCGATTGAAAGCGAAGCACTCTGCCTGCGCATCGCTGCCTCGCTTAAAAAAACCTGCGCCCGGCTTGGCATCAACTACATCTTCAAAGCCAGTTACGATAAGGCGAACCGGACCTCGAATCAGTCTTTCCGCGGCCTCGGACTCGATAGCGGCCTCGAGATCCTTGCCCGCATTCGTTCCCAGATTGGCGTGCCTATATTAACTGATGTCCATACCGAGCAACACGCCGTTGCCGCTGCCCAAGTCGTTGATGTCCTCCAAATCCCTGCTTTTCTTTGCCGCCAGACCGATCTCATTGTCGCTGCCGCCAAAACCGGCAAAATCGTCAACGTCAAGAAAGGTCAATTCCTTTCGCCTCAGGAAATGGGCAATGTCGTCAACAAAGCGCAAAGTGCCGGCACGAAAAAAATCTGCGTTACCGAACGTGGCACTACCTTCGGTTATAATAACCTCGTCGCTGACATGCGCTCTATTCCCATTATGCGCCGCTTTGGTTACCCGGTCATCTTTGATGCGACCCATTCCGTGCAATTGCCCGGCGGCGGCGGTGATAAATCGAGCGGCCAGCGTGAATTTGCTCCTGTGCTTGCCCGCTGTGCCCTGATCGCAGGTGCCACTGGGGTGTTCATCGAAACTCATCCCGATCCCGATCACGCTCTTAGCGATGGCCCCAACATGATCCCACTCGCCGAAATGCCCAAACTCCTCGCCAACCTGGTCAAAGTGCACGCCCTCGCCCGCAGCTAATTCAATGAGTTCCAAAGTCACCAAAGCTCTTAATGCCCGGTTCGCCAAAGTTAAACTCTTCCTTTGTGATGTGGATGGTATCCTGACCGACGCTTCCGTCTTTATCGGTCAGGAGCAGGAAACCAAACGCTTTCATATCCGCGATGGCTTGGGACTGATCACTCTCCGCAAGGAAGGCGTCAAGATTGGCTGGATTTCAAACCGGCCTTCTGCCGCCACCACCCGCCGCGCTGAAGAATTGAAGATCGATTTTCTCGAACAAGGCAAGGGCAGTAAAGTTCTCGCCGTGCAAAACATCCTCGCCAGCACGGGGTTGAACTGGGAGGAAGTCTGTTACATGGGTGACGATATTGTTGATTTGGGAGTATTGAGACGCGTCGGCGTGGCCGCAACGGTTGCGGATGCTATCACTGAAGCCAAGGCCGCCGCGCACTATGTCACCGAGCTCAGCGGTGGTCATGGGGCGGTGCGGGAAGTCATCGAATTGATTCTCAAGGCGCAGGGCCGCTGGGACCGGCTGGTCGCGGAACACTCAGCTTGATTTCATGATGTCACCTGTTTTCAAAAAATTGTCTCAAGCCGTTTGCCTCTGTTTAGCTGCTACTTATGTGCTCCTGGCTTCCGGTCTGTTTGCCCAACAGACAGGTATCACCGCCAAAGATTGGAAAACGACCGATCATTATCCCGAACCGAATCAAACGCGCTTAAAGACCCGCATCACGGGCAAGGAAGCCAAGGCGCCGCCTAATGGTGGTGCGCTTCTTGCCATGAAGGCGTTGAAAATTGAAACCTTTCCTGAAACCGGCCCCGTCGCACCGGAAATGATTGTGGAAGCACCGCAATGTGTTGTCAATTCCGACACCCGCCTTGTCAGTTCGGACGGGCCACTGGAAATCCACTCTGGCGATGGCAAAATGCGCATTGAAGGAGAAGGCTTTCTCTGGCTGGCTAAAACCAATTCAATCCTCATCATTTCGAACAAGGTTCACACCATTATTGAAAGGGAGCTTCTAGCCAAGTCCACTGATACTAATCAATCCAGCGCTAAAACAACAGCCTCTGTTACCAATGCACCCTCCGGCACCAATCAACCACTGCACATTTATTCTGACCACTTCAACTTTGACCGCCAAGCCAATCTCATTACCTATACCAACAACGTCCGGGTCGAAGACATTCAGATGATTTTGACCTGCGACGTAATGACCATCCAACGCACCACCGCCGGGAAAATCGAAAACATCAACGCCGACCGCAATGTAGTTATCATCAACAAATCCACCGGCGGACGCACCACCGGCGACCATGCCGTGTACACTACGAAAGACGGCACGCAACTGGTCGAACTCACCGGCAATCCCCGCTGGCAGGAAGGCCTCCGCGAAGGCACCGCCCAACTTTTTATCTTCGATCGGGCTCATAACACGTTGCGTGCCGAAGGAAATGCCTATTTGAAAATACCCCGTGAGGCCATCAACCAATCCGGAATTTCACTCCTCGCTCAAACCACCCCAACCAATACTCCAGCTTCCACCAATAAATTTGTTGAAGTCTTTTCAGATTCGATGCTCTTCCAGATGCCTCCCACCAATGGCCCCATCCAGACCATTAATGCCGATAAAAACGTTGTCATTCTCGACCCCGAAAACAAAAGCCGGGCCACCGGTAACCACGCGTTTTATTCTGAAATCACCGGCCAGCTCGAACTTACCGGGCATGCGGCATGGCAGGCTGACCAGCGCCTTGCCAAGGGCGACATCCTTATCTTCGATCGCACCAATAAAGCCTTCAGTGCCCGAACGAATGCCTATTTTAAATTCCCCGTCAATGCACTCGGTGCTTCGAATGACAAGCCTTCCAAAAACAACACCAACCAGTTCGCTGAAATTCTGTGCGATCATTACGATTACCAAAATGACCTTCTGACTTTTCACGACCGTGTTGAAGCCAACTTTTTGAATGGAACCAACACCCTCGGCACTCTCGATTGCAACACCCTGAAAATCGCGTATCGCAGCAATCAAGTGCACAACATTCGCGCGGAAACCGATGTTTATGCCCACCAACTTCCCATCCCTGATCTCCACGGCACGAGCGTTGAAAAAGAACTTGTCTGCGATACTTTGAACATACAGATGCGGACCAACAGTCTCATCCAACAAATTGTTGCTGAACGGAACGTGGTCGCCATTAAAACCGAAATTCGCACTAATAGTCCCAAGCCCATGAAACTCACGCTCAATTCGGAAGTAATGACCGTTGATTTTCTGCCCAACACCAATGCTGTTGACCTGCTGGTGGCCGACCGCAATGTTCTTATCACCCGTAATGAAGCCATCGCCAGCGGTGCGCGGGCAGTTTATACGGGCACCAATGCCATTGCCACTTTGACCGGCAATCCGATGATTGTTTTCACCAACTCCACGTTGACGACGAAGGACGTTCTCACCTTGGATCTGCGCAACAACAAACTTTTAACCAGGAACTACAAGATGCTGCCCAATCCTGAAACGAATCATACGGGCGTGGTTAAACACTCTCTCAAACCAGTGACTACTTTAAAGAAACATAAACGTTAAACGTCATGAGCCTTGAAACCCAACCACACGTCATGACTGCCAACCCTGACGCTTCAGTTCCCGCTCAATTGTTATCCACCGAAAAGCTGGTTAAGGCATACCGCCAACGCCGGGTTGTTAATGGCGTCTCCATCCATGTCGCTCCGGGTGAGATCGTCGGCCTGCTCGGCCCGAATGGCGCAGGCAAAACCACCTCTTTCAACATGGTTGTTGGAGTGGTCAAGCCGGATGAAGGCAGCGTCAGTTTTTTAGGCAAGGACATCACCCGTCTCCCCATGCACCAGCGCGCGCGACTCGGCATTGGTTATCTTACGCAGGAACCTTCCATTTTCCGCAAGCTCACCGTGGAGCAGAACATCATGGCCATCCTGGAAACGTGCAAAATGGGCCGGGAAGAACGCGCCGTCCGTCTCAAATATCTACTGGATGAATTGGACCTTGGCCGTCTTGCCAAAAGCATGGCCTATACCCTGAGCGGCGGCGAAAAGCGTCGGCTCGAAATCACCCGAGCCCTCGTCACCAGCCCCAAACTACTCCTGCTTGATGAACCCTTCAGCGGCATTGATCCCATTGCGGTATACGAAGTTCAGAAAATCATCCGCCGCCTCAAAGATCGCGGTCTCGGCATCCTCATCACCGACCATCAAGCCCGCGAGATGCTAAAGCTCGTGGACCGCGCCTACCTCATCCATAAAGGCGAAGTAGTTTATCAGGGCGGCGCGGAGCAGCTTGCCAGCGACCCCAAAGCCCGCGAAATCTATCTCGGGCCCGAGTTTAATCTTTGAGTCCAAAATTGCTTCTGGTCTTTAAGGCTGTATTGCGCTTAATATTAGACCGGATAAGGGCAAGATTGGTAATTCAATACTGACCTTGTTCTGAATCTAAGTCTCTGAAGCCATGCAACGCGACCTTGTCACAGTCGAACGTTTTTATACCGAGCAGGCCAGTTCTCTTGATTTGAAGTTGGTGGCTGGCGCGAGCGGCTTGAAACGCATCATCCGCGAACCCACGGTCAACCGTCCCGGTCTCGTCTTGACCGGCTTCACCCGCTATTTTGCCAATAAACGCGTTCAGGTCATCGGCAATGCCGAGGCTTTCTACCTGAAATCTCTTACTTCGGAAGAACGCGAAAAACGCTACAACACTCTCTTCTCATACAAAGTTCCCTGCATCGTTTTCAGCCGTGATCTTCATCCGGACCGGCAATTCCTTAAGGCAGCGGAAAAGTATGATGTCCCCATCTTTCAATGCCCGCTCATCACGATGAAGTTCATCAATCTGGCGACCCTCTCTCTGGAAATGATGTTTGCCCCGCATGGCACCGAGATGGGCAGCATGGTTGATATCCTGGGCGTGGGCGTGATTATCCGTGGCGAAAGTGGCATTGGCAAAAGCGAAAGTGTTCTTGCCCTCATCGAGCGGGGTTACAGTCTTGTCGCGGATGATATCACCAAGGTCACCCTTGTGGATGGCCGTGAAGTCATTGGCACCAGTGCGGAACTCACTCGGAACCACATGGAAGTCCGCGGCATCGGTATCATCAATGTTGCCGCCATGTTCGGCGTCCGCAGCATCCGCCGTGAGAAGAAGGTCGATCTCATTGTCTCGCTAAAAACTTGGAATGATGTCCCTGACGTGGACCGTGTCGGCATGGACGAGGAATTTGTAAAAATCCTTGATGTTGATATTCCCCACATCACCATTCCAGTTCGGCCCGGACGCGACCTCGCCCGACTCATCGAAGTGGCTGCTTTCCAGACCAAATTGAAGGCTTCCGGTTATAATCCAGCCAAGGAATTGAATGACCGTTTGATTGCCAGAATGGCCGCCGCGAGTAAATTATAGAATTCGTTGGCGCGGAAGCTCCTTGTCAGATAAGATATTCAGAAGGTTTCATGAGTGCTAAGAAAATCACAGATGACGGTGGGACAATGACCAAAGATTTAATGGTTTCAAACAAGCTGGGCATTCATGCCCGGCCTGCCGCCATGTTTGTCAAAGTTGCAAACCGTTATACCTGCGACATTTTCGTCGAAAAGGATGGTGAAAAGGTAAACGGCAAAAGCATCATGGGTTTGATGATGCTGGCAGCCGGTCCAGGGAGCAGATTGACCGTCCACGCCCAGGGAAATGATGCTTCGGCAGCTATCGCGGAGTTGGAATTGCTGCTGCATCGCAAATTCGACGAGGAGTAAATCCTTCCGGTTATCAGAATCTATTGTTCTGGTTTACACGTCCGCCTTGGCTCTTCCCATTTTTGAACCTTGAACTTTCAATCTTGAACTTTAGTCTTTCCTTATGGCTGGTACCGAAATCGATGTAAAATACGTGGCGCACCTGGCTCGCATCTCCCTTTCACCGGCGGAAGAGCAAAAGATCGGCGCGCAATTGGGCAACATTCTTGGCTATATCGAGAAGCTGAAGGAACTTGATGTGAGTCAGGTGGAACCAACGGCCCATGCCGTCCCTCTTATTAACGTCACCCGGCCTGATGAGATCCGCCCTTCCCTGCCCACTGACGAAGCCTTGCGTAATGCCCCTGCCAAGGCCAATGGGCTCTTTCTGGTGCCCAAAATTGTCGAGTAAGCCGCTCAACTCCGGGTTCTATGATTACCAGTATCGCTTTTACCGTTTACCCCGTGACCGACATGCCTAGGGCACGCCGATTTTATGAAGGCGATCTCGGGTTTCGAGTAGAAACGAATGTTCGCGAGGAATGGATTGAATACGACATCGCTGGCGCCACGTTCGCCATCACTACGATGATGGAAAAAGGTGTTCCCGGCAAAGGGGCTGAAATCGCTTTTGAAGTGGAAGACTTGGACATCTTTATCGAACACTTGAAACAACACAACGTTCCTTTCGTTCGCGAGGTTTTCCCCACGCCCGTCTGCCGCCTCGCTGTGATTGCCGATCCCGATGGTAACAACATCATCATTCATAAGCGGCACAGCTAATTTCCGCACCGTTGATTTTCCATGTTAAACCAACTCACCATTTCCGAATTGACCGGGAAACTGGCCAAAAAAGAATCCAGTGCCCGCGAAGCTATCCAAGCCTGCCTCGACCAGATTCAAAAGGTTGATGGTCAGATTCATGCCTTTCTAAGCTACGATGCCGCTGATGCCCTCGCTCAAGCTGATGCCGCTGACAAGGCTCTCGCCAGCGGTGCCACCCATTCCCAGCAACCGCTGCTTGGCGTTCCGATTGCCATTAAGGATGTGTTGGCTGTAAAAAATCATCCGCTTAATTGCGCATCCAAAATCCTTGGCAAGTTCATTTCTCCTTACGACGGCACGGTCATTGAAAAATTAAAGGCTGCTGGTGCTATCGTCTTTGGTCGCTTGAACATGGATGAATTTGCCATGGGCAGTTCTACCGAGAACTCAGCTTTTGGTCCAACGCACAATCCATGGGACATCGCTCGCATCCCTGGCGGTTCATCTGGTGGCTCTGCCGCAGCCGTTGCGGCTGACGAATGCATCGCAACTTTAGGCACCGATACCGGTGGCTCCATCCGTCAACCCGCTGCACTCTGTGGTTGCGTTGGTCTTAAACCCACTTACGGCCGCGTTTCCCGTTATGGCTTGGTCGCCTTTGCCTCATCCCTCGATCAAATCGGCCCATTCACCAAGGACGTACGTGATTCTGCCACTTTGCTCGAAGTCATGAGCGGCGTTGATCATCGCGATTCCACCAGTGTCCCTCAACCCGTCCCTCGCTATCATTCTGCGCTCACTGGCGATATCAAAGGACTTAAAATAGGTCTGCCCAAGGAATACATGATCGGTGGGCTCGATCCTCAAGTGAATGCCGCCGTCCAAGCCGCTGTGCAGCAACTCCAAAAGCTCGGCGCTGAAGTTGTCGAAATCTCCCTGCCGCATACCGATTACGCGGTTGCCACTTACTACATTGTCGCCACCGCTGAAGCCAGTGCCAATCTGGCTCGTTTCGACGGCATCCGCTATGGCGCGCGCGTTGACGGGAAAGATCCCATCGAACTTTATTCCAATACCCGCGGTGCAGGTTTCGGCCCCGAGGTCAAACGCCGCATTATCCTCGGCACCTACGTGCTCAGCAGCGGCTATTACGACGCTTATTATTTACGTGCCCAAAAAGTTCGCACTTTAATTCGTCAGGACTTTCTAAAGGCTTTCGAGAAGGTCGATGCCATCGTTACACCTACCACCCCAACAGCCGCCTTCAAAATCGGCGAGAAATCCGACGATCCGTTGCAGATGTATCTTTCCGATATTTTCACCATCTCCTGCAATCTAGCCGGCATCTGCGGCCTGAGTTTGCCCTGCGGATTCACAACCAATCCCAAGCTGCCTATCGGCCTTCAACTCCTCGGCAAACCGTTTGGCGAAGAAACGATTCTCAAAATCGCCCATGCCTACGAGCAATCCACCAATTGGCATAAAGAAAGGCCACTGCTGAAAATTTGATGCACTATATGATGAGACGCATTAGAACGACGTGCTCACGGCAAGACCGGCATGACGAAACCAAACCTAAATAGACCATTCATGGAATGTGCGTTCTATAAGATTATTTTCTGCTTTGCCTTGGTTAATACCATGGTAGGCAATGCCAGCGCACTTGATTTAGACATGGCGCGTTTCGTTACGGCAAAGAGGGCTCAGGCAAAGGATTTGGCTGGAACTCAGACCAATAAAGTCCCGCCAATTGTCTGGAGCTTTTTTGACGCTGTTCGAGTGGACGACTGGGAGACTGCCACCAACCTGGCTGCTCGTGTTGACAATATCGGTCGCTACGCCGGCATCAATGCTGATTCCTTATCCCCGGCACTACAAACGGCGATTTGGCCGGTTATTTCTGAAACTATTGGCACGTATGAGCAGTTCCATAAGTGGGACAACAAGTTGCTGCATCGGTTTGGCAGCAACATTATTGCCTCGATTCCGAAAGGCAGCGTCTACTTTGGTGGAACTGACTCAGGACGATTTGTAATTTCCGCTTTGAGTGAATCACACCGTGACGGGCGGCCATTTTTTACATTCACCCAAAATCAATTGGCCGATGGAAGGTATCTCGAATACTTGCGAACTATGTATGGAAGGAAACTTTATATTCCCTCCATGGAAGACTCACAAAAAGCTTTTGAAGGGTATGTTGCCGATGCCGGAGAACGTTTAAAGGCTGGAAAGCTGAAACCAGGCGAAGATGTCCGAACGGTCGAGGGGAGGATACAAGTCAACGGTCAGGTAGCAGTCATGGAAATCAACGGGCTACTAATCAAAATTATCCTGGAGAAAAATCCCAACCGCGAATTTTATATCGAAGAAAGTTTTCCATTGGATTGGATGTACCCGTATCTGTCGCCGCACGACCTGATCCTGGAGTTGCATCATAAACCGCTGACCGGACTGGATGAAGAGACGCTGCAAAGGGATTACAATTATTGGAAGCAGTTTACCGGAGAATTAATTGGTGACTGGATCACCGATAAAACTTCCGTCAAAGAAGTCTGCGACTTCGCGGATAAGGTTTATAGTCGAGAGGATCGGGCCGGCTTCAAAGGCAATACCGCGTTTGCCAAAAATGACCAGTCTCAGAAATGTTTTTCCAAGCTCCGCAGTTCCATCGCAAGCCTGTACGTCTGGCGGATGCAACATGCGAATGGGGAACCCGAAAAGTACCGGATGCGAAAGGCAGCAGACCTCGCCTTCCGGCAGGCGCTTGCCCTTTGTCCCTACTCGCCCGAGGCAATTTATCGGTACAGCAACTTTTTGGTAGAGCTCAAACGGCCCGACGAGGCCATACAGATCGCGGAAACTTGTATACGGTTGGATCCCGATGATTCCTGGGTCAAAGAGTTTGCGAGACAGTTGCGAAAGTCGAATTAGGGCTAAAATGCCTTTGGAAAAGGTTCGCAAGTAACCTTTCGGTTTGGAATCTGTGTTAATTTGTAATTGTAGAAAGTATTTATGGAATACGAAGCTGTCATCGGGCTGGAAACACATGTCCAGCTAAAGACGAAATCAAAAATGTGGTGTGGCTGTGCCAATGAATTCGGTGCGCCGCCAAATACCAATGTCTGTCCGGTTTGTCTCGGCATGCCGGGCGTGTTGCCCGTTGCCAACGATGAAGGATTGCGTCTCACTGTCCTCACCGGTTACTTGTTGCACTGCACCATTCCCCGCTTCGCCAAGTTCGATCGTAAAAATTATTTTTATCCCGACGCACCCAAGAATTATCAGGTCACTCAATACGACAAGCCTTCTACTGCCAACGGTTATCTCGATTTCGAGTTCAACGGCGGCATGTCCCGCGTGCGCATTACCCGCGCTCATCTCGAAGAAGACGTCGGCAAGAACTTCCATTTCGACCGTAACAGCGGCGTTGATTTCAATCGTGCGGGCGTGCCGTTGCTGGAAATTGTTTCTGAACCCGACATTACCAGCCCGGACATGGCTTATGCCTACCTCAACGCACTCAAGGATGTTTTAGTTTATGGCGGCGTAAGCGATTGTGACATGGAAAAAGGCATGGTCCGTTGCGACGTCAATATCAGCGTCCGTCCCAAGGGGCAGAAGGAACTCGGCGCCAAGATCGAGATCAAAAACATGAACAGTTTCAGCGGCGCGCGGAAAGCCCTGGAATATGAAATTCCCCGCCAGATTGAAGTTCTCACTAAAGGCGGCAAGCTTTCGCAGGAAACCCGCCGTTGGGATGACGTTGCCAACATCACCGAAACCATGCGCTCAAAGGAACAGGCGCACGATTACCGTTATTTCCCTGAACCTGATTTGATGCCATTTGAACCAACTGAAGCCTGGTTGGAAGAAGTCAGCAAACGCGTTGTCGAACTTCCGCTCGCGCGCAAGCAACGTTTCATGGTCGATTACGAACTTCCCGCGCCCGACGCCGAGACATTCGTCAACGATGTCCCGCTCGGAGATTACTTTGAAAAGGCAGTTGCCAGCGCGAAGAACCGCAAGGCCATTGCCAACTGGGTCATCAATAATCTGCGCGCCAAAATCACTGAAACTCAAATCCCGCTCGCAGAAGTAAAGGTTAAACCCAACGATATTCCAGAACTCGTTGCACTTGTTGATAACGGCAAGATCAGCAGCAAGATTGCCCAAGATGTTTTCGCCGAGATGTTCACCTCTGGTGATTCCCCTGCACAGATCGTTGAGAAGAAAGGTCTCGCCCAAGTCAGCGACACTGGGGCTATTGAGAAGCTCTGTGATGAAGCCATCGCAGCCAATCCGAAGAGTGTCGAAGACTACAAGGCCGGCAAAGTTGCCGCGCTTAATTCCCTTAAAGGCCAGGTCATGAAATTAAGTAAGGGCAAGGCTAATCCCGCCCTTGTCGGCGAAATTCTGGAAAAGAAGCTGAAAGCATGACCGGCAGATTCAGGCATATTATTTCTGTGCCTTGACCAGTTTCAATACTCTTGTTAACACGTCCGCAATATAAACCTTAACAATTAATAAAATGGCCTCGAAACAAATCATCAAACCTGCAAAATCCGCCCCTGCCGTCGGTCCTTATAACCATGCAGTGCGCATCGGCGATCTCCTTTTCTGCGCCGGCCAAATCCCGCTTGATCCCGCCACCGGCAATCTCGTCGCTGGTGATATCAAAGCCCAAACCGAACGCGTGCTCGAAAACGTCAAGGCTATCCTCGATGATCAGAAGCTGACTTTTAATAACGTGGTCAAAAGCACGGTTTTCCTTACTAATCTCGCTGATTTCGCTGGCATGAATGAAGTTTACGCCAAATATTTCACGGCTGATTTTCCGGCCCGTTCCACCATCCAAGTGGCCGCCCTCCCCCGTGCCGCGAGTGTGGAGATTGAAGTTATTGCGCATTTCTAAGCAGTGATTCGCCTTTGACCACGATGGAAATCGTGGCAGGATAAAGCCCATGGCTCAGGTCGTGGGCTTTTTTTGTCGTCTATAAAATGTCGCCGATAGTTATCTTGATAATTGGGTTAGCGCTCGGAATCGTGCTCGGCTGCATCATCGGCTGGCTGCTTGGTTCACGCCGGAGTGCCACTGCTTTACCTCCCGACGGTCGTCTCGAAAACGAATTGCGCCAGCAGTTGGTTTCGCGTGAAGCTGAATTGACGAAGGAACGGGAGCAACTCATCAAGCTGAATACTGCTTGTGCAGCAGCCGAAGCCCAAAAATCCTCTGCTGAAAAACTCCTCATCGAACAACGGCAAATCCACGAACAGGCTCTCAAGGAAGCAAAAGTTTCCCAGGACAAGGCGCTAGTTGACCTGCGCGAAGCCTTCAAAGCCCTGAGTGCTGATGCACTCAAGCAAACTCAACCTGAATTTCTTCGTCTGGCCAACGAAACCCTGGCAAAATTTCAAGAAACCGCCAAAGGCGATCTCTCGCAGCGTCAGGAATCAATCAAAACATTGGTAAAGCCGCTCGAAGAACAGCTTAAGATTTATCAGCAGCGTCTGGCTCAAAGTGAAACCAGCCAATCCACGGCACTCGGTGAAGTGAAAAAACACTTGGAAACATTGGCTTTGCAGAGCCAATCACTTTCCAGCGAAACGCTGCAACTCCGCCGCGTCCTCAGTTCCAATCAAGCGCGTGGACGTTGGGGGGAAGAAACTTTACGCCGGGTCATCGAGGCCGCTGGCATGAGTGCCCATTGCGATTTCAGCGAACAAATCCAATCGGGCGACAGCAAGCCGGATCTCATTGTTCGCCTGCCAGGCGACCGCATCATCATCGTAGATGCCAAGGTGCCGGAAATTGATTTTTTGACGGCAATCGACAACGTGGACATGACTAAGCGGACTGAAGCCTTGGCCGCTCACGCAAAAAAGCTGAAAGACACCATTAAAGCCTTGGGGGAACGTGATTATCCCCGCGAATTTCCAAATGCCTTGGATTATGTAGTTCTTTTCCTGCCCGCAGAATCACTTTTTAGTGCAGCATTGGAGGGAGATCATGAATTAATCGTGTGGGCAGCCGGGAAACGCATCATGATTGCTACTCCAGCGTCACTTATTGCGCTGTTGCGCTCAGTCAGTATGAGTTGGCAACAACACGCACAATCCGAAAATGCGCGTTCCATAGCTGAAGCAGCCCAGGAACTTTACGCACGAATTGCCAAGTTTACAGAGCATTTCGAGAATATTCGTAAGGGATTAGAACGTGCCAACACGGCTTACAACGATGCCGTTGGCAGTTACGAACGCATGGTCCGACCCAGCGGTGAAAAACTTACCAAGCTCGGCGGCGGTACCAATGGCAAAGAGTTGGCAGATGTGCAGCCATTGGAAGCAAGTTTACGATTGCCGCCCGGCAATTGATTCCCTTGTTGAACTACTGAGCGTTTTACCTTTCCATCTTTGGAAGTTCACACTCCACTATTTCTCCGACTAGTCTAACATTTCTACCCTCCATTTCCGACTAGTATAAAGAGATTCGGAAAGGGCTCTACATTTCAAAATTATAAGCCTCCTAAGTTCATAAAAAGAAAAAGCCAGAACAAATAAATGTTCCGGCTTTTTAATGAAAGAATCTGGCGGCAACCTACTCTCGCGCAAGCTATACAGGCACTACCATCGGCAAGACTGTGTTTGACGGCCGAGTTCGGGATGGGATCGGGTCGG
>JAQGPC010000049.1 GCA_028293285.1 Pedosphaera sp.
AGCAGAACCCGAACAAGAAGAGTAGGCCCGTTTCCGAGCCGAAAGAATCTTCAACCTCGTCCGCAAGTTAAAGTAATTTTTGGAAAGCAGGCAAGTTTGCAACTGTCTGCACTCACCCTGTCAGTTACGTCTCAGCGATCTTTACGGTTCCAACAACACGACCTCCGCTCCAAGTAATTGGAATAAAGAAACTTGCGAAGAAAGCGCGGTTGAACGAAGTTGCCCGCATGAATTATCCGCCATTAAAACCGTTCTGCGCGCTTTCCTGGGGGATTCTTATCTTTCTTGTTGTCATCATAGGCTGTCAGACTGATCCAACCAGGTCATTTCTTGGCGACCATTTTGTCATTAAGGTTTCGGGTGATCAGGGAAGCATATTCACTGGCGAAGTTTCAACCGGTGGAAAGAAGCTGCCCGTGAGCGGCAGCGTGCCAATGAATTTGGAGTTTACAGCTTATCGTGTGGAATGTTGGTTCGACGTCAACGGAACAAATAGGGTCCGCTTTGACGTCTATGAGAATGAACGTTTTCTTGGGAGCGTGGAGGCAACGGGGTCGGGTGGAACCTGCCATATTGTTGCACAAGGCCGCTCAATGGTTGGCTTGAATTCAACGAGCAAGTTGACGAAGTAGTTCAAGGCAAGGCCAAAAGCTAAATTTTGAGTTTTGAATGGGGAGGGAGGGACGTTATAGTTTCTTAAATTCCGTCGTGTCGCATTGCGTCCAACTACTTGATTTGGTGGAAATTTGAAATGAGCATCCATTGCAGAAAAATGAGCGGGTTATGTGTGGTGACCATGGGCAGGAGCGCGGTGGCGATAATGCTCTTGTATGCAGGTGCTTTGGCCTTCGGAGCCGAAAAGCCGAAGGTGGTGGAGATCAAGATTCGAGCGATTGATGCCAAAGAGGCGGCAAAGGTGAGTTACACGCGGGACATCAAGCCGATAATGGATGCGAATTGTTCGGAGTGCCATGGCGGGGATGATTTGAAAGGGCAATTCGATGCATCATCAGTGGCGAATTTAATCAAGGGCGGAAAGAAGGCGCATCCAGCGATTATTCCAGGCAAGCCGGATGAGAGTGCGTTGGTGCAGTATCTTCGCGGTCAAAAGGAACCGCAGATGCCCAAGGGAAATTCGAAGCTGAGCGAAGACGAGTTGCATTTGGTGCGGTTGTGGATCACGGCGGGAGCGAAAGATGACTCCGGCCAAGCGCTGGCATCCAGTTTGCCTGCGGCTAGTGCGAAGGGGAGATCAAGTGCCGACACAATGGCGCTAAATGTGGGTAGTCCAGAAATGCAGAAGGCGTTGAATGTTTTGATGTTTAGCGCGGATAATAAGGAGAGATTGGTTGCGCAACGGACGGTGCGGATGGCGTATTTGCCGAAAGTGCCGGTGCCGCCCAAGGTGAAGGGGACGACTTTCAATGCCATTGATCAATTTATTGTGGGGAAATGGGAAACCGATCCTATTGCCAAGCAGACAGGGAAAGACCCCACCGTTTGCAATGATACGACATTTCTACGACGTGTTTACCTGGATGTGACGGGAGTGATTCCGACGGTGGCTCAGGCAGAAAAGTTTTTGGATGATAAGTCGCCGGTCAAGCGTGTGAAATTGGTGGATGAGTTGTTGTCGCGCAAGGAGGACTACGCGGCACATTGGGTGCCTTTTTGGGAGGAGGCCTTGGGAAGCGCCAATGTGATCATGCAGGGAGGGATTCCGACGCATGGAAATTATCGCAACTGGATTTACCAAAGCTTCGTGGACAATAAACCATATGACGTGATGGTGGCAGAGTTGATTGATCCGCTGATGCCGGATTATCAAAAGCCAGTGGTCAGCAGTGCCAATGGGAAGCGGACGGTGGCGACGTATATCCAGAACGAGACGCATACGCTGACAATCCAGAGTGCGGCCAATGTGAGCCAGGTATTCCTCGGGACAGGAATGAAATGTGCGAGTTGTCACAATCATTTTCTGAATAAGGAATGGCCACAAGCGCGCTTCCTGGCGTTTGGCGGAATGTTCGCGACGAATGATTTGGAATCGATTCGTTGCGAGAAGAAGAGCGGGCAGTTTGTGGCGGCGAAGTTTCCGTTTGAATTGCCGGACGTTCCGGAGGAGACGCCGAAGGATTATGAGCAGCGGTTGCATCGGGTAACGCAGCTTTTGGTAGACCCGACGAATCCGCGTTTTGCGAAGACGATGGTGAACCGGCTGTGGAAACGCTATATCGGGATTGGATTGTTCGCGCCGGTGGATGATTTTCGATTGGACCAGCCGGCGAGTCACCCTGAGTTGCTGGAATGGCTGGCCGACGATTTTATCCGGCATGGTTACGATTTGAAGCATACGATAAGACTGATTTTGACGAGCCGGACGTATCAGTTGAAATACGATCCGGAGCTGGAAGACCAATTCGATGTGGCGAAACCGACGGTGCCGCGATATTACCGTTCACCTTCATTACGTCGGCTCACGGCGGAGGAATTGATTGATAGCATTCGCTTGGCCACGTCGCAGAATTTGGAACCAAAAGGACGGCTCTATCTGAACAATGCTTCGACAGCGTTGACACGGGCATTGGGCAAGCCGGCTTCACGCAATGAAATCAGCACTTCGCGACCGGACGATGTGGCAGTGGTGCAGGCGTTGGAATTGTTGAACGGTGAGGAATTTTATCAGGCGATTTATACCGGGAAAGTGTTGGAAGAAGTGGTGGGAGAAAAGGAGTTTTCGAAGGCGGTGGATAGATTGTATTGGATTGCGTTAAATCGACCGGCATCCGGCAAGGAACAGAAAGTGACGGAGAAGCTGTTTAAAGGTGAGCGGGGAGATGCAAGACGCGAGCAACTGGGTGATGTGCTGTGGGCGCTTTTTACGAGTCCGGAATTTCAATATATCCGTTAATGCGTATGAGAACGAAAATGAATCGGCGCGAATTTATCCAGACCAGTGCGGCTGCAGCAGCAGGGCTGGGCATAGCAGGACTCGCGCACGGAGCGGATGCAGTCACCGAGAAGGTCATAGCCAAGATTGCTCCCAAGGCGGACGCGATCATTCATATCTGGTTGCCGGGTGGAGTTGCGCAAACGGATACGTGGGACCCAAAAAAATACACTCCCTATCGCCAGGGAATGAAGGGGAGCGAGTTGTTGGGGACATGCGAGCCGATTGCCACTTCGGCGGACGGGATATTTTTAGGCAAGGGATTGGAGAACATGGCGCAGGTCATGAACAAGGGAACCATTCTCCGCAGCCTGACCAACGAAACGAAGTTTGGAGCGATTCATCTTAAGGCCCAATATTACATGCAGACGGGATATTTATTTCCGTCCGGCGTGAAGACGCCGAGCATGGGTGCGGCAATTGCGCGGACGCTGGGTCGGCGCGATCCGAATGTGCCGCCGTATATTTATATCGGGCGTGACATTGATACGAGCGATGAAGAGAAGCTTTTTATCAGTGAGTATATTGGGCCGGGATTTTACGGCGTGAATTATGCGCCGTTTATGATTCCTGATCCAGCAAAAGGGCTTTCGACGTTAAATGCGGTGGGCAAGATGAAGATGGATCGGTTGGACCGGCGGCAGGAATATTTGCGTGCGATCACCGGCTTGGAAGAAAAGGAATTGCAGAAGGCGAACAAGGCCAGCGATTACATGAAGTTGATGGCCGATGCGCGGGCGATGATGGATTCGCCGGTGAAGCGGGCTTTTGATTTCCAGAAGGAGGAGAAACCGGAAGTATTAAAGGCGTACGAGGCGGAAATTGGTGAGAAGGATGTGATGGATAAATCGTATTACTATGGCAATCGGTTTGGGAACAGCCTGCTGCTGGCGCGTCGTTTAGTGGAAGCGGGAGCGCGATACATCCAGGTCGAATATCAATACGCCCCGTTCAAGGGGTTTGACATGCATGAGAACGGGCAATCGCGCATGGTGGAGATGAAACGGCAAATCGACCGGCCGATTGCGCAGCTTATCAAAGAATTGGATGAACGGGGATTGTTGAATCGCACCCTGGTAATGATCAGCACGGAATTTGGGCGGACGATTGCGTCATCACCCGCAGCGGGCACCGAGCCGGATGGATTTGCCGAGCGGAACACGGGGGAGAAGCTGATCATCGAAAATGAAAAAATGTACGGGTTTCACGGTCACTTCAGCAGTTGCAATGCGATGATGTTTTTCGGTGGTGGCTTCAAGCAGGGATTCGTTTATGGCAAGACGGCCAATGAACATCCGATGGTGGCGGTGGAGAATCCGGTGCCGTTGATTGATGTGCATGCGACGATTTACAAAGCGTTGGGCATCCCGGCGGATACGAGCTATGTGACCGAAGGGCGGCCTTTTTATGTGACGAAGGATGGGAAGGGGCAGGCGGTTGATGCGATGTTGGTGTAGAAAATGTTCCCGCGCCCCTGCCGGGGCGCCGATATTTCGGGAAGTTTACCGATGGCCGCAGTCGTCCCGCATGCGGGACCACCGGCTAATTTCCTGCAGGCTTCCAGCCTGCCTATTTCTTTTGGTAGTACAATTCTTCGAGGTTCCAGGTGAGGCGGTTGGGATCGAGTGTGGTGCCTCGGATATTCTTTATGTCGGATCGGGCTGCGCAGTAAGCCTGCATGGAGACTGTAGGAATCATGGGCATTTGTTCGGCGAGAATGGCCTGGACTTCGTCGTAGTATTTCTTTCTTTCCGTTTGGTCCAATGTTTTAAGCTGGGCATTCATCAGGAAATCAATCCGCGCTTCCCATTCGGTAGAAGGCTTCTTTTGTTTCGGAAACCATTCATGGCTGAAGGCGTCGGATTTTAAAATGTTCATCGCATAAACAGGATCAGCAGGGCCGCCAGCCCAACCCAGCAAGATACAATCGTAATCATAGGAAACGGTAAACTTATCAATGAGCAAATTGAACTCGAGGGGTTGGAAGGTCAACTGGATGCCCAATCGCTTCAAGTCCTCTTGAATGATGACCGCGCTCTTTTGCCGACGGTCATTGCCCGCATTGGTGTTCATGACAAAGGCAATGGGATGACCTTCAGCATCCGCCAATGTGCCATCACCACGATCTTTGATGCCAATTTCGGCGAGGAGCGCGCGGGCTTTGGCCGGATCGTAGGGATACTTCATGATGTCATCATTGTACCACTTCTTGTCCTGCACCGTGGCAAAGCCGTAGCGCGGAGCCCCGCGTCCGCCCAGCGCCACCTTGACGATGGCTTCACGATCAATGGCATAGGAAATGGCCTGACGGAATTTGGTGTTGCGGAACCATTTCAGTTTTACGGGGTCAACGATCGGTTTTCCCGTTTTGGAATTTGTGTTGGTATTCTCGTTGAAAATAAGATTGTCCTGTTCGGAAGCCAGGCCGAGGTCGAGCAGTTGAAAGCGTCCTTTAGCCGATTCTTCCTTAAACTTGTCATATTCCTCCGGGCGTACTATTTCTTGCAAATCAGCTTCGCCTTTGAGGAAGCGCAAGGAAATTGCGCTCATGTCCGGCACCACAGTGTAAATGACATTATCGAAGTAGGGGAGTCGCTGGCCCTTTTTATCGACTCGCCAATACTCGGGATTGCGTTCGAGCAAGGTAAACTGGCCGGGCTTATATTGTTTCAACCGAAACGGGCCGCAACTCACGATGTTATCAGGCTGAGCGTTAACACCGTAAGCAGCCGGAAATTGTTTTGCAGCTACAGCCGGAGCCAGCACATGTTTCGGCACAATGGGAACGGCGCCGAAAAAGAGCAGGAACGGGGCATAGATTTCAGGCGTAACGACCTTGACCGTGTAATCATCCACTTTGGTAACCGTAAAATTTTTGCCATCGAGACGGAACTGGTCGGCGGTGACATTTATAATGTCGGGGTTGTAAATAACATCGTTCCAGGTGAAGACCACATCGTCCGCATTTAAAGGCTTGCCGTCACTCCAGCGCACGCCCTTGCGGAGATGAAATGTATAGGTTTTATTGTCCGGTCCGATTTCCCAAGACTCAGCCAATCCCGGCAAAACCTCCTGGGTGGGAGAATCAACGATCACCAGGCCGCTGAACATTCTCTGGATGATGTCCGTGGACGAAGTTTCGTTGGCAGTAATGGGATTGAAAGTTTTGGGGTCGGCAAAGGTTGCGATGACACAGCGTCCACCATAAACGCCCGGCTCGCATTGGGAAACAGCGGGTGGTTCAGGCAACGGGCGCTTGTCCGCTGATTTACCACTTGAGGAAGCGCCGTCCTTATTTCCACAGGCGGAAAGCATGCCCGCCAGAATAAAGCCCGTAATGATAATCCGAAAAGTTTGGAATCTCTTCATAAAGTAAATTCTGTCAGTTCATACACCCATATCCACCATGGAGCAAGTGAATGCCGGTATATATCAATCCCGTGAGTAAATGTATCTAAGGCTGAAAACTCACCACCGCATGCGGGACAGGCGTTTTCAGTTACGACGCTTACTTGATCAGGTAATCACGCAGGAACATGATTGTTACCAGGAATTGGAAATCGTAGTTCTTCTTCTTGGCAAAGCCGTGGCCTTCGTCCTTGGCCATGAGGTACCAGACCAAGCCGCCATTGTCGCGAATGGCTTTTACCATCTGTTCGGCTTCGGTAACTGGAACGCGGGGATCGTTCTTTCCCTGCACGACAAACAACGGTTTTTTGATCTGCTTCACGTTGGTGGTGGGCGAAATTTTTTCCAGAACCGCGCTAACGGTCGGGTCCCGTTCGTCGCCATATTCGACGCGGCGCAGATCGCGACGATAGTCCTGGGTGTTCTTGAGGAAAGTGATAAAATTGGAAATGCCGACGATGTCTATTCCACAGCGGAGTTGATCGTTGAAATGTTCCATGCAGGCAAGGGACATGTAACCGCCATAGCTACCACCGATTACAGCGATGCGGTCAGCATCGAGCGAGGGATCTTTTTTGATCCAATCAATTAATGCACCTATGTCGCGAACGGAATCTTCCCGTTTGATGCCATTATCGAGCGTAAGAAAAGTTTTGCCGTAGCCGCTGGAACCGCGCACGTTCGGGTAGAGGACGGCAACGCCCATTTCATTAAGGTAATAATTACTACGGCCTTGAAAGCCGGGGCGACTTTGGCCTTCAGGTCCGCCATGAATGTTGATCAGAATAGGGCGCTTGCCGGGGAATTTCGCAGGGTCAGGGCGATAAATAAATGCAGAGATGGGGAGATCATCGAAGCTTTTGATTTTTACTAATTTAGGTTCGACGAAATGACTTGGGTCAAGGCCGCCGGTTTCGCTTTCTGTCCAACGCTCCACCTTGCCGGTCTTTATATCCACGGAATAGACATCAAACGAGGATTGGGCGGAATTAAGGTTGAATCCGAGGTCGTGGCCATTCTCATGCCATTCCAGACTTGAAGGAATTCCTGAGGGAATTTTGGGCGCGGGAATTTCCTTTCCGGTGCGGGTATCAAGCAGGTGCAACACTCCGATACCGTCTTCATTGGAAATAAAGGCAATGGTTCTACCATCTTTTGATAAATCGAATTCCTCCACGTCCCAATGGATATGGCTGGTCAGGGGGGGGGACGCCTTAGTGGCTAGATCAATGCGAACCAGTTGTTGGAATTCGGAGCCTTTATCGGTGGCGACAAAGAGGGACTTACCATCGTTGGAGAACCGGGCGCCTGAGTAGGCGACCTTTTCGCCGCCTTTCGGAGTGAGCAATTCCTTTTGGCCGGTTTTTACGTCGGCACGCCAGAGATAACTTTCATTGGCAGAAATATATTCGATGAGCATCAGTTTGGAATCATCGCGGGACCAATCGGAAATCTCCCAGCCACCGCCCGAGACTTCCAGTAGGAGACGATCGGTCTTGGGATTGGTGGGATCAATAAGGTTGATATCGTTGTCCTTGCCGTTGCGCCGGGTGGAAGTATAAGCCAGCCATTTTCCGTCGTACGACCAACGAGGACCGGTGTTGCGTGATTTGCCGTCGGTGAGCAAAGTCACTTTGCCGTCAGCGAGGTCGTAACGATAGAGTTGGTAGAATTCACCGCCACCAGTGTCCTGGGAAAAGACGATGCAATCGCCGGTCTTGGGACGGAATGAACCGCTGTTAACCGGTTCAGAAAAGAAGGTGATTTGTTTGCGCGCACCGCCGGGCATCTTTACCAAATGCAACTGGGACGTATCGGCGAACCGGGTGCTGATGAGGAGTTCACGTTTAACTGGATGCCAACCGAGGAAGGATGCGGCGCGAAAGTCCAGATAGCGATGAGCATCCTGCTGTAATTCAGTGGGAACAGCAGGAATGCCGTCCGCGACAAGATTTTCCGGCATTTGCGCGCGCGCGGAAGAAAGGAAGAAAAAGGCGCACAGCAGCAGGACAGAAAACAATTTCATAGATGATTATACCCCAAAACCGCCCCAATCATGGAAAAGTGCTCAACATTCGATCAAGTCCGCGCGAGAATCCAGTTTTGTCGCCCGGATCGTAGAAGTTTCCCTTGGCGCGCCCGAGATCAAACTGCACAAGAAAGCCGACGCTATTGGCACCACGTCCATCGGTGCGAATGGCATTAAAGCCATGGGAATATCCGAGAAAGACCTGCCATGCTTCCGAGAAGGAGCGGTAGGTGATACCACCGCCAACACCTGAATTCCAATTACCGGGCTGGGAAAGTCCGGGCAGGTAGTCAACTGCGGCAGAGGAGGCCACGGCAGTGACAGACCAACGTTTTGCCTTATCCAAGGGGAGCGAGTAACTGCCGTTGATCAGGGCGAAACGGCTGGCGCTGATTTCCTGATAATAATAGCCCGGTAACATCAAGGAGAATTCCGAAGAAAGGGGAAGGGTTCCACCCAGGCGATAGGCACTGAAGCGATCGGCATCAACACTTGTGCCGGCGGTAATGCTCAGGGCGAAGCTGTGCTTCAGTTCCGGAAGCGTATAAGCGAAAAGAGCGCGGCCCCAGAAAAGATGTGAGCTTGGATTCACGCGGCGATCACCACCAAAGCCGTAAGGGCCTGAGTTGAGGCGAAACTGGCCTTCATACCACACTGAAAGTTCCAAGGCAGCGTCGGAGATCATCAATGGCTCCCGACCACCCCAGCGAAATCCGGTGCGGACGAAGAAAGTGGGACGGTCTTCCGGTAGGACGAAGCCGGGCGCCGTCCGGTCATCGCGTTGATAAGTGGCGTAGGCGAGTGCACCGCGCAGAATGGCATTGAGGGGGATTTTTTGCTCGGGATTGAATAAGTGATAAATGCTGGCTGAGATGTTGCCGCCATGGCCGGTAAAAGATTCTTCCTGAAATAATTTTCCACGGCGAATTTCTGAATAGCTATCAGCAAAACCACCGCCAGCCGCGCCAATGCCAAGATCAGTCTCGGTGCCGAGCAAATGTTTGAAGCCGAGTTCCGAATCGACGTAAACCGGAGCGACAGCGAGACGCAGAGTCACGTTAGTGCGGAGAAACGAAGGTTGATTATAATAGTAAAATGCGTAGGCAGAGATGGGTGAATGGCCTTCGATCGGTTGGTTGTAACCAAGCTGGATTAATTCGCGTTTGACCGGATCAATTTGGGCGTGGGCGCGAAGGGAGACGAAGATGCAGGGCAGGACCAGGAACTTAAGCCAATGCCGTATTTGTAACACGGCCCATTTCCTATCTGAAACCGGGTTTTGACTCAAGTGGTTAATTACCGATGGCTTAATGGGCAGTACACCGTAGAATTGGAGCGTGCATCGGTACCAGAAATGACTTATGATGCGCCCATGAAAACTGCCAGAAAGCTCCTGCATACCCGTTATCGTGTGGACGATTTAGAACGGACAGTGAAGTTTTACCGTGATGTGCTGGGCTTGGAGGAAACCCGCCTCCACAAATCGTCGCG
>JAQGPC010000059.1 GCA_028293285.1 Pedosphaera sp.
ACCGGGCGGGGCTGGCTGACCTTTCATGCCAGTATGTATAGAAGTGGATTGTCTATATGTCAACAATTATTGAATCGGTGGGCAATTATGTCTGACAGGCGGGTTTTGAACTTATTTCAATTTGGGGAAAAATTCTGCCGCGGCAGCGCAGGTGGCCTGGCTTAATTCTTCCAGTGAACAGCCCTTTACTTGAGCGACAAATTCAGAGATTTCCTTCACGTAGCCCGGTTCGCAGCGTTTACCCCGATAGGGAACAGGCGCGAGATAGGGAGAATCTGTTTCAAGCATAAATTTCCTCAAGGGCACGGCGGCCACGGTTTCCCGAACGAGTTGCGCATTTTTAAAAGTCACGATTCCTGTAAAGCTGACCAGCGAATTCATATTGAGAATGCGCTCCATTGCTGCCGGACCATCTACAAAACAATGAAACACACCACGCACGCGTCCAGTAAATGGCTGCATCTGAGTCAGCGTATCTTCAAGAGAGCTTCGTGTATGGATCACACAGTTGAGGCCAAACTCCGCCGCCACTTCGATCTGCTGATTGAAGATCAGCGCCTGCTTTTGCTTGTAGGGTTCATCGTCAGCAACGTTACCTCCGGGTTGCTGGCTGGGCAGGCGATAGTAGTCAAGCCCGGTCTCACCGATGGCGACTACTTTGGGATGCCTCGCCAGTTCGCGCAGGGCAGGGCGTAGATCTTCCGGAGCAGTATAGGCATTGGTGGGGTGCCAGCCTACAGCGGCAAATACGCCGGGATATTCCTCGCTGAGTTTAATAGCTCGTGCGCTGCTTTCCAAATCCGTGCCGATGGAAATTATTTTGGTAATCCCGGCAGCCTGCGCTCGCGCAATAACCCCAGGCAAATCCTCAGCGTAATCCGGATAGTCGAGATGCGCGTGCGTATCGTAAAATGTAATCATGTTCGTCAGCCTTCGTAACGTCGCCAATTCACTTTGAATGCAGATTGTGTTATCTGCAATTAGAGAGTGCTGCTCCCTCTTGTCAGACGGAATCATCTTGCAATGGACGCGGTTATTTCAATAGATTTTGCCTGCAACCTTAACAATAACGGATTTAACTTATGGCACGCCCTGTCACTCTGTTTACCGGCCAGTGGGCCGATCTCACCCTGGATACTGTCGCACAAAAGGCAAAATCATTTGGTTATGATGGTCTTGAACTTGCCTGCTGGGGTGATCATTTCGATGTTAACAAAGCGCAGGATAAAGCGTATTGCGATGATCGCCATGCCATCCTTGCGAAACATGGATTAAAAACCTGGGCCATCTCCACACATCTCGTCGGCCAAGCGGTTTGTGATAATATTGATGAACGGCACAAGGCCATTCTCCCGCCTCATGTTTGGGGTAATGGCAAGCCCGCGGATGTAAAGAAACGCGCGGCAGACGAAGTGATCAAGGCCGCTTATGCTGCGAAGAACCTTGGCATTAATGTGGTTAATGGTTTTACCGGTTCAAAGATCTGGAGTTTGCTCTATAGCTTTCCGCCCGTAAGTGACGCCCAGATTGAAGACGGCTTTGCCGATTTTGCCAATCGCTGGAATCCCATCCTCGATGAATTTAAGCGATGCAAGGTGAAGTACGCACTGGAAGTTCATCCTACGGAAATTGCTTTCGACATTGTAAGTGCGGAACGCGCATTGGAAGCCATTAATCGCCGGCCAGAGTTTGGTTTCAATTATGATCCGTCACACCTTGGTTATCAGGGTGTTGATTATGTCGGGTTCATCCGCAAGTTCGCCAATCGCATTTATCACGTTCATATGAAGGACGTTTATTGGTCAGCCACGCCCACTGAAGCCGGTATCTTTGGCGGTCATACGAAATTTGGCGATCCCCGGCGTGCGTGGGAATTTCGCTCACTCGGACGCGGCACGGTTGATTTCGAAAGAATCATTCGCGCGCTGAACGATATAAATTATCAGGGGCCGCTGTCCGTGGAGTGGGAAGACATCGGAATGGATCGCGAGCATGGCGCTACCGAAGCCGCTGCGTTTGTCCGCCGGGTTGATTTTGCGCCGAGCAAGGTTGCTTTTGATGCTGCCTTTGACAAAAAAGCGCAGTCGAAAAAGAAGTAATCGCCGGTTTTAATTCAGCCCTCAGGGGTGGCTAAATGCCGCGTCTGAGGGCTGGTATTTTTGGGGGCTGGTTGCGTGAACTTGTCAGCCGGTCAATTTCTTTTTGGTGACTGGCAGCCTCGCTTTTTTTTCCGAGCTTTTCAGCCAGACTGAGCAATTGTTTGTAAATCGCAAGCTGATCGGCGTAATCAGGAAATTGTTTCATGAATTGCAAATAAACTTCATAGGCTTCCTGCTCCTGATGCAAAGGAATAAGATGATCTGCCAAGGTCAACATTATACGAATTCGCTGTTGAGGCGATGGATCCAGTTTTAAAGCTTCCTGCAGGGCATGCGCTGAGGAAGCAGGTTTGCCTTGGGCGGTGTACATATCGGCCAATTTTTCCATCAACACAGCGCTCTTTTTTGCAGTTTCCAACTTTTCCATGGCGGAAACCATTTCCGCCAGGGGTGTTCCGTTGATCAATTTAAAATTGGTTGCCCGCAAATAATACCATTCAATCAACTTGCTGTGCCGATGCTCCAGTTCATCATATTGCTCCTGCGGCCCTTTTGCGAACGGACGGTATAAGGGATCACCCACGACGGTCGTTTGCCAAGAAAGCGTCGTTTGACAGGCATAAGCGGCTTCGCCAAAGGTGAAGCCAGAGAAGATAAAGCGCGCAAAAAAAATGGCCATGTCTGGAGTTCCAGCGAGATAGGGCTCATCAACGGTCCCCATCGTCGCGGTGGCGCCTCGGGCGAGCAGGGGGCCTGCCCATTGATGAGTTTCCGAACGCAAGGTTGCGGCGCTGAAGGAATGCAGATGATAAGCAAATGCTCCGGGCATGAACTCGACCGTCGGACGGGCAAACGGGCCCGAAACATTTTCATCGTACCAGCCCGCGTACAAGGCCACCTGGCTCAAGGGAAAGGTAGTGGGAAAAGTGCCGCCGTTCGTGTCCACGATAGTTTCAAAGCCCAGCCTCCGGGAAACTTCCGAAGCGCCGCGAATCCAATCATCTCCCAATTTATATTCACCGTTGGCGAGACCCCGCAGGTCAAAGTAAGCGCGACCCCATAATCCATTTGTTTCCGCCTCAATGGCTTTATCTACCAGGCTTCGTGCAATTGCAGCGGTGGGACCATCCAAGCGTGCCACCAACAATAAACCGTTAGTTGGATTTAACGAAGCAGCATTCGTGGAACCAAGGAAAATGTTATTCATGGGGCCGGTAATTGGCCGGTGCTGCTCTATCAAAGGTAAACAGGCAAGTTCGTTATCCACCGCTGCCCCGTTGCGCCGCAATTCAATGCGTGTTTGTTCGGCTCCTGCTTCCTTCATATGCGGATCTTCCGCGATTTTTAAAGGAACACCATAACAAAGCACCAGATAGCGGATTTTGGCATCAGTTACCTTGCCATTTATACGCTGAGGATTTCCATCGGCGCCTTTGACGGATTCTGATCCAAAATGGAGCAGCTTTTTTTGCACGAGTGCCTGAACCAATGGCTTTTCCAATCGGTTGTGGAAATCAGTGCGACTGATCTCCTCATTGGTGGGCAAATCAAACCCAATAACCTGTTCATCGGGAACTTGTCGAACCTCCGCATAATGCTTTGCCACGCTCTTGGATTCTGCCAGGCGTGTATTATAAACCACCATAACTTCATTACCCCGTCCTGCGGCGTAAAGTGACGCAAAGGAGCCAAGAATCCCTAAGATCCCGAAAATAACAAAAAGCTTCTTCATCTTAAGATTAGCCGACATCAGTCCTTACAATCAATCTTCAACCCGTCATAAGCCAACTCCACGCTCGGCGGCAATTCCGCCTGAGCCAAATCATGATCATAGTCGTGTGTCAAATGTGTGAAATAAGTCCGTTCCGCTCCGATGCGCCGCGCCGTGGTTAAAGCTTCATCCAGGCACATATGCGTGGGATGTGGAGCCCGTCGCAACGCGTCCAGCACGGCCACTTCAACTCCGCTAACCTGTTTGATTGCTTCGACTGGAACTTCTTTGCAATCGCTCAAATAAGCCAGTTTCTTTTTCCCATTTTGGACGAACAGATACCCGTTCGTAATCATTTTTCCGTGCGGGAGCGGCAAAGGGGTTATTTCCAGGTCGCCGATTTTAAATGGCCCTTCAATTAAGTGGGGTTCCGGCATAAAGTAGCCCTTGGGCCAGGGACCTTCGTGGAAAGCATAAATAAAAACGCGCGTGAGATCCTTCATCGTATTGGCATTAGCGTAGATAGGCAGGGGAGCATTGCCGCGCAAATCGCAAAAGCGACGGCAATCATCCAGCCCCATGATATGGTCTGCGTGCGAATGGGTGAAAACCACCGCATCCAGCCAGCGGATGTCCTCGCGCAGGCATTGAATGCGAAACTCGGGCGGCGTATCGACTGCGATTTTTACCTTATCCGTGGTCACGTAAATGGCCGGCCGGGTGCGATGGTTCTTGGGATTCGCGAGGAACGAGGGCGGGTAATCAATGCCAATCATTGGCACACCCTGTGACGTCCCGGAACCGAGAAAAGTGAATGAAAATGACATTGCTAAAATTTTCTTTTGCCGAACGTTAACATAATCGCCAAATTGGGGCGCGAACGAATGTAACATGCTGACGACGCTACGCATCAAAAACCTTGCACTGGTTGCGGATCTGACTTTGGAACTGCAACCGGGCTATCTGGCCATCACCGGGGAAACCGGCGCTGGCAAGTCTATCATCATCGGCGCGTTGAATCTCGTGCTGGGTGAACGCGCTGACCGCACGCTTATTCGCAGTGGGAGCGACAGTTGTTCGGTTGAGGCGGTTTTTGACGTTTCCAAGCTGCGGGCTCCGCTCAAGAGTTTCCTGGATGAGAATGGCCTTGAACCGTGTGAAGATAATCAGCTTGTCGTCAAGCGCGCCTTTACCAGCGCCGGAACCAATCGCCAGTTCATCAATGGTTCGCCCACCACGCTCGGCATCCTGGCTTCCTTGGGCGAGTGGTTGGTGGATATGCATGGACCGCATGATCATCAATCATTGCTGCATGCCAGTCGTCAACTGACCATTCTCGATGCCTTTGGTAACCTACAGTCCCGCCGGGAAGCTTTTGGCGAACTTGTCCGTCGTCGTGGCACGCTCGAAGCCGAGAAGGCTTCATTGATTATCGACGAAAAGACCTATGCCCAACAACTTGATCTCCTTCGTTTTCAGGTGAATGAAATTACTGCCGCGCAACTCAAGCCCGATGAAGAGGAACAAGTCCAGCAGGATTATCAGCGTTCCAACAATGCCGCGAAACTTCTTGAATTGAGTCAGGCTGCTCTTGGCCTGTTAAGCGAAGATGAAAGCTCGCTGCTTACGCAGGCTGGTTTGCTCGGTCGCACTTTGCAGGATTTGCAGCGCGTTGATTCCGGAGCGAAGGATCTGCTCGCGGAACATGAGCAGATGGTGTCGGTCCTGCGCGAACTCCAGACTGATCTCTCTCATTATGCTGATAAGGTGGATATCGATCCCGCCCGCTTGCAGGAACTTGAAGAGCGGTTGAACACCATCCACTCCCTCAAGCGCAAGTATGGTGCATCGCTGGCGGAGGTCATCGAGTTTGGTGATCAGGCGCGGCACAAGTTGCAGCAATTAGAGCAACGCGATGTTGAACTCAGCCGCATCAATAACGAGTTGAAGAAATTGGATGCCGAACTTTGGAAAGTGGGCCAGGACCTTTCCGCGCAACGCCGCAAGGTCATCCCGCAACTCAGCAAGGCTGTCATTAAACAACTCAAGGATCTCGGCTTCGCCCAAAGCCATTTTGATGTGAATATTACGACTGCGAGCAAGGAAAGTTTAATTAGCGATACTCGGACTGAAAAGGCTACCTCATCCCGGCCCTCTCCCCCGGAGGCGGAGAGGGAGAAGAGAGTAACGCACTTTTCAAGTGCCGGTCTGGATACCATCGAATTCCAGTTCGCGCCCAATGTCGGCGAACCGGCGCGACCGTTGCGGGCGATTGCTTCTTCCGGCGAAATGGCGCGCGTGATGTTGGCTCTCAAGACCGTGCTGGCACAGGTGGATGAAATCCCCGTGCTCGTCTTCGATGAAGTGGATGCGAATGTTGGCGGCGAGACTGCCAATTCCGTCGGCGAGAAGATGCAACAGATCGCGAAGCAACGGCAGGTGCTTTGCATCACGCACCTTGCGCCCGTCGCCGCGCATGCCTCCGCGCATTATGTCGTCACCAAGCAGGTCAAGGAAGGGCGCACCATTTCTGACATTACCTTATTGAACAAGAAAGACCGCATCACCGAACTCGCCCGCATGTTAGGGGGCCAGTCCGATGCCGCCCGCAAGCATGCCGAAGCGTTGCTGCAATAGGGCATACACCTATGCCCTTTTCACAAGCGTAAGTCGTCCAGCAGGTTGACAGACGTTTCATTTCCACGGAGAATTATCGCGGTGCAAGACGAACCTAAAAATGTATTCAAGATCCTGCTCGCGGAGGATCTTGAGAATGATCGTCTCCTGCTCAAGCTGGCGTTGCGGCACACCTCCTTTCTTCACATTGTGGGCGAGACAGCGGATGGCGTCGAAACCATTGACTATCTCAAGGGGGAAGGCCGGTTCAGCGATCGTGCGAAACATCCCTTCCCCGATTTGTTGTTGCTCGATTTGAAGATGCCCCGGATGGACGGCTTTCAAGTTCTGGAATGGATTCAAACCCAACGCTTTCCCAAACTCAAAGTCATCGTCCTTTCCTCGTCCCTGGACCGCCAAGATATTCAACGATGCTATCAACATGGTGCCGATTTCTATCAAGCCAAGCCACTGGCGCCCGAAGACCGCCACGCCATGTTGAAAACCCTCGAAAGATTCCTTGTGCATTCCAACAATTTGAACGAATAATTCTCAGGGATGCACGCTTACAAACCTTTGAAGATTGTGGATGCCCGGCAACCGGGCTGGATGGACGCTCTCGTTCCCACTGCCAATGAAAGGCGCAATTTCATCGTCGTTCTGAAAGCCGCCGACCAGATTGCCAAGGTGTGCGACGTCCTCCAATGCAGCCAGAAATTTCCCGAACGCCTCAACCGCCTCTCCATCGTGGCATTGGCCGACGTCCTTGAGCCGGGCGATCACACCATGCTCCTCGGCAACTACGAGCACAACTACATCTATTTCGTGGAACAACTGCGGCTCGCCACCAACCGTCCGCCGCACGTCCAGCCTTTTCTCCTTTACTGCGAGATTCGCGGCATCATTTCCGATCACGAAACCCTCGAAGACGCCGGCAGCAATCTCCTCGACTACCTCGACAGCTTCAAACGCGCCCGCCTTTTTCCGTTAGCTGGCATCTATCATTTTGAAGACGAGACGTGGGTGCGCATCCGCAAGTTTAATAGTCACTCCGGCAATATCTAAGCTTCTCGCGTTCTTCCAGTCCCTGTGTGTTTACAACTGCCGAGGATGAACCAGTTTTCTTAAATTAGCTTGAAATGCCAAACATACTGAAGCAATTGTTTTGCTGTGGTAATTACAATTGTAAATATGGTCGATGTACACTCATCGACCGATCAGGTATGGTTTGTACCTGGAACGCTTGATGATCGTGATAGCGAACATGGCAAGGCTGAGTTCGCCGACCTGCACATCACTGATTATCTCCCGTTAAGAGGTATTTGTGTAGGAAAAAACTTATTAGCATATGAATCGTCGAGGACATCAAAAGAAAATTGGGTCAGATTGGAATCGAAGTAGTTATCCAAGTTACGGCCAATGATTGAAGCCTGTCTGCTATTTTCAGGCTAATCACCTCTTAATCTCCAGAGAAGGTTCTAGCACTTCCTCACGGTGCAATCTTCGCCACCGGATCACTCCACGGGCCTTGACCGGCGGTTCCGGTGGCGGCGACGCGGAAAGGAGGAATCAACTTTAACTAGGCTTCACGGACTTATAAATCAAACATCGTCAAAGCAAGCTTCTTCATTCAAACCGTCTATTGCGAACGATTGGCTTCTCAAGAACTTGCTGGACGGTCAGAGCGCGGTGTGGCAATTTCCAGTCATCGCCTTATTGATAACGAATGTCAGGCGTGGGAACGCAGATCAAAGGACAATCATTATTCCACAATAAAATGCACACCATGAAACTAAGCCTCTCGTTCGCTCTGCTCCTCGCCACTTCTTCAATGGTCACAGCACTGGAATCGAGTGCGGCTTCTCCCGCCAAGGCAAATGCGGAGATAAACGGATGGGGGATGCCAACGGATCCTGATGGCGATTGCAAGTTCTTCGTGGCGCACGATGAACTGCTCATCACCGTGCCGGGAAATAATGGTCCACATGATCTTGCCGCGGAAATCAAGACGGTCAACGCGCCGCGTGTGCTCCAACCGGTTCGTGGCGATTTCGTCCTGCAAGTGAAGATTGAAGGCCGTTTGACACCCGGAGATGAATCCACTTTGCCCGGTCGCACCGGATACAACGGCGCGGGAATCGTGCTCATGGCTGATCCCGAGAATGTGATCTGCCTTGCCCGTGCGGTGCTCCATCGTTCCGGTGGCGAGCCGATGCCGTATGCAAATTTCGAAATGCGCTCGAACGGCAAGCTGGACCGCATCGGGTATGCCAATGAGCATCCGCTGCCGATGACGGGGCCGGTGTTCCTGCGACTGGAGCGTCGCGGCCAGAAGATAATTGGGGCAGTGAGCGCGGACGGTGTGAAGTGGGATGTCCTCAAGTCGAAAAAGATTCCAGCTGATTGGCCGCAAAAATTGAAAGTCGGCGTTGTCGCGATCAGCACGTCGAAGGAAGAGTTTAACCCGCGCTTTTCCAATCTTCAGATTGTGAAATAACTGAAGTCGAGTCAGGCTCTATCTGGCGCGACAAATGAAATGCAAGTCAACTGAGGAAGAGCACGGCCACAATTATTAAGACCAAACGTGGCCGGGTTACGGATAAGGCACAGTGTTAGCAGGACTGTTTGAATCGTAAAATCGTAACATGGGAAAAGCCTTGTAAACTCCCGCATTCTCCGCATCCACGGGATCAAGTTTATGTATGATCTTTGCGGCTTCACCGGCTAAATATTTATTAGTATCGCCCAACAGTTCCTTCAAAACTGGTATTACCAAAGTTTTGTCAGGCTTTATAGCCTCGAGGCACCAGAGTTCGTAAAACCTGGATTCTTTGGGGCCGGTCCTGGTAGTTGGATGAGTTGGGGAGCTGCGGACTGCGCCTCTTTGCCTAGAAAGGTAAATCCCCATATTGCCAATTGACGTTTATCATCAGCCAAAGGGGTGTGAAATTGGGTCCATCTTAATGAATGCGCAAACCGTTGCACTTTACCCGCTGCGCGAGAGGGGCTTTTGGTTAACAATTTTAGCAGGGTTGGGATTCCATTGGTTCCGATGGCTCTAATTGCTTCCGTGGAATCTGCTTGAGGAGAATTTCTACCAAGTCTGGCCCACACAATTGAGTCAGTCCTATATTTTACAAGCCACTCTGACAAGTTCTTGCCATGGTAGCTCGGTTCTTTGGGGCGAGTGAGATTGAATGCTAGCCCCGCAAGGAGCAGCAGGCCAAAGTGATAAGGATAAGGCGCAGATGTTTCATCTCAGCAACTCCAACTAAAGCTAACAAACGAGGGGTAAGATGCGAGTGTGATCATTACCTCGGCTGAGACGGACGTTGGGTATTAATTCGCTGATTTTGTCTGGAGCGCGGCTTTGGGGGAGACGGCCATGAGGTGTTCGATGGTTTCGATGAGGTTCATCATTTTTTCCTGCGTATTGGGTTTGTTGAAGAAGGCGTCGGCGCCGAGTTTTTCGGTGGCGTCTTCGTGGTGTTGCAGGGTGGAACCGGTGAGCATCATGACGGTGAGTTGGGGTTGGGGATGTTCCTTGAGCCATTCCAACAGGTCCAGGCCATCGAAGCCGGGCATCTTCAAATCGGTGATGAGGAGGTGGGGAAAGGGATAAGTGGTGCGGTCGGCATAGAGGCCTTGGCCGTCCAAATAGCGTGCGGCTTCATCGCCGCTGTCGACGGTATGGATGACTCGGAGCTTATCGCTGGTGCGGAAGGCGCGGACGATGAGGGTCATGTCTTTGTCGCAATCTTCAACGATAAGAACGTTCCACGTCATAGGGTGCTGGCAGAGAATCTATTACAAATCCTGCCGCTGGACTAGGAAAATTGAGTGGGGACAAATACCAATAGGCGAAGACAATTACTGATAATGCGGGGGTTTGGGGTTGGTGGATTTGATGCGGTCGAGTTCGATGGCTTCGAGGGTTTGAGAGAGTTGCTGCTGTAATGCCTGCATTTTGTCCCACCGGCGGCCTTGATCGATGACGACTTGATTGAGTTGTTCGTACTGATGTTCCAAATGGGCGAGGTGCGATTCGATTTTTTCAAGGCGCTCGGCGAGTTCTTTATCCATGCAGTGAATTTAATAGGTCTTTGCAGAAAGGCGAAGTGCGATTTTACTATATCTGTGGTTGCGAAACAAAATGTGAAGTTGACGGCGCGCCTGCTGGATGAGCATGTGCAGCGGTTGCGGGCGTGCGCGCTCTGTCCGAAGATGCACAAACCGGTGGTGAGTGGCGGCGCGGTGGTGAGCAAGGTAATGCTGGTGGGCCAGGCGCCGGGCGATAAGGAGCCAATCATGGGGCGACCGTTTGCGTGGACGGCGGGCAGGACGTTGTTCCGTTGGTTCACGGATGCGGCGGGGATGAGCGAGGAACAATTTCGTTCGTCGATTTACATGGCGGCGGTCTGCCGCTGTTTTCCCGGCAAGAAAGCGACGGGTGGGGATCGTGTGCCGGCACCGGATGAGGTGGAGCAGTGTTCGGCGTGGCTGAAGCGGGAGGTGGAGATATTGAAGCCGGAGTTGGTAATCCCAGTTGGTAAGCTGGCGATTGAGCAATTTATTCCGCCACAGAAGTTGAATGATATTATCGGAAAGAAAATGCGCGTGATGTATGCGGGACATGAATTTGATTTGATTCCATTGCCGCATCCCTCAGGTGCATCGCCGTGGCATCGCATGGAACCGGGAAAGACTTTATTGAAGCAGGCGTTGAAGATGATTGCCGAGCATCCGGCGTTTCGGGAGCGGCTGTGAACTAAAACAATTCACCACGAATGAACACTAATACACACGAATTTTGAACGCCAAATATTTGTGTTCATTCGTGTGGATTCGTAGTGGTCACTTTTTTGCCCTGTTGCAACCGAACGCGCACAAGTTGAATTAAAGAAATTCCCACACACGCCCAACCGAACAAGTCGCCATGCTGTTGATAGAATGTTTGCGCACGCTTTTCGCCGGGTTGGAGCAGGGGGATGCGGGCGATTAAAAAACCGGGACCATAGATGTCGCGGTCTGGAGTCTTGAAGACTTGTTGGATTCGGCCATGAGCATCGACCCAGCAGGTGAGTCCGTTGTTGGAACAGCGAACGAGGGGAATACCATTTTCGACGGCTCGAAAGACGGCAGCAGCGCCATGTTGCCACTGGGCGGCACCTTCGCCGAACCAGCCGTTGTTGGTGAGATTAACGAGGAAGTCGGTGTCGTCGGAAACGTATTCTGGCACAAGATGCGGGAAAACGTCTTCGAAACAGATGAGCACAGAGACTTTGACGTGCAGATCCGGCAACACAAATGGTACGACACGATCTCCGGGGGTAAAGCTCCCGGTGATGGTAGTAAGATATTTCACAAAGGGCAGCCACTTCACGAGGGGAATATATTCGCCGAAGATGACGAGATTGCGCTTCTTGTAACGCTCCACGAGTGTTCCGTCCGGGCCAACGAGAAAACTGCTGTTGAAATAGTCGTTCTCTCTTGGATTGGTGGAGTGAGGATGCGGTTCGGCATCGTCCGAGCCGATGATCATCCAAACCTTGTGTTCATGCGCAAAGCCGGTGATCGCCTCATGCGTATCGTCATCGTAACGCACCATTTTTGGAACTGCAGCTTCGGGCCAGATCACTACATCGGGTTTGTTGGTCAGCGCCAATTCAGAGAGATGAAGTAATTCTTTGAACCGGCTTGAAGTCTCTTTTGGATCCCAAATTTCAGTTTGTGGGATGCTGGGCTGGATGAGCGCTACGGTTAATTGAGGATGTTCCGATTCTGGCTTTAGCAGCTGGCGATAGCCTGAACCATAAAGCGCAACGACGACTGCCATTGGGAGAATGATTTCGCCAATCCATGCGGAGCGCATGGCCGGACGGCGAACAATGACCATTGCCGCACATAAGATTGTGAGCGCAGTCCAGACGGTCAGGAATGAGAGACCGTAGATTCCGGTAATGGAAGAAATTTGGATGAGTGGGACAATCTTGTATTGGGAAGAGCCAAGGAGATTCCACGGGAAGCCGCTGAAGAGGCGCGAGATGGTCATCTCCAAAGCCACCCAAAGCGCCGCACCGGAAACCGCCCAGAGCATTCGCTGCGACCACGGGACGGATAAGAATCGTTCAGCCCATTGTTGGAAACTCGGAGCAGAATTGTCGGTATTGAGTTTGGCAGGAAATATTTTCCAAGTCAGCCAAACCCAAGTGGCTGGATAAAGAGCGAGATAAAGGCTCAAAGCAACCCAGCCGAGAATGGGAAAGCCTTTGACTGGAATCAGCAGCAGCCAATAAAGCGAGGCCAGATAATGCGCAACCCCCGCGACGTAACCGATGCGGAAAGCTTGTTTACCAGGCTTGCCGATGGCGGTGAGCAGGATGAGCGCGGGAGCGATCCACGCGAGCCCGGCAATTCCAATGTTGGGAAAGGAAGCCGCGAGCAGGAGCCCGGCGCCGATGGCCCACGGATATCTGCTTCGGATGAAAGCGTATAATCGTTTCAACGGTTGCAGCTTGCCCCAAACAATTTTAAACGCAAGCGGGTGTTTACACTCCTAAAACATCATAGGAAATGTTTGATGAGCCCGAGAATTCCCTGCTTTAAAGCCGAGCGATGATGCGAAGCCCCATGTGAGCGCAAAATGGTTTCGCGGTTCTGCACATACCAATCATAGCTGTGGACAAACATCTCGTTATTGGAGAAACGCGGTTGCCAGTTCAATTCGGTCTTTGCCTTGGTGATGTCAAAATAAAGCGAACGGCCATACATCATCGCGTGATACGGCCCCAAGGGTGACAATCCCAACGCACTGGTGAGATTCATGAATCCCACTGCGGGCGACATGAGAACGCTTTTGACTTTGGAACCGGTTTTGGCATGGGCACAAAGATTTTCCAGAACCTCGCGCATGCTGCCAAAGCGGTCGGTGCCGCAATTGTAGGTGGTTGCACTTGGTCGCGCGGCTGCAAGAATGCAGGCTTCAGCCAAATCATCGGCGTGGACGAATTGATAAACGTTATCGCCGCGTCCCAGCACAGGGACATTGTAGCCCGTGCGAATCCACTCGAAGAGAATTTGAAAAATGCCGAGCCGACCATGTCCCATGATTGTGCGGGGACGAATGATGGAAACGTCCAAGCCTTGCGCAACGTAATTGGCGCAGAGATGTTCGCCTTCCAACTTTGCGCGACCGTAAGCTTCGGCGGGTGAGGACGCGGTTCGTTCCGTAACTGGGTTGGTCTTCGGCGCGCCAAAAACTGCGCTGGAAGAGACATAGATGACTTTCTTCGCCTTGGCTGATAGCGCAGCTTTCAGCAAGTTTTCCGTGCCATGAATATTAACGGATTGAAAGAGATGCTTGTCTTTGGCCAGCGGCACTTGCGCGACACAGTGGTAGATAACGTCACAACCATCGCACGCTTTTTTGACCTGTGTTTCGTCACGGATATCACCGGCAATAAAACTGACATCAGCAGTTCGGTCGCTGGCATCGGTTAAATCAAAGATACGCACTGCTTGACCATGCGCCTTCAAGCGATCGCGCAAGAGTGAACCAAAATAACCTGAGCCGCCGGTGATTAATACGCTGCTCATTAAAATTTAATTCCCTTGGCGACACACCAAGCCAATGAGCGTCGCATGCCTTCTTCCAGCGCCACTGTCGGGCGATAGCCTAATTCCTTCTCGGCGCGAGTGACGGAACAGGCAATGGTTTTGTTCATTTCTGACAAAACGTGAATCTTTTGATTGTAGAGGCCCGCCGCTTGCATCGTGGCGTCCACCATCAAGGCGACTTCACTGGCCAATCCCGGAAGTCGCATTCTTTTGTGAGCGCATTTTTGCCCGAACTCGGTTTCCAGCAGACGTTCCACCGTATCAATAATCTCATTCATCGAATAGGGACGCTTGTCTGCAATCCAATAGGTTTGTCCATTAGCCTTCTCGACCATGCTCGCGAGTAAAAGTCCCTGGCACAGATTATCGATGTAGCTCATTGAGCGCAGGTTTTGACCGTTGCCGACGATGGGCGCTTTGCCATCGCGAATCATCTGGAAAAATAGAGTCTGGCGTGGCGGTTGATTCGGACCATAGAACCAGGGCGGACGGATGATCACGGTTTCAATTTTTCCCTGTTCCTGTCGTTGTTTCACCGCTAGTTCCATCTGCATCTTGGAACGGCCATATCCCATGTAAGGATGATAGGGAGAATTTTCGTCAAAGAGATGGTCGGGATGCGGATTGCAACCGCAAGGCGAATTGGAAGAGACGATAACCGCACGGTTGACTCCTGCTTGAATGGCCGCATCCAACAAATTGACTGCGCCATTCAGGTTGATCTGATAAAATTCAGCCGCTTTTTTTGGATGAATGATGCCAGCCGTATGAAAGAGAATAGCGCCTTTGGCATCCGCACATAAACGAGCGCAATCCGACGCATTACGAAGATCGCCGGTAACCACTTCGATGCGATCAGAAATTTTCCGCAGCTCAGATCCATCCTGTCCCGGAAGGATCAGGCAGCGAATGCGTAAATCGGGGCGGGGTTCCTTAAGAGCTTCCTGATCCGCCAATCCTTTGACAAGTGCCTGGACAAGGCTGATGCCCAGCCAGCCCAGAGCGCCGGTGACCAGAACTTGATTGGTTTGAGAATTCATTAGTAATTAATTTTTCTTTAAATAGCGCAAAACGTTCCTGCGGGCGATGGCCATGATGGAACCTTGCGGGTTCACGCCCGGGGCGGTGCAGAGCAGGCTGGCATCGGCGATAAATAGATTTTTAAAGCCATGCACCCGTCCGAAAGAATCCGTGGCACACTTGCTTTGGTCTTCACCCATTGGACAGGAAGAGAATAGATGGATCGTCATTAGGTTGGCGAGGCCGGATGGCAGAACTTGAGGAATTTTGGTTAATTCGTCCCGGTTATTTAATCGCGCACTGCGCGTGACGCTGGGGTAAAGCGTGCTCGCGCCCGATTCAAAAAGCGCCTGTGAAAGCTTGCGTAATCCATCGGCAAGGTCCCGGCGGTCCTGTTCGGTGAGTTGATAGCGAACGAGCGGATCGCGGAATCCGGGTAAGGAACGCACTGTGCCGCGTCCCTGGCCTGTGATCATCGCATAATAGGTTGCCATCTGTTGCCAGGAACGCCCGGCCTCGTGTTCCATGCCGGAATGATCCAGCAACGCCAGCGCCAAATAAGGCGGCGTGCTGATGGAACAGCCAAAGCTTAGGCGTGGTGAAAACTCTTTGACCTGATGCACCGGCACGCCCATCTGCTCGGAATTAATCTGTTCGGGAAATTGCGCGACAACCTTGACTGTGGGGTGCAGTCGCAGTGAATTGCCGATGTTGTGCGTAATACCACTTCGGCGTAACAATGCCGGCGTCTGTACTGCACCGCCGCAGACAAATACTGACTCCGCTTCGATGCGAACGGGACTTCCAGAAACGTGTTGCGCGTTAATTGTCCACTTTCCGCCATCTTGTCGAAGCGTGCGCACTCCCGTTTGCGGCAATAGCTGGCCGCCTGCTCTTAGAAAGCGAGGGACAAAAGTTTCGGTCATGGACTGGCGCTTGCCAGTCGCAACACCGTCGGGACCGGTGGAATAACGAAACCAGCGCGGCACTTCCAAGGATTTCCAACCGAGTTGCGTGGCGCCGTCATGCAGTTTTAGAGAGGCTGCGGGAGCGGGTCCCGGCAGAAAAGAAACCGAGACATCTTTTTCGCACGCCTCGAAATGTGGTTGTAGTTCCTTTTCGGTCAACCCATTCACTTTGAAATCCTTGCGCCATACGTCCAAGATGTCTGCCGGGGTGCGATGATACAGACCACTATTAATTTCACTGCCGCCACCGACGCAACGCCCTTCCACGTAGGCGACTTTATTCGCTCCCATGGCGACTGTCTGTCCGCCGTGACGATATTTCTGGATCATCTCTTCTTTGGAAAAGGCGGCGCATGATTCCAGTGAAAGATAGCGACCTTCTTCGATGAGCAAAACGTTGCGTCCGGCTTCGGCTAGCAGGCAGGCAGTAATTGCGCCACCGGGACCGGAACCGATGACTACGATTTCGTAAGAGAGTTCGGTAGCGGGCTGGGAAATGATTTGTTTGGAAGGAAATTGAGCGGGTGGCTTTTCATTTCCAACATTGCTGGC
>JAQGPC010000061.1 GCA_028293285.1 Pedosphaera sp.
TATGAACCGAAGGGGAAAGAAAATAATACGCACACCCGTGTATCGAGTGAAAAGGAGAGTTAAGGAGACTTAAGTAGGGTTAAGGAGAGATAAAAATTTATGAAGCTAATCTCGTGTCGCCAAAAAAAGGACGGGGACGAAACGCGCCGACAGGCTGTCGGCGCTCCAGGGGACTGCATATATTTGGGCGTGAATTTCGTAGAAACTTGGAGGGTTATCCTTTAAAAGAAGAAGCATGAAATCGAGAGGGGTTTTGGTTATCTCACTTATCATTAATCTGGGGCTGCTGGGGGCTTGGGGTTACCTTGCCAAACAGCCGTCAACTCCACCACAAGCTGAGTCGGGTGGTTCGCCGACGAAAAACGGATTGAAGTTGAAGGTGCAGGATGCCAATTCCATTTCGAATGCAGTGGCTGAATTGAAGGAGAGGTTCAGTTGGGGATTGTTGGAATCGCCGGATTACAAAACGTATATTGCGAATTTGCGAGGGGTAAAATGTCCAGAGGAGACGGTGCGGGATATTATCATAGCGGATGTGGATAAATTATATGCGCTGCGTTTCGTGGCATTGCGAGAACCACCGGAGGAATTCAAGTTTTGGAAGCGGAACAATTGGGGCAGGCAGCGTCCGGTGGACAAGGAAAAACAGAAACAGATGAAGGAATTGACGAAGGAAAAAGACGCGCTGATCAAGGAGTTGCTGGGAGTTGATGCGAAGGAAGCACGTGCAGGCTATAACTGGTGGGAAGACCAGCAGAATGAGCAATTGAGCTTTTTATCGAAAGAGAAACGGGACTTGTTGCAGAAGGCGAAGGAAAAGTTTCAAGAAGAGCGGGCGGAAATTTACAGCAAGGCACAGGGACATATTGATGGGGATACACAGGCGGATTTGAAGAAGGTGCACAAGAAGGAACTGGTAGAGATGGCGCAGTTCATGACGCCGGAGGAGATAGAGAACTATGAGTTGCGGACGTCAGACTTAAGTCAACAGTTGAAGCGGGAGTTGAAGTTGTTAAAGCCGAGCGAAGAGGAATTTCGGACAATCTTCAAAGCGCGAAGCAATGCGGAAGATGTTACTTCGACCGACGCGACTGGAACGGATGCCGTTGAGGCGAGGAAAAAGGCGGCGGAGGCGCGCAAAGACGCAGACCAACAGATGAGGGACTTGCTCGGGGACGACCGTTATGCGGAGTACAAGCGCGGCAACGATTATGCGTATCAAAGTCTGGCACAGATGGGAGATTATTTAGGCTTTGATAAATCGGCGGCGGCGAAGGTGTTTGATATGAAGACGGAGGTGGAGAAACAGACCCGGAAAGTTCAATCGGACAAGACGCTTTCGACGGAGCGACGAACGGAGATGTTGAAAGCGATTCGTCAGGAAACGGAGAAGGCGGTGATTGAGCAGATTGGGGAGAAGGGACTCAAGGCGTATAAGCGAGGAGGCGGTTATTGGTTGAGGAACATTTCCCAATAAAGCGTATGAAGAAATCAAATTTTTTAATGATCTCACTGGTGCTGAACCTGACATTGGTGACAGCGGTGGGGTACGTGTATAAACATCGCTCCGGAATTGCTGAGAAAAATAATGGCCCGGAGTTGACCGATGAATCGTCGGCACACAAGGCGCGGATACAAAAGAGCAAGTCGGCTTCCGACGAAGCAGTTGTACCGGCAAAATTCACGTGGCATGAGGTGGAGTCGCCGGATTACCGGGCGTATATCGCGCGGTTGCGGGCGATTGCCTGTCCCGAAGAAACGATTCGGGACATCATCGTGGCCGATGTGGATAAATTGTATGCGGGGAAAATAAAAGCATTGCGCCGGGAGTCGAACAAGCAATCTAATTATTGGGAGGAGAAGAACTGGTATGAAAGTGGGGGTCAGGACACCTGGCGCCAGCAACGCGCATTGGAGAAGGAAAAAAAGGCGTTGTTGATTGCATTGTTGGGAGTGGACCCGCAAAAGGAAAAGAACAAGTTGAATGGTGTTCCGGATTATAACGAACAGATGTATTCATTTTTGCCGGAGGAGAAAAGGCAAGTAGTGCAGGATATACAGGAGAGGTTTCAGGACTTGGAGCAGGAGGTGTATCGCAAATACAAGGGTTATTATGGCGAGGAAGTGCAAGCGGAAACCCGGGAGATTCGCAAACAGCGCAAGGCAGAGTTGGCACAATTGTTGACCCCGTACGAGCTGGACGAATATGAACTGCGCAACTCGAATGTCGCCCAACAGATGCAGTGGGAGACGCGAAGTTTTAATGCAGACGAGCAGGAGTTCCGGAAAGTGTTCAAGGTGAAACAGGCTTTTGATGGTCAGTACGGAAGTTTTTCGCCTGATCCGGATGACAAGGAGGAGATGAAGAAATATCAGGCCATGCAGGAGGAGATGAAGAACCAACTTAAGAGCGAGTTGGGCGAGAAACGTTACAAGGATTATCAACGGAGTCAGGATTGGGATTATCAACAATTGGACCAGTTGACGAGCCGGGCGGGATTAGCGGAAGGAACGGCTGCGAAAGTTTATGATATGAAGGATACGGCGCTGGACCAGGCCAAAAAAATCCGGAGCGATAATTCCCTCACATCCGAAGAACGAAAAAAGGCGTTGCAAGACGTAAAGACCACAACGGAAGAAGAGATGAAAAAGACCTTGGGAGATTCGTATTCAAAATATACGAGTCGTAGCGGATGGTGGATTCGTCAACTAGGGCAATAGTTGAATGCGCATGAAAATAAACATTCATAGGGTCTTGCATTCCTGAAGTTTGAGTGCATTTTATGCCTCGCTTGCAATAAGCAAGCAATACAACCAATAAACAACTAACAACATTATGGCTTTGAAAAATGCACCTGACCTGACCCAACGTCCACCGCGCAGCGCCCGTATCCAACTCGGTGGTTACGTGATTCTACCGCGAATGCTGGACAAGGGACGGGCTACCATTGCGGGAACCAATGGAGAGTTTAATTACGCGTGTCCGATGGATGGACGGCTCCTGGAATTTGTCGGGGTGGACCCGAAGGGGCTTAAAAAGCAACTGGCGACTGGAAAGGGTGATGGCGAAATTCTGGAATGGATCCAGAAGAGCGCAAAACATAAAAGGACGGAAGCGGAGATCCATAGCTGGTCGTTGTTATCCAGCCAGCGCGCGCCGGCGGATACGGAATCGCGTGAGTACTTTCAAAGTCTTCAAAGCCAGGTGGCTCCCAAGCGGGAAGATGTGATGACGTGGTTTGACCTGCTCGACATTGATGACTTCGTGTCGTTTGGCGGGAAGGTGTAAAATAATTCCAGATCTCCCTTCTTAATCTTACTTATAATTGTGATCTAATATCTGGCCTTTGAAAACGGATTAAGAGTAAGATTAGGATTAAGAAAAACAAAATCCCTTCTCCAGCGAACCGGAGAAGGGATTTTAATTTGTGGTGCGGCGAAGGATTACGCCGTCTTGTAGGCGCGGATTTCGTCGATGCGATAGCGCTTCTTGGTTCCGCCCATGTCGAACTCAACTTCTTCGCCGACCTTGTGGTTGAAGAGGGATTGAGCGACGGGGGTAAGGTAACTGATAATGCCCTTGTCAGGTTCAGAATCCCAGGCACCAAGGACGGTGAAGGTCTCGGCGCTGTTGGTGTTCAAATCGGTCACGCGAACGATGGTGCCAATGCCGACGATATCGGTTTTGGTATTCAGATAATCGGTTCCACGAGCGCGGACGAGTTCGGTTTCGAGTTCACCTTTGCGGGCCATGAGGAACTTCTGCATTTCCTTGGCGGCCTTGTATTCGTGATTTTCGCGAAGGTCGCCGTAGCTGCGGGCGATGGCGATTTCCTTCGAGTTCGCCGGGATTTTCTTTTGCACGAGGTCGGCGTAATCGTTCTTTTTGCGCTCAAGACTTTCCCACGAAACGATGAGACCGGCATCCTGCTTGGTCTGCTCACCGGAGATGAGCGACTGGATGGCCGGATAGCTCTTGACGATGCGCGCGAGCAGGGAGCGCTTGTCCATGTCATCGAAGCAGGGAGAAAGCTGGAGGGCACGAGTCAAGTCCTTGATGATTTCCAGGTCGGCCGAGCCGATCAATTCGACCAATAGTTGCTGGTCGTCGAGAATGTAATCGCGGAGGCGGTTGGAACGTTTTTCGTTGAATTGATCGCGTTCCATGGCACTGAGCATGGCGCGGAAAACTTCCGGCCCGAGAATGTCGGCAAAGGAATCGGAGCGTTCCTTGGCAAGCCAGAGCAATAATTCGCTACTGGCGGAATGTTGGCTGATAAGACGGGCCAGAGTTTCCTTGAGCAGGTCCCATTTGCCTTCTTGAATCAAGAGATTGGCGCATTCGCGGCAGAGCTTGGCGGAAACGACGTTCAAGGTATTGCGGATGATATCGGTCCAATCGTTCGGATGCGCTTCCTTGAAGGACTCGAGAGTGCGGCGATGCTTGATGGCCGGCACTTGTTCGAGGAGGACACCGAGCTTGATATCCTGCGACCAAATCGTTTTGGCGGTGATTTCACCTTCTGCAGGGGGTAGTCCGGCATCATGCCGCAGTTCATCGCGCAGGAAGATGGCTTCCAAGGCAACCGCAGGTTGAGTGCGTTGATGGGTGGCGATCTCGACATTGAGAGCGGCGATGACTTCGGTAGCGGCAGCTTTTTTATCGGTCAGGTCGGTCATGCTGCGGTGCACTTCCGTGGCGACGACGATGCGGGCCTTGAGACCTTTGGCAGCGCGGAATTCGCCAAGCAGGCGGTCTTGCAGAGTGACTTCCTTGGTCTGATAGACGATGGGTTCGGTCTTCTTCAGGGGAACCTGGAAATGTCCATCCTTCTTGAGTTCCTTTTTGGCGGCTTCCCACCATTTCTTCCAATCATCCTTGATGACATCGGGGACAAGAACCTGTTGGATTTGATCCACGCTGGCTTTGCCGCCGTAGCTTTGGAGAACGACCTTGATCAAGTCGAGATGGTGCAAGGCGGCCATTTGGCGCAGGCCTTCGAGATCGGAGATTTTGCGGGCGAGGATGTGCTCCTTGGAAATGGGCTTAAGCGATTCCGCCGCAAAGGCCAAGTCCATGGTGTGGCCGGCCTTAGTCTGGAAATCGATGATGAAACGGGCAAAGACCGTATCCACTGTGGTGATCTTGCCCAATCCCCAACTGCGGTGCATGCAATATCCACTCGTTGTAAGCTGGACCAGGGCTTCGACCTGATTTTTATCCAACTTGCCCGTTGCAACCATTTTTTCGAACTCTTCTCTCATAAAAGTAGCTTATTTCTCGCGCCCAAGTAAAACAATGTCATTATTAATGCGTTGTGAGCGAACAAAAACCAAGACAAATTGCCGTGCGCATCCTGACGGAGCGCCTGAGACAAGAGGAATATACTGAAAACCTGCTTGAAATCGAGCTTTCTAAAAACCTGGTCACCCCGGCGAATCGGGGGCTGATTCATGAACTGGTTTATGGAATAGTGCGCTGGCAGGGCACACTGGATTGGCTGATTGCCCGTAAAACTGAAGGGCGTCCACAAAAGGCCCCGCTGCAAATCCTGTTACAATTGGGCCTGTATCAAATGTTTTGGCTGGATCGCATTCCCAATCATGCGGCGGTGCATGAGACGGTGGAGATTGCGAAGGAACTGGGGTTTGAGCCACAGGCTGGTTTCATCAATGCCGTACTGCGCGGTTTTTTGCGGGAGCGGGATGAGACGGAGAAATTGCTGGAGGAACTGAAGGTCAATCAGCCTAGTGTGGGTTATTCGCATCCAGAATGGTTATATCAGAAATGGCTGGCACGTTGGGGTGCAGACAAGACGGCCAAGTTGATGGAGTGGAATAATACGCCTGCCAAGACCTTTGCCCGCGTAAATACTTTAAAAACGGACACAGCCCAACTCATCGCCCAGTGGGAGACGGAACGGGTGCGGTTTATTCCGCGTAGCTTTGATTGGGCGGATGAGGGTTCGATATTTGAGTTTGAATCGCATCCGCCGCTGATTGGTTTGCGAAGTTTCAAGGAAGGGCTGTTTTACGTGCAAGACCCGAGCACATTGCTGGCAGTGCGCGAACTGGAACCGAAACCGGATCATACCGTGCTCGACCTATGCGCCGCGCCCGGTGGGAAAACAACATTGATGGCGCAACAGATGCAGAATCGCGGACGGATCATTGCGCAGGATCTTCAGGAGGATCGGCTGGCCTTAATTAAAGAAAATTGCATTCGGCTCGGTGTGACCTGTGCGGTTACATCCATCGCGCCGAATGCGTTCATTGCCAATCCTTCGCAGAAGTTCGATCGAGTATTGGTGGACGCGCCGTGTTCAAATACCGGCGTAATGCGTCGTCGGGTTGATTTGCGCTGGCGGATTCGAGCGGAAGAAATCGAGCGATTGCGCGAAACTCAATTGGAACTGCTGCGGCGAGCGGCACCTCGTTTAAAACCGAATGGGACACTAGTTTACAGCACTTGTAGTTTGGAGCCGGAGGAGAATGGCGAGGTGATTAAACAATTTCTTGGTGAGCACTCTGACTTCGAATTAAAAAACGAACGGCAATTGATGCCGTTCGTTGACGAAGTGGATGGGGCTTACATCGCGCGACTGCGCCGCAAGGAAGCCATAAGCTGATGCTTGCGGCTACATGCCCATGATCTGATAGCCGCAATCGACGTAGATAATCTGGCCGGTAATGGCACCCGCACCGTCGCTGGCGAGGAAGGTGCCGGTGGCGCCGAGTTCGTCGGGAAGGACATTGCGCTTGAGAGGGGCGTGGGCTTCGTAGTGTTTGAGCATGTCGGTGAAGCCGGCGATGCCGCGGGCGGCGAGGGTGTTTACCGGGCCGGCGCTGATACAGTTGACACGAATTTTCTTGGGGCCCAAATCGTAAGCGAGGTAGCGGGTGCTGGATTCAAGCGCGGCTTTGGCCACGCCCATTACGTTGTAATGCGGCACCACTTTTTCCGAGCCGTAGTAGGTCATGCCAATGATGCTGCCGCCTTCAGTCATCAGTGGCGCGGCTCCGCGAGCCAAAGCAATAAGCGAATAGGCGCTTACATCATGGGCAACGCGGAATGCTTCGCGACTGGTATTGATGAATTCACCTTCAAGAGCATCTTTTGGGGCGAAGGCAACAGAGTGAAGCATCAAGTGCAGCTTGCCGAACTTCTGGCCGACTTCGGTAAAGACTCGGGCGATATCTTCGTCCTTGGTGACATCGCAAGGCATGAGCAGAGTGTCTGCACCGAAGGTGCCGGCGAGTTCTTCGACGTTTTCCTTAAGCCGTTCGCCTTGATAGGTGAATGCAAGTTTGGCTCCAGCCTTGTGCCAGGCTTGAGCAATAGCCCAGGCGATGGAGCGTTTATTGGCGACACCAAAGACGATTCCGAGTTTGCCAGCGAGTTGTGACATAAATTGAATAAACTTTCGACTGTTTCGCCGTTAGCAGTAGGCAAAATTGCAATTTGTGGCAAGGCAGAATCTCAACCCCTTTTTAATCGCACCCCGACGAGGGCGATCAAGCCGAGGGTTAATATTCCAGCAATGGCCCAAGTTCCGGCATTCAGATGACCGGGGAAAAAGTGCAACGCAGTCACTCCCACCGCTGGGCCAGTGAATACACCCACGCCAATGGCGGCTTCGTGAATACCGCCGCGCTTGCCTTTGGATTCGCCCACATCCATCGAGTAAAATAGTGACGAATAATATATCAAGCCCACGGCAAGGCCGAAGACAATTTGCGCGGTGATGAGCATCCAGATTTGCGGGCTCAGGAGGATGGCAATGAAACTGGCGATCAGCGCGAGAAATGCGCCGAGCAACCAACTAAAGCGATAATGCCATCCGGGCCAAAGCCAGAACCAGATGAACGCGCCGAAGCGTGTCCAGAACCAGATGGAGCAAACAAATCCGGCATAGGTGGGTGTTAGTCCAAGGTTTTCAGAAAGTTTGGGAATGACCGGGAGAATTCCATTAATTGCGGTATAGGCAAAAGGATTTGCCAGCCATGCCAAGTACAAGAAAGTTCTCGTTTTGGCGATGGGACGCGGATTCAAGGGAGGAATAGCTTCCGCTTTTAAATCTGCTATGGATGCGGACGATGCAGGAGCAAGACTTAGCTTTTGCAACCGGGGCAGCAATAGGACTTGAATAAGATGAAGGCTGGCCGGCAGCCAGAAAAGAGTTTCGCCGCCAAGTTTTTCCAGCAACGCACCGCCAGTTAGATAAGCCACGGCGGCACCGCTAGCCCAGATCATGTTGTATATGCCGGCAATGCGGGGCAGTTTGGTGGGGACTTCATTGTGCGTCAGCAGGGCCTGAAGGGTTGGCCAGGTGAAACACATGCTGATAGTCCACATTACAAACACAATGAATTCCGCGAACATTGCGGTATGAGAATATCCCCAAATGCGAGGAACGAGTCCGCCTAAAGCCAGGGCCAATCCCATGCCGGCAAAGCCCAGTCGCAATGAAAAGAAATACCCACGCTTTTGTGCGAATCGTCCGGCGTTGTACGCGGCGAACATGTAGAAGAATCCATGCAGCGCCGTGAGGAGAAGATTGTTCTGGTTGCCGAAGTCGAAATGCTTCCGCATGTAGAAGAACAAATAATTAAAATAGTAGGCCGCCGCCAAGCCGTTCAGTGCCTCGAGGATAAAGTAGCCAGTCTTCAACTTGTGACGGTTGAGACTTGGATCAACAAGCGTGGCGCGTGGCGCGGAGGACGCCTTTTCTGCAACTTCGAACATTTTACGCCTTAACTTCTTCGAGGGCTTTGCGGCAATACCATTTCACGGCGTTGGACATGGCCGGTTGAAGCGTGTCCAGTTCGGCACCGGAACACCAGCGAATGTCATGGTGTTCGGCTTCGGCAAGGGCCAGGGAATGATTGCGGGGACGCGCCCAGTAAATCATGCCGATGTGCTCGTGAGTATCGGTGATACGGTGAATGTCGAGAAAACGGGGCGCGATCAGTGCACGGGTGCCGGGTTCAGTGGTGGGGGGACGTTCGCCAATGAGTTCCACGTCCAGGCCGCTTTCCTCCTTCGCTTCGCGCAAGGCGGCAATCTCGGGGTCTTCATCCAATTCCACGTGGCCGCCCAGCGGGAGCCATTTGTTTAATTTGCGATGGTGGATGAGAAGAATCTTATCCTGGTGGACGACAAAAATCGCCACGGTAAAATCAATCTTTTCATGAATGTGCGCCATACCGGGCAGACTGTGGCGTCTATGGGGCGGAACGTCAAATGTGGGATGCGAAATTTTTTAGTGGAACGTTAACGTGGTTAAATAGTGTGTCGCCTTGCACGAGTGTTATCGTCAGTTGATTAAAATTTGTGCGGCGGGTGAGGGGGTGGGAACCGTGTAAACGCGGAATTCCGAACGTAAAGATCACTCTTCCTCGGGATCGGAATCGTCCATTTCTTCCAGAGACGCTTGCAAGCGTTCCATGAAGCGTTTCAAGGCTTCGACCTTGGCCTCGTGTTGGGCAGCTTCTTCTTCCGGGGTCATCTGCCACGCGGGAAGTGAAGTTTCCAAATGCCAGGTGGCTGCCTCAATGACGACGTTACCATTGAATTCGCTGAACCATTCCAGATATAGCGTGTTTCCCCATTTGAATGGAATCGGTTTATTCCAATCTTTGATTTGTTCTATGGGGATGGTGGGAATCTTGCACTTGCGCGAAGCCGTCAAATCACCGCAGATGCCAATCTGCTTTTTAGCAAAGGAGTCTGTTTTGCCGGGTTCGGGATTGGGATTAATGAAGGCGATGCGGCAACCAGCAAGGTCAGGCAGACAATTGCCTTTGAGATCGAGGTGAATTGGTTCGGTATGACCTGCCAGCCAAAGTTTTCCAATCACCCGGCCTTTGCAGGTATTGTCAATTTCACCGCGAACGACACTTTTTTCTATGCGCCAGGCCATAGGGCATGATTAATAATCATACAATCCGCTGTCGTGAGAATAACCACCGCCGCTTTTTCCGCCACCCTCTGCGCCACCCATTAGGCTGTCGAAAATGTCGCCCATGTCGGCCTCGATTTTTTCCGGGTCTTCGCCTGCTTCAAGACGCTTGATCGCAATATCCATTTCTTTGGGCATGCTGCCGGACGGTAAAAGGTCCTTCATCTTGCGCATCATGTGGGCCATGTGTTTGGGATTATTCTCATCAAGGTGGGGCATGTCGCGTTCGATTTCCTGCATGGCCTGGGCAACGCGTGGATCATCGAAGTTGGGCATGCCGGCTTCGTCTCCGGCGGCATCCTCCGATTCGGCAGATTCCTTCAGGCCGCGGGACATGGCGAAGCGGCTCATTTGTTTGGTCAGTTTTTTATTGCCGCACTTGGGGCAGGTGGGCGGACGGTCGGGGTTAATGCGTTTGGAAAGAAAATTGAAAATGACCCGGCACTTGGGACAGGCAAATTCGTAGATAGGCATAACGGTCGTCTAATATTAAAGCATTTTTCAGGATTCTGCCACTCAGAAGAAAATCCATTGCTTTCAGCAGGGTACTAGAACGGCAGCAGTTTGAAATTAAAAATGCGCTCGGCCAGCCAAGTTCCGGCAACTAAAATAATCAGGAGGGATCCGAATCGTAATACAGGATTCTGATAAGTCCATGAACGGCGCATGGCGTAAGCGATCGGCAGAAAAACGGCGACGATGGCAAGTTGTCCGGTTTCAACGCCCAGATTAAAACTAACCAAGGTCAGCGCGAGGGTGCTCTTGGTTAAGCCAAGTTCAGAGAGAGCATTGGCAAAACCAAAGCCATGAATTAAGCCGAAAGCGAAGGCAACCAGCCAGCCGTTGCGTCGAATCCATGGCCAGATGTTATTTGTTGCGGCAAGGACGACGGAAAGGGCAATGGCAGATTCCGTCAGGCGGGGCGGTAGTTTAACAATGTTCAGTGCTGCGAGGCTCAAGGTTAGAGAGTGGGCGACGGTAAAGGCAGTGACGATTTTGAGAACGTTGAGCAGGGCTGGCCGAAAGGCGGTGACACCACGCCAGCTTCCGGCTTCACGTTGCAGCACTGCGGGCAGTAGCAGCGCGAGTAGAAAGAGAATGTGATCGTAACCGGTCCAGATGTGCCAGATGCCTTCTTTAAGAAACAAAACAAACTGTTTGCCGGGATGCGGTTGGCCCACTTCGAAACGTTGCGTGGTTTGGTCAGGGCTGAAGATGGCTGATTGTGTTTTGTCCTGATATTCGAGGCGGAGCAAGCCGCGATGCTGCGAATTGACATCGAAGAAGAGCCTATAATCTAATTCCAACATTCGTGGCTCACTGACACCATCGACGACAAACGGCAATTGAACATAAGTGCCATCGGTGAAGTCTTCCACCGCAGGTTCGGTATCGGTGAAGCGCACGACCCCAGATTTGCCATCGGCATTTATTTTCAGATGTGCGGCGGCATAGGCGGTTACTTCCTTGTAACGGGCATTGAGTTCGTCCCAAGTGACGAAGCCATCGTTATCCGAATCGAGCGTGATGACGGCTTGTAATTCATGGAGCGGAATGTCCCATTGGCCGATGATCTGGTTCGAGCCGAGATTGAGGCTGAGATAACTTTTGGTGGGTTCATGGGCGGAAGCATTGGCAACGAGAAGTGCCATTCCCAACACCAATAACCCACGGCGCATTTGAAAAATAATTAGTCGAGCCTGGAGGCTAATGCGCATGGACGCTCTAATAAACGAATGAATTAATGCTTCCAAAATTGGAAGGCTTGATAACCAGTCCAAGCCATTTCACCATCGATCCCAAGGGTGCCCAACACCCAATACACAATATCCCAAAAAGCATGATTGAGATTAGGGGCGGCGCGGAAAATAAAAAATATAACAAACAATCCATAATCGTTTAAAGGCTTCAAGCCGTGGACCCATCCTTCGGGCAGCCATGGTTCAAGAGCTTGAAAGCCGTCCAAGGGTGGAAACGGAATGAGATTAAAAAGGACTGCGCAGATTTGAAGTTCCAGCAGAAAAGCCAGTGCGTAGGTGGCTTCGTTATTAGGATAATGAGGAATGAAAACCAGCTTGAGCAGAACAGTGATGATAAACACGAGAATGAGATTCATCGCCGGGCCAGCGAGAGAAACCCAGGTGTTCCAGGCGCGTGAACGGAGCAAATGATTTTCTATATAAACGGCTCCGCCCGGCAGCCCGATGCCACCTGTGGCCATGAAAACCATAGGCAAAATGAAGCTGGTCACCGGATGCGTGTAATGAATCGGGTTCATGGAAAGATAACCCTTTTCACGCACGGTGTAATCGCCACCACGTTCGGCCACCCATGCATGTCCGAATTCATGGAGGCAAACGGAAAACACCCAGCAAATGACTACGATCGCAAAAATTGCCATGGCGGACAGGTTGCCTGAACGCACTTTTTTTAAAAGCAGGAAAGGAAAGTGTTCATTGCTAAATCAGTCTGGCGGTTGACTTGGAGAGCGGCTCTGTTAGCGTTTGTTGGTTGTCATGGCGAAAGAGTCCGTTTCCAAATTTAAAAAGATTCAGGCCGAAGTCCGGGAGTTCCTGGAGGAGAAGGGGATAGTCAGGTCGGACGGAGTCGAGCCCTCAAAGCTGCATAAGTTTTGTCATTTCTGGTTGCTGGTAGCCAAGAGTTTTTCGAAAAATCGCTGTCCGGTGCGTGCCTCAGCATTAGCTTACGCGACTTTACTGGCACTGATTCCCATGCTGGCCGTGGCGCTCAGCGTTTCAACGAGCATTCTTAAAAAGGACGGGGAAGAGCGGATTCTGGGGTTGGTTAACCAGTTCATTGATAGTGTCGTGCCACCCGCTCCGCTTACAAATTCAGAATCCACCATGATTGAGGGGGCGGCTTCCAAAGGCGAAACGGCAGAGCAAGTTGGTGCGAGCCCGGGAATAACAAATTCAGAGACAGGGGAAATCTTGAGCTCGACGAATAGCGTCGTGATAGCACCCGCTTCGGCCAATCCCAATACCATTGACGCGCGCAAACAAGTCGCCAAACAGATCCATGATTTTATCCAGAATACCCAGAGCGCCACCTTGGGAATTACCGGCACGGTGCTGCTTTTATTTGTGGCAATTTCGATGTTGAGCCGCATTGAAAGCACGTTCAATGACATCTGGGGGGTAACGCACGGACGCAGTTGGGGCGCGCGAGTTGTGCAGTATTGGGCGGTCATCACGTTGGGGCCGATTTTGCTGGCGGCGGCCTTGGGATTATCGAATGGACCACATTTCAGGGCCACCAAGGAATTGCTTGATAGAATGCCGTTCATCAGCAACCTGCTCTTCCAATTCTTACCAGTCGTGGTGTTGTGCCTGGCATTTGCGTTATTTTACCGGCTGATGCCTAATACGAAAGTGCAATGGAGGGCGGCATTGGTGGGCGGATTGGTAGGCGGTGTGCTTTGGCACGTCAACAATCTCGTTAGCGTGCTATATGTATCGCGCGTCGTGACCAACAGCAAAATTTACGGTAGTCTGGCGATGGTGCCGGTCTTTATGATGGGGCTTTATTTCTCGTGGTTAATTCTGCTGTTCGGTGCGCAGGTGGCATACGCTTTCCAAAACCGCGTTGCTTATCTACAGGAAAAGATGGTGGAAACCGTAAGCCAGCGCGGTCGCGAATTCATTGCATTGCGGATTATGCAATGTGTCGGCGAGCGTTTTCAGTTGGTGAAACCGGCACCCACTGTGCCGGAAATGGCCGCGCATTTGGGCGTGCCAACCAAGCTGGTGCAACAATTGGTGCAGACATTGTTATCAGCAAGCTTGGTCGTGGCAGTGGCGGGAAAGGAACTGGGTTATGCGCCCGCGCGTCCGCTGGAAACGATCACTTGCCATGACATTCTGCTGGCAATGCGGACGGGCCAAGGTCAAGAATTAGCCACGCGGGATGAACCGGCGCGTACCGAAGTTTACGGTGAGTTTGAGAAAATTTTGGAAGCTGAGAGAAAAGTTGCCTCGGAAGTGACAATGTTGGCGCTGGTAAATCGCGTGGAAGTGCTGGCGGCCGTTTCCAAACCTGAAAGAAAATCCGTGACGGACTAGATAAACTGACTTACTGAGAGAGCTATGATTATAGGTGTTCCTAAAGAAATCAAAGACCATGAGTATCGTGTGGCGTTGCTGCCTTCAGCCGCCTACCAACTGATCAAACGCGGACATCAAGTATTGGTGGAACGCGGAGCCGGAATTGGCGCGGGCTATCCGGATGCCGATTACGAGCAGGCGGGCGCCACCATGGTGGCAGACCATCGCGCCATCTTCGAAAAGTCCGGCATGATCGTCAAAGTCAAGGAACCGCAACAATCGGAATATTCTTTGCTGCGACCGGGACAAATTCTATTTACCTATTTACACTTGGCAGCAGGTCGCGGGCTTACCGAAGCATTGCTTAAATCTGGTGTCACAGGTTTGGCATACGAGACTATTGAAGTGAACAAGCGATTGCCGTTGCTGGAGCCGATGAGCGAAATCGCGGGTCGCATGTCCGTATTGGTGGGCGGTTACTTTCTCGCAAAACATAATGGCGGCAGCGGCGTATTGCTCGGCGGCGTACCGGGCGTGTTGCCGGGGCGCGTGGTGGTGTTGGGTGGCGGTGCGTCAGGCATCAATGCGGCTCGCATGGCGACTGGTCTTGGCGCGGATGTTACGATTTTGGAAGTTGATTTGGAGCGGATGCGTTTTCTCGATATTACGCTGCACACCGCGCACACACTTTTTTCCAGCGAGGCACATATAATGAGCCTATTGCCGACAGTCGATCTGTTGATTGGCGCAGTGTTGGTGCCGGGTGCGAAGGCTCCCAAACTAATCAGTCGCGAAATGTTGCGGCACATGCGACCGGGAAGTGTGTTGGTGGATATTGCCATTGACCAGGGTGGTTGCGCTGAAACCTCGCATGCCACGACGCATCAAAATCCCGTCTATGTCGAAGAAGGGGTGACGCATTATTGTGTCGCGAACATGCCCGGCGCTTATGCGCGCACAGCCACGCAAGCGCTGACGAACGTGACTTACCGTTACATCGAATTGCTCGCCGACCTTGGTTTGGCTGAAGCCTGCCAAAAACAACCCGCGTTGATCGGTGGCCTCAACGTGATGGATGGCAAGGTTACTCACAAAGCAGTGGCAGATGCGCTTGGCATGCCCTACACGCCGCCGTTGATAAAGTAAGCGAACTGGCAAATTAAATTGGGGTGTTTGCATGGCTTGTATTTACCTGAATACAAGCCTCACTAAGCATATCAGGAGTATTCCTGCGGGAACGTGGTAATACATTGGATCCAATTCCAATGTGCCCAGTCGCCGCCAAAATATTTTTTGCGTCAATTCACCGGCTTGCCGCTTGAAATGTTCCCGCAAGAGAACCATATACGGATCGTGTTTTAAATTCTCACTCTCCTGCGCCGCCAGATACGCGTCCTTGTGCTTGCCCTTCCGATAAAGCTGATAAGCCAGCGCATGTAACAAGTGAGCGTTATTTTCTTTCGGCTGCTCACCGCCGTGGGCATTGAGCCACAACGATTCCAAGGTCCAAAAGAAACCAAAAATGCTCCACCAACCGAGCGTCACCGTGTAGGCATTGTATAAAAGACTTTTCTTAACTCTACATCGGGAGCACAGGACAAACTGTTTCGGTTCCTTTTGCGAATAACTCCAGAAACCCCACACTTTCCACAACACGGTGATTCTCAAACTCGCATCCTCCCGGCCGCATTTCTCACAGCTAAAATTATGCTCCGGCGGCTTGGGCGCACCGCTCTGTTGACGGCTGTCCTGCTCTTGCGCGAAGTCGCGATCATAAAGTTCCTTTGATTTGGGATCGGACAAAACGTCATACGCTTCGTTGACCTCCTGAATTTTATTGTTCGCTTCCTGGTTTGGATTTACGTCGGGATGATATTTTTTGCAAAGTGCGCGGTAGGCCGTCTTGATCTGTTTCGGCGTGGCTTTTCGGGAAACTCCGAGGATGACATAGTAATCCTTCATTCATGGCCCATTCATCACCATGGCTCACGTCCACAATTGCCGGTCCAGCGAACGATATTGAATGGCTTCGGAAACATGCTCGCTGGTGATGTGTTCGGACCCGGCGAGGTCGGCGATGGTGCGGGCGACTTTCAAAATGCGATCATACGCGCGGGCACTGAGCTTCAAATCCGACATGGCAAACTTCACCAACTCCATCGTATCGGCATCGATGGAACAGTAAGCCTTGAGTTCGCGGCTGCCCATGCGCGCGTTGCAAGTGACCTTGGGCTTTTCGGCAAAACGCTTTTGCTGACGTTGCCGTGCGGCGATGACGCGTTCGCGAACTTGCGCGGAAGTTTCGCCAGTGCGCTCGCTGGTGATATCGCGGAACTTCACCTGCGGCACTTCGATGTGGAGATCAATGCGGTCGAGCAGGGGACCAGAAATGCGACCTAGATAATTCTGAATTTCACGCGGCGAACTGCGCGACTCGCCCGGCATTTTTCCATCCGGAGTCGGATTCATCGCAGCCACCAACATGAATTGGCTGGGAAACGTCATCGTTCCAGCGGCGCGGGAAATGGTGACATGACCTTCTTCGAGCGGTTGCCGCATCGTTTCGAGCACGCTCCGTTTGAACTCCGGCAATTCATCGAGGAACAGCACGCCATGATGCGCGATGGAAATTTCGCCAGGCGTGGGATTGATATTGCCACCGAGCAAACCGGCATCGGACGCCGTATGATGCGGCGCGCGAAATGGACGGCGCGTCACCAATGCCTGGCCAGGCTGTAGCAGGCCGACGATGCTGTGAATCTTCGTCGTCTCCAAGGCCTCTTCCAACGTGAGCGGCGGAAGAATGGTGGCGAGACGTTTAGCCAACATCGATTTGCCCGTGCCGGGCGGGCCAATTAAAAGAACATTGTGACCACCCGCTGCTGCAATCTCCAGCGCGCGCTTCACCGATTCCTGGCCTTTGACATCCGCGAAATCGATTTCGTCATCGTGCTTGTGCTCGAACAATTTGGCGATATCCACCTTGGTCGGCGCAATCTTGATTTCACCTTCGAGAAACCCGGCGGCTTCGCGCAAGTTTTGCACGGGGATGACCCGCAACCCGGCGACGACCGCAGCTTCAGCCGCGTTATCAGCGGGAACGAGAATGCCCGTCTTGCCATCCGCCCGCGCGCGCAAGGCGATGGTAAGAATTCCTTTGACCGTTCGCACCGCGCCGGTGAGCGCCAGCTCGCCCACCATTGCAAAATTATCCAACTGGTCAGTCTCGATCTGTTCACTGGCGGCGAGCATCCCGAGCGCGATGGGCAAGTCGAAACTCGGGCCTTCCTTCTTCACATCCGCCGGGGCGAGATTGATGGTGGTTTTGCCCATCGGAAATTTGAAACCGGAATTCGTCAGAGCCGTGCTGACGCGGTCGCGGGATTCCTTCACCGCCGCATCCGGCAGCCCGACGATAATAAACGTTGTTACCATTTGCATGAATAAATTAACAACTCACTTTGTCAATCAACTATGAAGGCATATTCCTACGTTCGTTTTAGTTCTGATAAGCAACAATGGGGAGATTCTGAGAGAAGGCAAGAGCAACGCGCAAAAGATTGGTGTGCTCGTAAAAACGTTCCACTCGCAGAAGTTTTTGCAGAGCGTCATGGCGTGTCAGCGGCACAAGGGAAAAATCGTGAAACTGGCGCATTTGCAGATTTACTAAAGGTGGTAAAATCAGGCGATTATATTCTAATTGAGGATAACGACAGGTTTGGACGTGATGATGCCATTACCGCATTACAGGCGTTGAAGGAAATTTGTTTAAAAGGCATTACGGTTGTATTCCTCACCACTGGTATCGAAGTAAACAAGAGCAATTTTAATGACCCCGCCGTTATCATAACAAACTTCATGCAAGCTTACTTGGGTAATCAGGAGAATACGAAAAAGTCACAACGCATTGGGGAGAGATGGAACAAAAAAAGACAAGCTGCGGCTAATGGAGTGATTTTTTCGCGCATGGCTCCCGCCTGGCTTACCGTGGACAGGGAAAACAATGTGTTTACGCCCAATGCTAATGCTAAAATCGTAATGAGAATCTTCGAGTCTTACGCAAGTGGAATGCCTATCAGAACCATTGTTAAAGCACTTAACGACGACAAAGTGCGCCCTTTTCGTAAAAGCAATCTGAATGGTTGGAGCGCAACGCATGTTCGCCGCGTGATTAGTTCGCGCTCTGTGATTGGCGAGTATCAGCCCCATAAATTCATTTCTAAGAATGAGCGTAAAATTGATGGGCACCCCGTCCCTAACTATTATAACCCAATTATCCCTCTTGAACTATTTTACAAGTGTCAGGAAATTCTGTCGCGCAATATCAGTGTGGGTGGGTGTAAAACCAATGCAACCAACCTTTTTACGGGCCTTGTTAAGTGCGCCCATTGCGGGGGCGCAATGAACATTAAGCAATCCCCCAAGGGAAAATACTACTATACGCTTTTGCGTTGCGCCAATGCGGTAAACCATGCGGGGTGCACATATAAAAATACGATTCAATACGCGCACGTTGAACGGGCCGTGCTGTCTGTTCTTTGGTCAAAAGTCCTTCCTGCAATGCAGGAAGGCAACAAGAGAGCCGATGCATTAACGGCAGCGAAAGGCGAATTGCAGAGCGTAGAATCGGCAATCCAGAATCAAATGAAGGCCATTGATAAGATAGGCATTGATGAGGACATTACCAACTGGCTTGCCAATCTGAAAGCGAGGAAAGCCATTTTAAAAAGTGAGATTGAAAAACTTGAGGCTTTGAACAATGACAACCCGTTCCTTGGCTGGACGCAATGTGAGCCAACTATAGAGAACCGATTGCGTTTACAGAATGTGCTCAGGGGAGAGATTGAAAGCTTGAAGGTGGATGCTGTAGGCCGTAAGGCTTGGCTTACGTTGAAAGACCCTGCCGTAACATTTGAATTGGCGTGGAATTACCAACGGGCCAATCAGGTGGTGAAGAACCCTGCCGATAGTGGTTTCATTCTCACAGACCTAGCTGGCGGTTCATGGAATAAAACAGAGACGCTTTACGTGGATAAAGCTTTGGTATGGAAAACAGAGAACATCCCTCAGATTTACTTACGCATGGCATAACGCACCCGCCAAAACGTAAGAATACTCCCTTAAGAGAAAAGGGGACTTTCTCAAGGTTACATACTTGAGTGGCGATAGTTTATAGTATCACTGGCGGAGCACAACACAGACAGATTAGCGTCCCAAAAGCCCCTAACATTTGAGTCAATGACCGTCAATGACCCAAACTCAAGCACCCAATCGCTTAAATCGCATTTTGATGCTCTCGTTCTTAAGTATCACCCGAAGTTCGGCAATACTTAGCCTTGCTGTCAGAAGCAAGTTACAGTCGGCGGAGAGAAAGTCCCCACAAAGCCCCGCCGAAATTACTCAATAACACTATAAACTAGCTTCATTGCAAAATCAGCCCGTTATGAAGCAAACGCCAACCATATATCAACCGTTGGTAAGTCGGAGTGCCAAAATTTATCCCATTCTTGGCAGTCAAATAGATACTACACTTCAAACACCTGATACTAAAAAAAATATCACGACGATTTCTCAAACAGCGATTTTAAATGTATAAAATTGTATGCCAAGAGTAAGAGCTGATGAGGACAAGGTGTGGGAGTGGAAAGGGACGGAAATTTTCTTTCGATTGATAGATGCATATCCCGAAGGTTTCACAGCGGATGAGTTCTATAAGGCTTGCCGCGACGAGAACTTCCCTCCAAGTCAAATCAGAGACAATGCAGCGCGAATGTTTAAGAACTTTGCAGCTAGTGGGTATATCAAAAAGACGGGTAAATTCAGACTTTCAGAGAGAAACGGTAGTTCCCCGCTCCCTGTTTGGGTAAAGCGGGAAGGGCTTACAAGGCCAGCTTGTCAAAATGGGGAAACCCAATAAAGACGGGCGATAAAATCAGGGTGATTTCTTAAAGGCAAGTTACAAGGGAGCTGCAAGAGAGATAAAGAGAAGCAGAAGCGGCCCCATAAGGAGCAACATCGGCATTTTGGTTTTGAAAAAAGAGGTTCCGTGGATTTTTTGGGAATGCGAATTTGAGGTTATGGGCATTTTGGTTTTGCCATGGAGATTTTAGCTATCTAAAACACAGCCTTAATGGTGTTTCGGCACATGCCAAGCGGTAAATTTTTCATCAATAGGCGGCACCTGTTTAAGGCACAGCTTTTTAAAGCTTAAATAAATTTAAAATAGTATGAAGAAGCACACACATAGAAAACAAGCAGCGGACGAATCAAGCGCACCAATGGCTTTGCCTGGGATTACAAAATCTGAATTCAATGCGGAGTTCTTAAAATCCCTAAAGCTTAAGCAAGCCAATGACGGCGCAAACACCCACATCGAGGAATTCATTCGTGCCATGGATAATCTTACGAGCAGTAAACAAAGTTTCACACGGGACGATGTTCGATACTTCACGCAGTTCACAGACCTGCCGACTGCCGAAACAGATATGCTTTTTGACAGGTGGACCCAAGAAATGATGTTGCGCCGAAAGCTTGAGGTTGTGCAGGGCTGTTACGACGATGTTGTCTATATCAGCGTGTAAAATATGGAGTGAATATGAGTGATACAAAATACAATCCCGCCGATAAGGGCAAAGAGTTCAATGAGGACGCAACGATAGACTTCAAGGATATATCCGTCCAAGAGAAGCAGGACGCACAAGACAGACTTGACGCACTGATTACCGATGTCAGGAAAACTTTAGGAGACTAACCATGGATTACTACGAAAAACACATCGCGAAAATTAAGGATAAATACAACCTTCCACAAGGTCTGGAAGTCGAAGGAGCGCGAAAAACTCAAAAAACTTTGCAAGACTTCATTGACGATAACGAGCGGCGCAATGCTCGGAACGATGCTTTGCGCGGGAGAAAGCTGGCAGTTGGCAATACTACCTACCAAGGTAAAAAAATGAGCATCTGGTTTGATTTGCGTGGGTAAGAGGATTACTTACGGGCAGGTAATTCAAGTAGTAATGCTTGAACGGCGTGTTCATACACTTCCGTCTTAAATCCTGTGAGCAAGTGGGCTAGGGGGTGTCACCCTGGCTCACTTTCTTTTTTTAGCTCGTTCCTTTTGCCTTACATCCTCCGCGTCCTTAATCAGACGCCATAAGGGAATACCCAAGCCCTCTGCAATACTGGCAACAACATTCACACTTGGATTGCGTTCGTATCGCTCAATCAAAGAAATCATCTTGGAAGCTAAATCCGCTCGCTCCGCCAATTGTTCCTGACTAAGCCCCTTTAATTTTCGGTGTTTTCGTAACACTTCTCCGAAAAATCGGGCAAAATCAGTTGAGAGCATCCTGTCACTGTGCCAATGGCGAAAGCTTCTTTTACAGGAACAGTTGTTCCAATTTCATTCTTGAACAAATCAGCAAATGGCATTTTAATCCTGATGCTATGGATTGCCCAAACTGTCGTTCCTCTGATACCCAAAAAGCCGCTATCGGGTATGAATCTGGAATCTCAACCTTGTCCGCTACTGGCTTGGCAGTTTCGATGTCTGGCGAGTTCGGAGTAGGGGGCGCAGAAGGGACTCAACAAACCTTGCTCTCGCAAAGGCTCAGTCCACCATCCAAGAAATCAGTAATCAGAATTTTCCTCATATGCTGGTGCATTACATGTTTTTTGGCAGTGGCGTATCTGCTTGTTGCTTTTCCAGAAGGGGTGATAAAGGGTGAAATCGCGGCCTTTCCAGACGCATTCAACATGGGAGAATTTAGGAATGATGCTAATGCCGCGATGGGACAAAAAGTTTGCGTTTTGCTCTTTAGCCCTCTTGTTGCCCCTATAGTTATTCTCCGTTCTGACATTCCCTTAATCTCGAAGGCAAGCGCGGCATTTGTTTTTTTGCTGTCGAATCTGATAGCTTTCATGGTTGCGAAATCAAACAGGCGTTGGAATAAGCAGAAATACCCCCAAATTTTGCAGCAATACAATGCAACGTGGTTTTGCAGAAAGTGCGGCGAAAAATGGGTTTGAGGGTCGTATGTGTCAAAAACAATCGAACAATTGTAATTGACAAATTAAGTGTCACTGGTAAGTTTTGGGAATGAAATTCGTCGCCTACTATCGGGTAAGCACACAAAAGCAAGGTTTGGATGGCAATGGCATTGAAGGCCAGAAACAGGCGGTGCAAAAATACCTTTCTTCTCTCGAATGTGAATTGCTTGGAAGCTTTGAGGAAGTCGAAAGCGGAGCCAAAAACGATAGGCCGCAACTAGCAGCGGCAATTCAGCTTGCAAAGAGCAAAAAGGCCATTCTTGTCATCTCTAAACTTGATAGAATTTCAAGAAATGCCTCATTTTTAATGCAGTTACAGGATAGCCGCGTGGATTTTGTAGCCTGTGATATGCCGAATGCTGACAAGTTTACAGTTGGGATTCTTGCGCTCGTCGCGCAGAGGGAACGAGAACTAATATCACAACGCACCGTAGCAGGGCTGGCAGTGGCTAAGGCGCGTGGCTCCGTTCTAGGCAACCCGAATGCCGCTCAAGCTTGGAAGACGGCTATAAAGGCCATTAGAGAGGGAAAACAACGGTTTGCTGCGACAGCTCTCATTAGCATCCGCGAAATTCAAGGCACAGGCATTGAAAGCCTCAATAGAATCGCAGATTGCATGAATAAGCGGGGAGAGAAGACCGCGAGGGGTGGCAGGTGGACGGCTACAGCCGTAAAACGAGTGCTTGCCGCCTCATCCGATTGATTGGATTCTTTTTCACACTAAATACGACCACCAAATCAGTAATTTAACTGGAATCTTTAAGCTAGCTGTTTAACATGACATCGTCATGGATAAACCAAAAAAAGTAGCTCCCAAGGCTTTCATTTCGTATAGCTGGACAACCCCTGAACACGAAGCCTGGGTTCTCGAATGGGCAGAGCGTCTTAGAAGTGATGGTGTGGACGTAATTCTGGACAAGTGGGATTTTAAAGAGGGGCATGACAAATTCGCTTTCATGGAACAAATGGTTACGGATGAAACTGTTTCAAAGGTGATTATCTTTTCTGACAGCGCATATGCAAAAAAGGGAGATTTACGCAAAGGCGGTGTTGGCACTGAATCTCAAATAATTTCTAAGGAGGTTTATGAAAAAGTTAAACAGGAAAAATTTCTTCCATTGGTCTGCGAATACGAAGGCGATGAGCCTTGTTTACCTACGTTCTTTAAATCTACAAAATACCTAGACTTTTCCAGCCCCGAAAAGGCAAACGACAATTACGAGAAGTTACTGAGAGCGATTTTTGACAGACCGCTACACAGAAAACCACCCGTAGGAGAACCGCCTAAATACCTTTTTGACGAATCGAAAGTTGTTTCCTCCTGCCGCCCGTTACTCGCCGCATTTAAAAACGCCGTTCTAAACGATAAAAGCATCTACAAAGGGCTGGCTTCAAATTTTTTACAGGAATTTTTAGCAAAACTCGAAGAATTTCGGATTGTTCCTGATAGTAAAATCCCTCTCGATGAACTTGTCGTGGCAAGCATTGATGACCTTCTTCCGTTCAGAGACGACTTCATAGAGTTTGCATCCATAGTGTTTTCTATGAAGGATGAACCAGACCTCTACGAAGAAATTGCTGATTTTTTCGAGCGCAGCTTGACGTTGCGAGAACGACCGCCAGAAAATACTGACCCGTTTTCTGAGGCTCAATTCGACAATTTCCGTTTTCTAATTTACGAATTGTTTCTCTACGTAATTGCACTGTTAATTAAATACAAACGATTTAACCGCGTTTCCATTTTCTTGGAACGGATTTATCTTCCTCCTTCAACTGCATATGCGAGTAAACCATCACATTTTCAGATTTTTTGTGCGTTTTGCAGGAGTTTATCCGAAAGAAACGGGCGGCTTAACCTACAAAGACTCAGTTTAGAAGCTGATTTCATAAAGAGCAGGGCTTCAAGGAAGGAAATTTCCTTTGAACAGCTAAAACAGGCAGACGGGATATGCTTTTTGAAAAGCTTGGTGTTTAACTCAGAATCGCGCCTTTGGATGCCTCACACTTCAGTTTACGCGGGTTATCACCATCCATATGAATTGTTTTATCGCGGGGTATCACATAAAGAATTTCAGAAGATTGCCCAGCTTCTTGACGTGCAGTCTAAGGAAGACCTTCTTGCAAAATTTAACACTGGATGGGAGAGGAACAGAGTCGGTCAGTGGATGATTTTTCACCAATCTGGAGTTGAATTTACCACCCTGTTTAACTTCGCGAAACTCGACACAGTTTAAACGTGCAGTCAGAAATCCGCAGTTTAAATAACCCTCAAGAATTTGCCCCTATGGCTTTTGATTTAGAAGGTTACATTATGTCACGCCCCGTTGAGGTTCGAGAGCGATTGCGTGAACAAATGAAGCATTCCGAAAGCTGCTACCACCTGAACGGGGAACATATAGAACTCCCTAATGACCGCGAAAATTTGCTCGCCGTAATTCAGAGAATGAAGCGTTATATGCTGGACACAAATTTTCTTTGGAATGACGAGGCGGGAAAGCCAGAAAACTTTGACAAAGCCTTCATTCTCGGCCAAACCGTTACGGATGAGGTAAGGGATGTCAGAAAGCTATTTTTTGGGCCAAGAGTTAACGTCTGTAATAACAATTTGTTTGAGTTTGGAATGGAGGAATTTAGAGGCGTTTTTTATTTAAAATTAAGCCGTCTTGATAGCAATCTTCGTTCTATTTTCGACGAAAAAAAGCTCGAAACTGAATCATTATCAACTGTAGCTAGTCCGCAACGACTATCGAATGTTCAGTTGATGAGACAATCCATTCTCGAAATATTGGAACTTAAGCATATCAAACACGCTCCTAAGGCGGGGGTAATGGAGCATAAAAGGGCCTCCTTAATGCAAGCCATCCGTGCAAACGCTCCACATTGTTTTTTAAATTACTGGAACGCAGTTGATGTTGCGACCAATTGCTATGCCTTGTTGTTGTTGGAAAGAGATGGCATCGGGGATAAAACCAGACACGAATTTAACAAGCCAAATAACCCAAACATTTTTGGAGATACCCGTCTTGTGCAGAATGCACTTTGGCATATGTCTCACATTTTGAGTAGAGATAAGGCCGTCAAGCGAATGGGTGAATACATTGACCTGCCAGCAATAACTGTAAGCGAGAAACTTGAGAACCCTTACTTGCGAATTCTTTGGTTTCGACTACTAAAATTAATACGGGTGCGTTGACGCAATGGCAATTTTTGTGTCTCAATGCGCGGGGTTGTTGTTGACAACGATTATAATATTGGTATCACCCCAACCGGCATTGACCTCGACTTCGACCGGATACGCTTCAATGCCATTCACGGCGGCAGAACAGACCTTGGCTAACATGGCGTCATCTTTTTCCAAAAACCGAAGAAGTGCAATCGCAGAAATGTCCCGTAGCTGAAAACGCAAGTTTTCAGCTCTTTTGTAGCGGCGGTCTTTGATCATCGGAAACTGATTTCTCAAGGAGCGCCGCCCTCCGTGGCGGCATTGGTTTGAAGTTCCCCATCTATGTGGTCCGGTGCCTGGCCCTGAGAGCCCGAACTATCCGCAGCCCTCTTGGTTTGGAGTTCCGCATTTATGCGGTCCCCCTTGCCTTTGGCCCCACCGGCCTCAGTCTTCTGCTCTCCGACCTCTGTCCCCCGGCTCCCGCGGTCCCCTTTGCCATTAACCCCCGTTGTCCGGCAGCTCGCCCTAATAACTTCCGTCTTCCGCCCTCCGATCCCAGTCCTCCTCTTTTCGCCCCCGCTATCCTCCATCCTCAATCCTCCATCCTCAGCCTTCATACCCTCCGGCTGGCCGGCCCTCGACCCCCCGCTCTCGGCTCTGGACTCCTTATTCAACTCACAACTACTCGTATTAGGTCGCATTAGCTCCCCCGTTTGGAGTTCCACATTCATGTGGTCCGACAGAGCGCCGCCCTCCGTGGCGGCATTGGTTTGGAGTTCCGTCCCGCATGCGGGACGATCCGATTCAGGTGGGTAGGGCGTGCTGTCCCCAGCGCGCCGTGCTTGACCTTCAACCAACTCACAACTACTCGCATTAGCTCGCAACAGCTCACTTTTACTCGCAACTCCCGTCTTCGTCCCTTCGTCCTCGCCCTCGATTCCCTTGCCGCCCTCCGTCTTCCGTTCTCCGCCCTCCGACTCGCTGGCTCTCAACTCTGGACTCTCGTCCCTCGACCGCCTTTGAGCGATTCTCATCGCCCGCGCCTCGTCCCTCAACCGCCTCCTGACCTCGTCCATCTCCTCAGCCTGATCCAGTCTCAACTCCGCCAGCATGACATCCATGGCACTGGGCTGGTCGCTCGCCTTCTTCTCCTGTTGATAAGCCAGAAACTCCCGCCGACTCTTCGTCAACCGGCACAGCGAATTGATCAACCGGACATACGCCTCCGGCTTCTCCACAAATTTCTCCTGCAACGACGACACATCCAGCTTGGCCAATACTTCAAAGAACTGGCCCGCCGCCAGTTGCAGATTAGCTTCCTGGAAGGCATCCCCATCCAGCCCGCCCCCAAGCTCCCGCGCCAAATCCACCTGCTCCTTGATCTCCTGAACCCGCAGATTCTGCTCCACCCAATCCTGATAACCGCCCTTGTACCAACTGGATATATGCCCTTCATTGAAATCGTCATACCCTTCCTCCTCCTTCAACCAGGTGCAAATGTCCTTATAAGTCATGCCTTGTTCCAATTTGAAGTTGATCTCATCCCGTTCGTCGGGGGAGAGCCGGGCGATCTTGCCAGTGCGTCGTGCCATAAAAAGTAGTTTCCTTTCGATTTGAAGTTAGTTGGTTGGGTTGATTTCGATGAGTGGGTAGGAATGAGCCTTTGCAGCCCCGGATTGCCCGGAACCGCAGCCGTACAACTCTAAAAAGAACCCGGCTTGTACGAAGCCGCATGAATCATTCGATTCACAAACAGGACAATAACACATGTTATTACCCTGTCAACCCCCAAAGCAGGACAGGCTTCCCGCCTGTCTCAGAACTTGCCCGCCGAGCCGATCCTTCTATTTCCCTCTTAATCTTACTCCTAATCTCAATCTTAGTCTCTTGCCTTGCATTTGCAGTCTTTGCATAGCCGCGCTGGGCACACCCGCCCCGCATGCGGGAACGCCGCTGACCTTGCCCCGTTCGGAGTTCAAGCTTCAGTTTGGCCTTCGCTATTCCAACCATAAACTGCAAACTTGCCCACCGCCGCCTTGCCACCCAACCCCTCCCTTCGTAGCGCAGACTTTCCAGTCTGCTGTATCGCCGACATTCCTGTCGGCCAGACGCCTGATCTTTCCAACCTCACGAACTATTCCATCCTCCTCTTAATCCTAATCTTACTCTCCGTCCGCATCTGAATTGGCGTACCCGCGTTGGTCACACTTGTCCCGCCTGCGGGAACGCGGTTGACCTCGCCTTCGCTCATCCAACACTCGCGTCGCTGCGTAGATAAAGACCGGATCAGGTGAAGGCCGGGCATTCATTCAAGCTCCAGAGGAGCACCATGTTTATAGTAAATGCATCTTCCTTGCGTCCAAGCTCCAGCGGAGCGGCATGTTCTTGTGTCGTTTGTTGGATCTTGACCTGTGGTATTTACTGCCCAAAGAAAAGGTCAAGTGTAATACTAAGGACCGCCCCCCTTTATTATTAACGATCATTGCACCCTCGCCATATTATTTATTAATATGCAGTGCGAAACAGATACGCATGAAAGTGACATTTAACTGTGTGATTGTATTGGCACTTTGTCTCACCGGGTGTGCTGAGATCAAATATGCCCCCTTTAAAGGTGAATCCAGAGGAGCGATTACAGAAATAGGTAACCGGCTGGATAATGTCGATGGTATTGAACTGTACTTTGGCTGTCCCTCAAATCCCTACAGAGTGATGGGACAATTCCTAGCCATCGATGCAAGCCCCCATCAATTAGCGGGATTCGCCAAAAGAAAACACGCTGAAGCCATCTTGCTTCTGCCTGCACAGAGCTTTCAGGGCAAAACGTATTCACCATATTATGCTGATAACAATAGTTTTCCTGTCTGGGGAGTGCCGGGCTACGATAAGCCAATCAGGCGGACGGTCCAAAGAGGGTTCCTGGTTAAATTCATTCCCCCGGAACAAGACCGGTTGAATGAAATTGAATTCTTCCTTCAGAAGGCCGCCTTGCATAAGTTCGATGGTTGGAAAGATTTCGACCGGGAACAGCACCAAACCATTTACTACAGTGTCGATCAACTCAAAAAGGAGAAAGCGGACCTGGAGTCAAAAATCGCCACCACAAAAGTCCAACGCACCAGCGAGCATTGAGGATCCAGTGACGATAAAGGGGGGGGCTTAGTAAAGCCCGGATCAGGTGAACGCCGGGCATTCATTCAAGCTCCAGAGGAGCGCCATGTTTATAGTAAATGCATCTTCCTTGCGTCCCAGCTCCAGCGGAGCAGCATGTTCTTGTGTCATTTCGTTGGAACTTGGCCTATGACATTTACTGTCCAAGAAAAGGTCACTGTGTAATACTAAGGGCGACCCCTTTATGGTGGTTCAAGGAAGGAAAGTATATATTTGGTAAACTCGTCGGGGCTAACGGGTATGTGACGAAAATCTCTAGCGAGGTCAAATGTCTTTTCCCCTGCCGAAAGCACCGCGTCCAAGTTTTTTATCTTAGTGAAGGCAATTCCATTTCTGTCCGCTCGCTTACGGGAAGCTTCAATATCAATTCTCTTTTTGCACGCGACGGCCCTAATGGCCGAGCGGCATATTATGTCGAGAACACGTTCGGCGGAATCTTGGGATAATGTATTTCCGTATAAGACTGTGTCATTAGTATGACTCAGCTGCATGCCATATTCGAATTTACCGATAAGCACGCGATGCGGCGATATTGGCAAAATGTATAACCCCGCATTGTCAATCTTTTCTGGAAAGTCAATCAGGGCAATATCTGAGATTGGCAATCCAATCGGTGAGTTCCAAACAGTCCATTTGACATGGCGACGAAACTTTAGGGCCGTGAACAACACGTTTCGCATCGTTTGAATACGAAACACGAATTGTAGATGATTGTCCCCAGAAAGAATGAACTTCCAGCCTTCAGCATGTAGCTTTTGCATTGTGGCTATGTCTCGCTCTGTCATCCCCAAAGCTTGGAGGTTTTTTACATGCCCTCGCTTTAAGTCCTCGTTCAATTGCATTACATAATCAGCGGGAGCCTTAGCCTTAGCGAATGGGGAAAGATGCCAAAGATAGGCGCAATATTCGCAAAGGGTATTATAATTGTCTTCTGAAACTGGTGTGACTTCAGTTTCTGCGGCGGCATCCAGAACGGGATACAGACGCCACAACTTATTTTCCACTTTGTTAAACAAGTCTTCCAAGCTGTTGTCAACTGGCTCTCCTTTGACTAAGAGTTGTGTATATCCATCGGCAGAAAACACAAATTGCGGGGAAGCATTAGATTTCCATGAGTTCCACTGAACATAATATTTCTGAACCAAACCATTATTCCCAAACCTTTCTCTGACGAACGATTTGGTAATGTAGTGCTGATTGCTATCTGCGTCGTTGTTCACTTAGTCACTTGTTTAGTTTTGTTCGCTGGATATGCAAGTGACACATTCATGTTTAATTCCATTGTTTGTGATGTAGGGATTAATGGCAGAACCGCGTCAATGTATGACTTTATGAGACTTGCGAAGTGGTCTGCAATTTTATCACTAAATAAATTTTGTTGGCCATATATCAGGTTTTTGCCTTCAAGGTATTTGTGAACATCGTGATACTGATGTTCTATTTCGTAATCTTCGTCGCCCTCTGGTTCAACGATAGAGCTCTGATGTATAACGGAACGGGCGTGGGCTATCCCATTGCGGAAATTAATTAAGGTTCTGATGCCTTCAATCAAATCCGTATCCGAGATAAGTGCCGAAAGAGGATTGCCAAGTGTTAAGCGGAACAAGTCTGGAAAGTCGTTAAAAGTGGCTGTCGAAATTCTGTTTAGAAAGTCATGGTCTAATCTGCCCTCAAATGTGTCTCTTGCGGCAAACCTATTGTTAGCTACATACGATTTTAAGCAGTCAACCAAAAAACCCTCAAGGCACGCGGCAGAAAGCAAGATTATAGTAGCATTGACGCCTCGATGTAATTCGATGGACTCAATATCAAAAGATTCCATTGTTTTTCTTTGCTCTTGTAGCCATTTGACTGTCAGGGGATATGTTGTCCAAATGGCGTTGTCGGAAAAACTAGTAATTTTCTTAGCCAAATTGTCTTTCTTTTTGGTCATGCGGGATTGTCAGCCGACTCGCCCAAGGTGGTCAAGCGTCCACGTAAAGTAAAGAGGGCGGCCCCTAATATTTACACTGGTTTTTCTTTTCGTATTACACCGGTGGCGTGCGGATTCACTGCCCCAGCAACCGCGCCTTAGTCTCCGTCGGTAAATTCACATTTGCCAACCAAGTGCGCGCCGCAGTGGGATCGGTTTTCAACCACACTTCCGCCACCGTGCGAAGATGTTCCGTGCGCGCCGTGCCTTCCGGTTCTGCCAATACCCAACGGGCGGCCTCTTCCGGCTTGTTGTCTGCCCAACGATCAATGACCTGGTGCAAGGCCAATTCGCGGTTATCTGCGGTGGGAAGTGTCTGTGCCCAATTGAGCGCACCCTTTACATCATTCTGACTTGGCCTTCCCTCGCAGCGCAGTTGCTACACCTTAAAGGGCTTCGGGCAACCAAAACATTATTCTTTGCGAGGCCTCTTCTCGCGTTTCGACTCCTCTCTACAAGTCTTGATGAGCTTTTCCCATTTTTCCTCCTCAATGTCCTCCCTCGCAAGCATGATTAGATCTTCCATCGGTTCCAAGCCTGTTTGGTGCTTCAAGCCGAACGCCGTAGGGAATGTGATTGAATGAGAATAGCCGTTGGCAACTTTATCTCCTATAAACGCCTGAGTGGTCATGTTATGGCCATCCGAGAAGACTCGAATTTCATAGGTTTTGCCTTTGTGTGTAAATGGCTCCTTGTGAATTATATTCATATGTCCCGGTAACGGCCTTTTACGATGGCTGTCCAGGTTCAATAATAAAATCCAAGTTTTACCAAACCGCAATTGCGGGAGATTCCCCACCATGTCCCTCCGCTTAAAGGGGTCGGTCCTGAGTATTGACACTTTCATGCTTTTCTTCGTGCAGCTCTCTACCCGTCGGTCGGTTCGCCATTGTGTCATTACTCAGAACCGACCCCTTTAAGAACCAGATGGGTGACTGAACGGATCGCCGTGCGCGGCGAATCCGCAATCAATAGACGAAATGACGGGTTCGAATCGTGCGGGGCAGAGTGAACTCTCGGACAGTAATGAATTAACCCAGGAAACGAAACAGCCTTTGGGAACGCTAACTCTTTTGCCGGTTGACATCCGCCCTAATGGGTGACCCCTTTTCGAAGAAGTTGTCATCAGGTTGCAATAATTTGATCAATGATTTTCTCATACTCCTTTTCATGCCAAAGGGCAAATTCGCTCGCCTGTGAGAGTTTTTCTGGCAGCTGGTTCGCAGTGTCAACTTTCCACGCACCCGAGCCAATGCCCAACACACCGAAGTAACTGGCACGAAAGCAAAAGCGTTGAAAAGATAGTTTATCTGAGACGGATATACGATACGCCAACTCCATATTTCGCCCCAATTCCAATGATACCGCTATTCTCAAATGGCTTTTATAAAAGATTAAGCCCCATTCCCCGGGAGCAGCGCTTGCTGCTTCGCAATTTAACTGCTTGGCAAGCCGCTTGAGCATGTTCTTTCCATTGCGGCTGGCAATTTTAAACTCCGCCTTCACCTCTGCATCATCTTTTCGAGCCAGATTGCGAACATGTTGAGACCAATACTTTTTATAATCGTTATCATAATCCATGCGCAATTTCTCAACCGCCTCTTTTTCTTTCGCCGGTAAAAGGCTCCGGCGCTCATTCTGCGTTGGACTGTTATACAATACGTTTAAGGGTAATACGTGAGCCAGGGTTTCCAGTTGCACTTTTGGTCGGTCAAGCAATACATCCAACTGCCGTTGGCTCAGAAAGGAATCAAAATTCCTTGCCCGTTGAAAGTCGGAGCGTAATTCGTAGGCAAACTGATCCCGTGCCCACTTTAATATTAAGTCATTGAAATTTTGATCTGTGACAAAACTCATTTTAATATTTAATGATACAATGATTCATAATCCGCTGACTATGGGGCGCCTTGCATTGAGTTAATTGTTGCTATTCCCATATAGAGCGCAATCGCACCAGCACCTGCAAATATCACTGCTGGAGCTGCCTTATGAAATATTATAGTTCAGGTAGACTGTAACGGGGTCGTAAAGGGGTCGGTCCTGAGTATTGACACTTTCATGCTTTTCTTCGTGCAGCTCTCTACCCGTCGGTCGGTTCGCCATTGTGTCATTACTCAGAACCGACCCCCTTTCGGCTCGCAACACACAACCAGGAAGGTGTTCCAGCTTCATTTTCATTGGCAATATGGGTGCTATGGTTGGGGAGGCGAGTCCACTTTTTCCAGCATGTCAGGGTTTACATCCCAGTTGGTATTGGTGGTTGGGCCTGTGGACGCAAACCGAATATTCGCCAAAAAATCGCGAGTCACAGAGACAGCCTTTGGAGCCTTTGTTCCGTCCTCAACAACTGCTTCCACCCAAAGACTGCCCGCCGCCCCTTGATCTTCCATCAGCCGTGTGATGCGCAAGCGAGTGCCCGGGGGCAACACAGTAATTACTTGGAGATTGGGTACTATACGGTAATTAGGGTCTGTCGGATCGAAACCCTTAGGTGGCAATAGTAAGAGCGCGTGAGCACCCGTATAAATTTTAAAATCTGCGATGGCCGTTCTGGTCTTGGTTTTCCAGACGGTATTTGTAAACGGAGAAAAATTGTAATAGGGCTCTGCCGTGACATCTTTGTCCGGGCTGGGGCTAAACAGTTTCTTCCTTACCAGAGACTCCGGAGAATCCCCGCAACCTGAAAACCCGAGCGCAGCTAAACTTATCATAGCAAACAATAGAATATATCTTTTCATTGTCTTATAAAGAGGTCCTTAGTATTGACACTAGTTTTTCTTTTCGTATTACATCGGTGGCGTGCGGATTCACTCCCCCAGCAACCGCGCCTTAGTCTCCGTCGGTAAATTCACATTTGCCAACCAAGTGCGCGCCGCAGTGGGATCGGTTTTCAACCACACTTCCGCCACCGTGCGAAGATGTTCCGCGCGCGCCGTGCCTTCCGGTTCGGCCAATACCCAACGGGCGGCCTCTTCCGGCTTGTTGTCTGCCCAACGATCAATGACCTGCTGCATGGCCAATTCGCGGGCATCTGTAGTGGGAAGCGTCTGCGCCCAATTGAGCGCGCCGGTGACATCATTTTGCGCGAACGCCGGAGCCACCGCTTTGATGGCGCTGGCTTGATCCGTTTCCGGCAACGCCTTTACAAAACCTGCGGCAGCGCGCGCATCGTCCAACACCCAATAGGAAAGGGCACTCTTGATGGCTTCAGCGCGGGCGGGACTGTCCGTAGCCAAAGTCCCCGCCCATTCCGCCGCCGTCGCCGGATGTTCCCGCGCCCAACCGGACGCAACGCTCACCAGCGCGGCGTTGCGAGCTGAATCACCTTCCAAATTCTGCGCCCAACGGATCGCAGCCTGCGGATCAGTCGCAGCCAAATTTTGCGCCAGATGTCCGGCAGCGGCATCCTGATCAACTCCCTTCGGCATTTGCGCCACGTATTGCGCAGCATCCGTAGGACTCTTCCGGCTCCACAGATCGAGCACATTATTCAAAGCCAACTTTTGCAATTCACCTTCGGGCAAAGTCTTGATCCACGAAAGCGCCGTCTCCGGTTGCTGCGCAGCCAGCGCCCGAGCCACGTCCAGCGCCGCATGAGTCTGCGCCGTGCCTGCCGACATCCGGCTAACCACCTCACTGGCCGCCTGCGGATCATCCACCGCCAACTTTTTCAATCCCAGCGTAAGAATCCGATCCAACGCCTCGCCACTGAGAAATTGTTGGGCCAAATCAATCGAACGCTGCGGGTCTTGCTTCGCCAAAATATTGAGCGCCGTTTCCAATCCGATGGCTCGGTCCTGAGCATCGCCAAGATGTTCCGCCCACGCCAGGGCCGCCCCCATGTCACTATCCGCCCAACTCGTAGCAAGGGCACGCAACGCATTCTGACGACTCTCGCCCGCCGGAACCAACTCCAGATAATTCACAGCACTCGTCACATCCTGACGCGCGATTTGGTCGAACAACGCGCTGTAAATCATTTGCTGTTCCCGCGTCGTCGCCATGTCACTCGCAAGCGTCAAGGCACGTTTAGGATCGCTCTTACCCAACCCCTGCAAAACAATGAAAAGCCCCTCGGTATATTCCGCTCCTTGCGGCATTTTCCGCACATAAGCCAGCGCACCTTCAGGATTCTGTTCAAACCAAAGCGTCAGCAGACTCCCAAAATTCTCCGCACGCTTGCGCGGGTCAGTTTCCCGCAGAGCTTGATCGAGCGCCGCACTCATATCCACGCCAGACATCGTGGTGCCCGCGGGAGCGTTAGTCGAGCTTGTCGAAACCAGCGGAGGAACGGTGGAAGTCTGCGCGCTCGGACCTGAATTGTTCGCAGAAAAATTACGACGCCAGCCAAACCATGCTGCTGTAATGACCGCCAGCAACGTGACGACTACGAAAATTTTTCGACGTTGAGCAGAGAGGTTCATGTCGGCCAATTACCTGCAAGGAAAGATCCGGGCCACGCGATAAGCGCAGCCCGGATTGATATTTCGAACCGCAACTTAATTGCGCGGATTAACCGTGCCCGCACTGAAGTCGGAACTATTATTGTTGGTATCGGTCGCTCCCGCACCAGCGCGCAGGTCGGAAGCGGTGGCCGAGATCGTGGGCGCCGCTCCGGAACCTTCAAAGGCATCCGCCGCACCGTAACCCACGAAGTCCACGACTGCGCTGGAGCCAACCGGATTACCAACGGTGAGGGCCGTCTGCGTTTTGGTGAGAGCCACCTTGCCACTGCCAGCCGCCATGCTGATCGTGCCAGTCGCCTCGGGAGTGGGCAGGTTCAAAGTCCCGCCGGTGCCCGCAGCCTCCTGCACGAGGTAATAATGACCAGGCAGGATCGAGCCAGTCAGAGGAGTAACTTGCCACGAGGTGCCCGTCGAACTGGCATATTGCACAGCGTAGGTGCTCAGATTGACGGTAGTGCTGCCGGCATTATAAAGTTCAATGAAGTCATTCTTATAACTGGCTCCGCTGTTGCCACCACCACCGTAAACCTGGCTGATGACCACCGAACCCGTCGGCGGCGGCGGAGTGGTCTGGCCATCCACTTTGGCGCGCAGCACGGTAGCAACGCTCGATGGCAAGGTCGTAAAGAAGGTGAAACCGGTGTCCGCTTGAATCTGATTGGCCGACGTAATGTAATTTGTCCAGGGCGTGCTGCGAATGCCCGCTATGTTCGGAATTTTAAGGGCAATCACACGGGTGGACGTGGTAATCCGGCTCAAAGCGCTGCCGCTCCCGGAAGGCACCACGACGGCGATTTTCCACGTGTATCCGGGAATGGAAACCTTGCCACTCGGTTGGATGCGTGAACCATTAAAACTGCTCGGCCCGCAAGTCAGCAGCAATTCATTGCCCGATTGCGCCAGCGTCTGGCAATAGCTTTCAAAGTTTTGCCAGACGCCCTGATTGTTATCCGGTGTCTGCGGGATGATGTTGGACATATAGAACACCAGATCGTTATCAGTCGTGTTATCGGTGCGATCGTACGAAGGGCACATGTGGCCACGATCAAAACCGGAATTGGTGTAATCGCCGGTCTTTACTTCGTAGAAGCCGGCCGGAAGGGTCGTATCGGTGAAGAACGTGGTGGAGCGTCCGCTCGTGCCGATGTCGCTCGAGGTCAAGTCCCAGCTAGTCCAATTGGGCTCGCCGAAACTGTCGCTGAAATCGATGGACTCGACCGTGCGTTGAATCAGGTAATGACTATGGTTGTTGGGATCAACAGTGGCGCCACTGGCGTTTCCCAATTGCATTTGCAGCGAGGTGCCGATGGCGGCACCCGCTTGCGGGATGGTGGAGAACAGCGCTGATGCGCTGATAACGAAGGGAAGCAACTTACGGGTAGGGAACTTCTGAGTAGTGGATTTCATGGAGGGATTACGTTGCAATACGGTTACTGACGTTTGTTATAGTTGTTACAAACCGACACCGATACGAACGGAATGATTTCTTATGCTTCGAAACCAATCCTTGCAAGATATTAATTGTCACAACGTGGTTACATTTCTGTAATCCATTTTTGGAAAATGATGGAGAATTCCGGGAGCGGTGCAGGCAACTCTGGCCGGGACGGATTACTTGCCTTCCATCGGCCTGGATCGAATGATCATAACCATGGGATGGAGCTGTCCGATTTTACTGCCGCCCATTTTTTAGTTTCCTGGATATACCTGTTGGCAAAGGGGCTTTAACTGCATGGATGACCGCTTGCGCATGATTGGTAGTGGCTCAATTTGAAATTGTTTATTTTCGTCGCAGGCTGAAGAGGTACGGCGGCGCCTTTGAGAAGGTAGGACAGGCATCCTGCCTGTCTCAGAACGTAACCAGAGCTGATACGCAACACTTATCCGGTTTACACCTCAGCGCTCCGGGTTCCTCCCAGACAGGCGGGACGCCTGTCCTACTTCCCGTCTCCCATCCACTCGCAGTTTTCGAACTGACCCACTACCGCATGTTTGAAGTCACCAATTGGTCCCACATCGCTCATTCGACGAAATTCAACTGGTGAACGAGCAGCCGCAGCGTTCGACACGACAATACGGCTACGCTGCCCCGGCGCTGCCGCCTGAAGCCCCTCCGGCTACGGCCCTGCTCGCTTGCACCCGCGT
>JAQGPC010000203.1 GCA_028293285.1 Pedosphaera sp.
GGCTTGAATCGTCAAAACATTGATCTGAAACGCTGCCACGCCCATGGTGCTGGGGATCATTCGCCGCACTACCTTGCGGACCATTTCATCTTTCCACGGCGAAACCCAGCGATAACGAAACCCATCACGATGCAGCGAAGGTATCTGGAACGCCGCCTGCGCCACCCCCGCCACCAACACCCCGATGGCCAGCGCAAAGACCTGTTCATGGAGGTTCGTCCCCATGCGAGGCGCCAGGAAGAGCACCGACGAAATCATCACCACGTTCAACGCCGTGGCGCCCATCGCCGGGATGAAAAAGTGGCCGCGGGCATTCAGCATCCCCATCAGGACGGCCGTGAAACAAACCAGCAGGACGTAGGGAAACATCATGCGCAGCAACTGGAGCATCAACTGCGTCTTGGCTTCAAAAGGGCCTGCCTCCAACACGATGGTAACGCCCAGCATCCCCAGCCCCACCACGATTGCCGCCACCACCACCAGCCCGGAAATCACCGCGTTAGCCGAGCGCCACATCTCCTTTTCGCCATCGGTCTTTTCCTTCTCCTTGAACAACGGAATGAATGCCGCCGTCAATGCCCCTTCGCCCAGCAGTCGCCGGAATAAATTCGGCACGTTGAAGGCCATCTGGAACGCCCCGGCCACCCAGTTATCCCCCATGAACCTGGCGTACACCATCTCCCGCACCATGCCAAGAATGCGGCTGGCCATCGTGGCGGCGGCCATTGCACCTGAGGATTTCAACATCTGCGACATCGCGTGCGGAGTTTAAAGTTCGAAACCCATCCTGCAAGGTTCAAAGTTCAACTCACACCCTTTGATGGCGCCCGGCCCAAACCGTTCAGAATTGACCGGCCCGGCGGCGTGATTCAAATGGTAATCTCCTCGTTGTCGCGCGGAAAGGAGCAGGGGATGCCCGGCAACATTTTGGCGGCAAGCTGGCGGGTTTTCTGCAAATTCTCCCAATACGGACGCGTCAGATGCACAAACACGATCCGCTTGATATCGCGCCTCTTCAAATAACGGAACAAATCCTCCGCCTTGAAATGTGCCAGTTCACAAACCAGCAAATCCAGCGGCTTCTTGAGCAACGGCTCCAGGTCCTCCGGCCGGCCAAGGTCCGCGCTATGACCAATGCGAACCCGCCCCGCCTCAATCAGAAAGGAAAAGGAATCGAATCGTTGCGGATATTTCTTCTGAAACGCCTTCTTCAATTGCGCCAGATGGCTTGACCGATACGGAACCACGCGAACCCCGCGCGTCACCACCGCTTTGCCGGCCCTCAGGCCCTCAAACCGTAGGCGGAATTGCAGCAATTCCTTGAAGACCATCGCCGCGTTTAGCAATTGGCCGAACGGCTTAATGCCCGCCGCCGGCAGATGGACCGGCAGCGTCTTTTTCCTCTGCTCCAGCCAAAACCCCTGCATCAGCATGAAAAATCCGGCGATGTGATCGAAATGGAGGTGGGAGATGAAGATGCGGTCGATGGCATCGTAAGGCAGCCCGCTCGCTTTGTAACTGCTGCTGACGGGCTCGCCGCAGTCCACCAAAATGGACACTTGGTCAAAACGGTATAAAAACGAGGCATGATTCCGGTCGGCACAAGGCCAGCCATCACCGACTCCAAAGCATCTCAGAGCAAGTTTTCCCATTTGATTTAGACTCAAGCCGCGTCCCGGCAGATTGTTATAAAATCCGGCCCGCCGGAACAAGCCAAGACCATCCAGCAGTTCCAGTGCCGATTTGTTCTGAACTCCAAAGGTCACCTCAATAATAGCACCAGATGGTGAAACCGGAAATTCGGACCCATCCTGAAGGGATGAAATCATTCAGCCCAGCGGTTGCGAGGCACCCGAGCTACCCTGGGTAAACAGTCATAAAATCCCGCAACTTTGAAAAAGTTGCAGCACTTCCCCGTTGCTCCGACACCACCTCACAGCACCAAAATCGCCGCTGTTTTGGATGTTCATTTGTCTTGGAAACTGAGACATTGGACAGAGGTTATGGTTGTCCCAATTGACGAGATACAAATTTTGGCCGAGCGATTGAAAAACGCCGGGCACGGCGCGCTCGTTGGCTTCACCCGCAGGGAACTGAAATTGATCTGCGATTTTTCAGGGACATTCTGGGACGAGGTTGACCCCAATCGAAAAATTGAACGGGAAAAGCGGAACAAGCAGAACAAGCAGGATACGGGGAGCGAAGACGCGTATATTTGAGACGGTCCTTTCAGACGGGCACAAAGCAGGCTGCATTTCGTCCGCGTTGCTCGGGCAACTGCCCACCAGCCTATACGCCTATTGTCATCCTTCTGGAAAGACCAACTCCGGACCCATCCTGTAGGGATGGAATCGTGCAGCCCAGCGGTTGCCCCGAAAGCCTTCGGGACAACCCTGGGTGACCAATCAAAAAATCCCACAACTTTGAAAAAGTTGAAGCTCTTCCCCGTTTCTTCGCAGCCGCAATTGAATTGCAGGTCAGAAGTATTTTTGTCGTGGATATTTGATCGACGATGCGTTTCTGTGACGCGAATGTGTCCGCGCACGACTGGCAACTAAGAAGCACCCTCACTCATATGTAGTAAGGGTGCTTCGCGAATGCAGGTTACTGTTTGTTTGCTTGAGCCCGCAGAAGACCCACTTCGACGGTGTCATAAAGGCTTTTCCAGCACAACTGGCTCTTGCCGACAGCATTCGGCTTTCTGCCATATTCTTCGGCGTACGCGAGCAGCGTTTTTACTAATTCATTGCTTGTGCCGCAAAAAACCTTCATCGGATCTGGTACTTTCCACTTAGCAACTTCGCCAGAATAATCAATAAGTGGGCGCATAGCAGCGACTATTGGGTATAGGTAGCCGGTAGGCCAACCCGACTGCACTGATTTGCCGGTAACTACCAACTCGCGAGGTCCCGACAACTCTTTCATTGCTCGCCCACGAGATTTTCCATCCCGTGTGCCATTTTCCTTATCGTCACCGGATTTTAAGGCCTGAAGACCACCGATTCTCCGGCGTGCTTCATCTGCTTCAATTTCAATCTCTTCGCAAAGGCGAAGGAAATCTGGTGCGAGATGGATTATTTTGCCGAAGCCTTTCCGCCATAACGTGGGGTCAGAATTGGTTTTAGCGTGTGCCTTTTGCCACTCATCGGCATAGATTTCGACACAGCTGGCGCGAGAAGTGTAAGCCTTCATGGGGTGGGATGTTCCATCTGCAAACAAAGGATGAAACAAAGTACACACCGCCAGAACTTCCTCTACAGACAGAGGCTTATTTTCGTTCTGCTCGTTCTGCCGAAATGCTACAAGGTCTTCCACCTTTGCTTTGCGAAGGCTTGATTTCAAATCCTGAAAAATGCCCTCCAGGTTGTAGATCGCAGAATCTCTAACAGCAGCAACAGAGTTTCGGGCTGATATGATATCAGACGCGATGTCGTCGTATCCAGCGAGCACTTCGACGTTCACATAAGCATTGGGGGCTTCGACTCCTGCGTCCTTGCGCTTTTGAAGGACCTGCTCGATAGCTCGGAATGTGTGACCACCATCAATGACGCCGTGCTTCTTGGGATCGCGCAGGAGGATGGTGAACATTTTTGCGTGCGAGTCATATCGGAAACCATTCGATAAAACTGTTATTCCACGATTAAGTGGATGCATGTTGTCAGGGCGTTCATCAAGCGTACGGATTATGCCTTTTGCAATGACCGAGCCCATTTTTTGATCACGAACGTTCGCCTCCAACCAATCACGAAGTCCGCTGTCAAAGACGATACTCACCGGCACACAAAGTATGGCCCTTGATTTTGATTTTGGTTCGATGGGGTCAACCAAGACACGGACTTGGTCAGGGTGAACGGGAAGTTGAACCGTGTTGTCGCTACTTACTATACTAGTTTGTGAACTAGTCATTTTTTCCTTTTGCGGTTTCGCTGCGATTAGAGGACTTTCGGGCAAGCAACAATTAGCTCACTCCGACACAAACCGCTTATTCTAATCGAGGGTTGCGCGCCATAAGCATTCCTAGCCAAAACGCTGCAACTTTTGTGAGAATATCCAAGGCATAATTGGAAAGCAACACTTTTTTGAGATCATATCGCGCCCCCGAGTTGACTCACATTAAATGTTACCGGGGCTGGGAGGTGGACGAGGTGTCTGCCGATACGTTGACTCATATTCATGGTTACCGAAGCCTTGAACATGAGTTTATCAGCCAAAAGGGAGT
>JAQGPC010000096.1 GCA_028293285.1 Pedosphaera sp.
CAGTGATGGGCAATCGCAGCCGCCGCGCAAGCAAAAGATAAATCAGGCACAGGTTAATTGGATTGCCCGTGCGGCGATCCACCACGCGATTTAAATAGCTGTTTTCCGGATCGTAATAATTCTGCTCATTGCCCGTGAAACGGAGCACATCGAAAATATACTCATTGAAAGCGCCTATGACGTGTTCAGCTTCGGCGCGTGGATCAATCCGTTCCCGCAGCTCACCCGCGTAACTATCGAAGAGAGCTTGATACGCTTCCAGGTTGATTTCTGGATACAGTGTTTGAGCGAGCAGCCATGCGCCGTGTTCCAGATTCAAATCATCCGCTTCCTTCAGGCAGAAGGTCAGAAACCGATCATCCGCCGTCTGGCGGGCAAAATGTTGAATGATCTCCTGTGCCCGACGACGCAAAGCAGGATCAGGACTCAACGTGTGCGGGCGCATCCAATCGATTGCCTCATGACCGCAGGAAAGAATTCTTTCACGCACGATCTGGTAAATGGAAGGGTCCTCATCCGAAAGCAGATTGACCAAAGCCACCTTTTGAGACTCCGAGAGCTTGTCGGGTATTTTGGGTGCGGCAGCGGAACTCATAAGTTACTCACTCGTCTTAGGATGGACTAAAAGCTCCAAAAATCAATTCTAAATCACTTGTTATTCTCATCCGCAGAAACTCCACCATTCTCGTCTTCCACCACATCCAGCAAGGTGCTCTTGATGAGCCTTTTCTGTTCGTCCTGGGAACGACGGCGAATCGATCGCAAATCCAAAAGTGCCACCACCAAAGTCAGGCCGGTAAATAGAAAACAAACCATCCAATAAAAGATAAAGTTGGCCTGTTGCAAATGCGGCTTCAATACCGTTTGCCCGACAATAAGCATCCCGGCGGCAATGGTTAGAAACACCATGCCAGCGAGGCGGCGACGGATATCACGGGAATAAGCCATGAGCCAATTTAACAGAGTCACTTCGATAATTCCAGTACACGAAAAAGCGGGAAACCATTGGTTTCCCGCTCTGCTCGTTTAGGTCTTTATCTGATTAAAAGTTCGCTCCACCCTTATACACGGCATCGCCGAAGGAGAAGACTGCGCCGTCATCCTTCACCAGCCAATAACCACTATTCGAAGGACCACGGGCCATCCCGACGAAGGTCAATTGATTGGCCCCGCCAGCATACGCCACGCTGCCGTAGGAAAAGATGTTGCCATTGTTTTTGACCTGCCAATAACCAGTGCCATTGCTGTTGGGACAAATGGCTCGGACGCTGTTGCCTGCCTCGCCACCCCCATAATAATTTGCTCCGTACGAATAGATGGAACCCGTGGCCCGCACCAACCAATAGCCATTATTGTTAAAGGAAGTGCCCATGCCGATAACGTCCGTGTAACCTTGGCCGCCAAGTGAACCACGAAACGGTGCATTGAAGGAAAAGATGCCGCCATCTTTTGCCACCAGCCAGTATCCGGAGCCATCCGCCGTGCAGGCCATGCCCACAATCGGTTGATTCAGCGGTTGACCACCCATGGAACCTTGGAACGGTGCCGCGCCAAAAGTAAAGATGCCTCCATCCGCCGCGACCAGCCAATAACCATCGCCCTGCGGCCGCGCGCAAATACCAACCACCGGAGAGTTCAAAGGATGTCCACCCATGGAACCATAGAACGTGGCATCGCCAAACGAGAACACGCCGCCATCCGAAGCCCCGATCCAGTAACCGTTGCCGGTGGCCGTGCGGGCAATGCCGATGCGGTTATGCAGACCCGTGGCCGGATTAATCAACGCCATGAAATGCGCCCAATCCCAATTCGCACCCGGATCAGTGTGAGTATTGCAACTCGTATTGATCGACGGAAAATTGCCTGCCATCCAATTCTTCCAAGACTGACTCTGCCAAGCATTATGCCCAATAATATGATTGCGATCTTTCGGGATGCCCGCTACCGCGCAAAGATGCGACTGCAAACTCGCGGAAGCTTGATACATCTGTTCCGTGTACCAGGCGGGATTACTGACGAAGCCTTCATGCTCGGTGCCGAACATCCACGTATTCCAACAACCGACATGCCACGCATAATACGCTTCGCGCACCATCTGCGTGATTTCGCCGGCGGGCGCATCACTGGAGTTGTCCTTCAGGCCATTCACGCAATAGTTAACGCTGGCCGAGGTGCCCGACTGCTTGAAGTAGGAAATGGTGGAAAGGTAATAACCTTCCATGTCATGGATGACCACGAACTTGTGGCCATTGCCGCTGGTATACCAATGACCGGGATAGGCCTGGTTCCAAATGGCGGGGCCGTAATCCGGTTGCGCCTGAGTCGTGGGAGCGGCGGCGAGAGCGCCGACCGCAAGCAAAGCGGAGGTCAGGAGATTTTTAACGCCATTGCGCGGGAGAGATTGTCTTTTCATTGTGTTGGTTTCTTGCACTTTGGTTGCGGTTGGTATTTTCTGCTCGAAAGGGAGGATTTTTGCGCTGATATAACATGTCGATGGCTGACTGATAAACAGGCGGTTTATCTTGTTGAGGCGCGGCAAAAGATAGTTTGCGTCTGGGCATGGGCCGATGGAATTGCCTTCACTCAATCACATTGCCCGCCATTTGACCACTTACATGTTTGTGTGATGTATGTGTCTGGTAATGTGAATAACAACTTGGTCCAACTACTGGTGTTAGTCTTTGCAGGTGACATAACCCCGTTCCGTGGCCTAAACTCGTGCGAATGTCGAAATTGCAATCTGATGCGGGGAGAAAATCAATGCGTAACATCTTCGGTTTCATCAAGCTGCGGCACAACACGATTATGCGTTGTTTAACTTTGGGTTTAGCCTTTGCTCTCGGTCTGACTGGCTGTCGCACTCCACATAAAGATGGTCAAACCAAAGTAACTCCCACCACCAATGCTCCGATAGTTCAACCCGCCCCTTACACACGCATTGCCAATCCAGATACCAACACCATCCAGTTGCAGATTGCCGTCCGCAAACTCGTTCCCACTGGACGCCATGGACCGGTGATCTGGCTCGTTGGTACCTCGCACATTGGCGAGCCGAGTTACTATCAGGACTTACAAAAACATCTCAACGCTCAAACCCTCGTCTTATATGAAGGCGTGAATGCCGGGGCGCACAAGCGGCACGTGAAAAAACCCGGGAAAGCCCCGACTAACTCTGACTCCGAAGTCGAACCTGAACCCCTTGCATCTCATGAAAGCCATGCAAGCGAAGGCCCCTCCATGCAAGCGACCATGGCCAAGTCTCTCGGGCTTGTCTTCCAATTGGACGCGATTGATTACGACCGCACCAATTTCCTGAACAGCGACCTCTCCATTCAAGAAATTCAAAACCTGATGGCCGGTGTGGAAAAGAATACGCCCGCACCACCCGCAGGGCAGGGGAGCAGTCCGGCCAATCCCTCCTTTAGCTACCTCATGCAGATCATGGATGAAAGTTCCCTGCTCGGTTCCATCATGAAGCTGGGCATGCAATTCATCGGCTCCAATCCCAAGCTGCAAGCCATGGCCAAGCTCACCCTGATCGAAACCTTGGGCCGGCTCAAAGGCGAATTCTCCGAAATGCGCGGCGTGACCCCCGACTTAAAGCAACTCATCAAGATTCTCATCGACGCCCGCAACCAAAACGTCGTGGAAGATTTGAAGACCGAACTCAAAATCGTTCCGCGTCGCGGCTCCATCGCTGTTTTCTACGGTACCGGTCACATGGAAGACATGCAGAAACGCATTACCAGCGAGATGAAGTATCAACCCGCCGGAGAAGTTTGGTTCACTGCCTTTTCCGTCGATTTGAAAAAGACCGGCTTATCCCAGAGCGAAGTCCAAATGGTGCGCAATCTCGTCGAATGGCAGATGAAGCAATTGCAGCCGTAACTCATAACTGGGGCGAACAGCCCATTGAGTAGAAGTCATATTCCAGTACATTGGATTCAACCAACGGCTGAATATGAAAATATTTCTGCAGGATACGCGAACCGGACTTTACTTCAAGACACTCGATGCCTGGACGGAGAGCATCAAGGAAGCATTCAATTTCAAATTTTCGGAAAAAGCCATCGCCTACGCCGTGGAACATCACATCACTGACGTTCAAATCGTAATGGTCTTCTCCGGCAGCGGCCACGTCGAAACCGTTCCCTTCCCCAAACAGTTAATCCACGCGCACTAACTGACATTTTCCCTCTTAATCTTACTCCTAATCCTGATCTTAATCTCTTGACCCGTTTTGTTTCTTAAGCGTCCCCGAATTGTCCCATGCTTCCCTTTAAAACCAGTTCCGCCGGGACATCTGAATAAGGCGACAATTCATTAATTTACCTTGCATGACTACATAGACAGTCTAAATTGCCCATACCAAAGGAATCATGAATCTGAATCAGGTAAGGGCACTGTACAAAAGTTTAAAATCCGGAGGCTTGGCCATCAAATACCCATTCCTCGTGTTGATTTGTTTGCTCGTTTCCAATCAGATGGTCAGCGCAGGCACAACGATGGGGCAGGTTTCCTCCTTGGCGGGGAATGTGGTTCCTGGAGTAACTGACGCCGTTGCCATCGCTGCTCAAAGTGGCAGCATCATTCTCAGGCGCGATGGGACGGTTATCTGCCGGGGTGACAATTCAAAGGGCCAGACCAATGTGCCTGCTGGTTTGAATAATGTCGTGGCGGTTGCCGTGGGAGAAGAACACAGCATGGTCTTGAAAAAAGATGGCACCGTGCTTTCTTGGGGAGGGTTGCCGACTGCTCCTGGAGTAAGCAACAATGTTATCGCCATCGCTGCGGGCGGTTCTGAGGCCGGTGGATTCAGCCTGATACTCAAGCAGAATGGCACGGTATTCGGCTGGACCAAAAATAATTACTGGGGACAAACCAGCGTGCCTCCCGGTTTGAATAACGTCATCGCGATTGCGGCGGGAGCTTATCACAGTTTGGCTCTGAAAAGTGATGGGACCGTGGTGGGCTGGGGATTCAACTACATGGGTCAGGTCAACATTCCCCCTGGCCTGACCAATGTCGTGGCCGTCTCAGCCGGAGGTTATCATAGCATGGCTCTTAAACGTGATGGGACCGTGGTCGCTTGGGGAATGAACGATTATGGTGAAGCCACTGTGCCGTCCGGCTTGAGCAATGTCGTGGCTATCGCTGCCGGGGGGTACCACAGCGTGGCGCTGAAGAGTAATGGCAAGGTTGTCGCCTGGGGAGAGCCAACCGCAGCCAACGTGTCTGCCAGCTTGAGCAATGTCGTAGCCGTTGCTGGAGGCTATTACGGTAGCACCTGTATAACTGCTCCGTTGGAAATCAACTGTGTTGAAGTTACCAATCAGAATCGGACCGTAAATTTTCACACCTTTTTTGGTCAACAATATGCCGTCGAATATTCTCCTGATCTGGCTCCGAACAGTTGGGCACTGTTGTCCGGCAGCACCATTTCCGGTAATGGCTATGATGTCTCCGTGATCGATACCGCTGCGATTGTTGGCCCTCGATTCTACCGTCTTAAACAGTAGCTGAGATTTTTAGTCAATATGCGCCCATCCTGGCCTCATCGGGATGGATGGTTGTCTTTCTCTCGTGAGTATTTAACAATAAACCGGCATCCATCGAATGCCGGTTTGAAGTTAAAACCTATTTAAATAAACCCTATTTCCCGCCAATCGGGAAGCTGGCATAAATGCCATAAGTCTCCTTGTCGCCAGTGTTACGTCCGGAAATGCTCTTTTCCAGATAGAACTGATAATGATGATGGCGGCGATCAGTATACCCAACGCCCACATCCGCAAGCTGATTGATTTCCTTGACGTTGGAGGAGTAAATGATGGTGTTTCCAACCCCGCCAATGTCTGAGCCGGCGGTATTTTGTTGATGGCGATACCCGGCGCTGAAAGTAAAACCTTTATAAGCCTGGTTGAAACCGACACTGCCAAAAACCTGATCATTCCCGCCACTTCGGAGATTCCGATAACCAAGGTTCCCATACATGCCGAAGCCCTGCCATCCAAAGCTTTTCGTGATCAGGACGGAAGGCTCAATTCCCACGGAGCCATTGCCGGGTGCCAAAGGAAAGTCGTGATCGTAAGTTCCACGGTAAATGCCGCCAGCGCGTAGGGTGACCGTTGGCCTCCAGCCGCAGTCACAATCATTTTCGTTGAGCACCTGCCAACGCAAACCGAACGTCACATCCATGAGTCCACTGGTGCTCCGGACTGTACCGGGGGGCGTGCTAAAAGACCGGGTTGCCAAACTGGTGTAACCCAATTGGAGGTCGGCCGCCCAATCTTTTTTAATGCCATATTCGATGAGCGCCAGTCCATCGTTTTGATCGAACCCGTGCTTGTCACCCACGCTGACGTTTTCGTGACGGGTGCCGCGCCAGATGTCTTGAATATCGGTGTATTGATACCAGGGAGTCACAATCCATTGATTCGGTGTGGGCAGCCAGGTGAACTGGCCGAACGGCTTCTGAGGAATGTTTTCTGAGGCCGTGGACGTAAAAGGAGTTAAAGAGGTAATTGCGACTGCGGAGAGACAAATCAGTCGGTCAATGATTGTAAGAGCCTTCATAATCTAAGTGGCAAATGGGTTACTTATTTGCGATTTACCAGTCAAGAAAAAGCGGTCATTAAAGCATGGAATGAACACCTGCCATTTAAGTAGTGAATAATTTCTCTTGGCCAATGGCAAAGCCTATCTGGAACCAGTGTTGGGAACAAATACATAAATACACCCTTGTCCCGCAATCGGGGGAGCTGATTCCCCAACTGACGATATCCCAACGCGATAAGGACGATTTACCGGTCAAAATGCTTTTTGCAGAAACTGTCTTCTCTGTTAAGTTGGACACACTTGAAGATGGATAAAATGCACTCGAACATTTCCAACTCACTTTACGATCCCAAGTTTGAACACGATGCCTGCGGCGTCGGCTTTGTCGCCAACACCAATGGCAAGCGTGAACATCGCATCGTGGAATATGCCATCCAGGCCTTATGCAATCTGGCGCATCGCGGCGCACTGGACGCCGATGCCAAGACCGGCGACGGCGCGGGTGTATTGACCCAGTTGCCACATGCCTTCTTTCGCCGCGAAGTGGAAAAACTCGGCGGCAAGCTTATGCACGATGCTGACCTCGCCGTCGGTTTTATCTTCATGCCACATGGCAATAAATATGCCGTCAGCAACAGCCAGCGCATCGTCGATGAAGCTGTAGCGCAATTCGGCATTCATAACTTCGGCTGGCGGGTCGTCCCCACCTATCCGAATTGTCTCGGCGACAAGGCGCGCAACACCATGCCGGAGATGCAACAAATTCTCCTCGGCCGCACGCAAGGTTGGAGCGAAATGGAATATGAACGCCGTCTGCTCCTCGCGCGCAAGGTCGCCGAACGCCGCGCCTTGGAAGAGAAGATCACCGGCTTTTACATCCCGTCCTTTTCCAGCCGCACGATTGTTTACAAAGGCTTGTTCAACGCGCCGCAGTTGCCGGGCTTTTATCCGGATTTAAAAGACCCGCTGTTCATCACTGCGTTGGCTATCTTTCATCAACGCTATTCCACTAACACATTCCCGAACTGGCAACTCGCCCATCCCTTCCGCACGCTCGCTCATAACGGCGAGATCAACACGCTCCTCGGCAACAAAAATTGGACCCGCGCCCGCGAGCAGGAATTAACCTCGAAGATTTGGAAGGAACAGGTGGAACTGCTTAAACCCATTATCCAGCCCGGCGGTTCCGACTCCGCAGCCTTGGATAATGCGCTTGAAGTCCTTGAACTCAGCGGTCGCGATATTCTTCACAGCGTTCTGATGCTGGCACCCGAAGCTTGGGAAAAAATGACCGACATGAAGCCCGAGTTGAAAAGCTTCTATCGCTTTCACTCCTGCTTGAACGAACCGTGGGATGGTCCCGCCGCCGTCGTATTCAGCGATGGCCGCTACGTCGGTGCGACCCTTGACCGCAATGGCCTTCGCCCCGCGCGTTACAAAATTTACGAAGATGGCCTAATGGTGATGGGCAGCGAAGCCGGCATCGTTCACCTCGACGAGAAGGATGTTGTTCAAAAAGGTCGGCTTGGCCCCGGCAAAATTATCGCGATTGATACCAAGGAAGGCAAACTTCTCGACAACGACGAAGTCAAAGCCCACGCCGCTGGTCTTCAACCGTACACGGAATGGTGCAAGAAAAACATTTTCCTGCTAAGCGAACATGCCAAGCCTTTCGGCGTGAATCACAGTCCCGTCAACATCCTCGACCTCACGTTGCAGCAAATTATTTTCGGCTGGGACCACGAGGAATTACGCGAGATTCTAAAACCGATGGCCACCACCGGCAACGAGCCGGTCGGCTCTATGGGCGACGACACGCCGCTGGCCGTCCTCTCCAAACGCCCGCGCCTCCTCTACGATTATTTCAAGCAACTGTTCGCGCAGGTCACCAACCCGCCCATTGATAGTATCCGCGAAAAAATCGTGATGTCGCTCTCCACTTATCTCGGCGCGCGCCCTTCCTGGCTGGAAGAAAGTGCCGGGCATGCCAAGCTCATGCGTTTCGACAGTCCCTTTCTGCTCGATTACGAATTGAAGGCTTTGGAAAACGTCCAGGACCCCGACTTCCAAAGTGAAACCGTCTTCTGTCATTTCAGCGCGGAAAAAGGCGCATCTGATTTGTCCGACGCGCTCGACTCAATCTGCCAAATTGCGTCACAAGCCGTGGACGCTGGCAAAACCATCCTCGTCTTGAGTGACCGCTTTACCGAGGTTGGTAAGGTCCCCATTCCCATGCTGCTCGCCGTGGGTGCCGTGCATCATCATTTAATCCGGGAAGGTAAACGCATGCGCATCTCATTGATTTGCGAATCCGGTGCTGCTCGTGACGTCCATCATTTTGCCTGCCTCGTGGCCTACGGCGCCTCAGCGGTAAATCCCTACATCGCCATCGATACCATCCGGCAATCCGTCGAGAGCGGCGAATACGGCGACATCTCCTTGGACAAGGCCATCACCAATTTTCGCGGAGCTATTGAAAGCGGCATGTTGAAAATCATGTCCAAGATGGGCATCTCAACCATCGCCAGTTATCGCGGCGGCCAACTCTTCGAAGCCATCGGTCTTTCGCCGGAAGTCATCGATCGTTGCTTCTTCGGCACTACTTCGCAAATCGGCGGCATCTCGCTCGAGCAAATCGCCGATGACGCCTTGCGTCGCCATCAGCAGGCTTACGGCAGTCCCGAATCCGCTTTTCTTGACGATGGCGGCAACTATCGCGTCGCCAAAGGGGGACGCGGAGAATTTCACGCTTATAATCCGCAGGTGGTCATGACCTTGCATCGCTTCATCAAGAGCGGCAAACGGGAAGAGTTTCTCAAGTTCATGGAAACCGTGGAAAAGCGCGAACCAGTTGCTCCGCGTGATCTGCTCCGTTTCAAATCAGGCGCAACCGTGCCGTTGGAAGAAGTCGAACCCGTGGAAAATATCCGCAGTCGCTTCACCACCGCTGGCATGAGCCTGGGCGCATTGTCACCTGAAGCACACGAATGCCTGGCCATCGCCATGAACAGCATCGGCGGAAAATCTAACTCCGGCGAAGGCGGCGAAGATTCCGCGCGCTTTGCCGTGCGACCCAATGGCGAGAACCCCAACTCTGCGATCAAGCAAGTCGCCTCCGGTCGCTTTGGCGTCACGCCGGAATACTTGGCGAGTGCGACCGAGTTGGAAATTAAAATGGCCCAAGGCTCCAAACCCGGTGAAGGTGGTCAATTGCCCGGCCATAAAGTCTCAGCCATGATTGCCCGCCTGCGCCACAGCGTCCCAGGCGTGCCATTGATTTCACCGCCGCCGCACCATGACATTTACAGCATCGAAGATCTCGCGCAGTTGATCTACGATCTCAAGCAAGTTAATCCGCGCGCCAAAGTCTGTGTGAAGCTCGTCTCTGAGTCCGGCGTCGGAACCATCGCAGCGGGCGTCGCCAAAGCCTATGCAGATGTCGTCTTAATCAGCGGTCATGACGGAGGCACCGGAGCTTCGCCATTAAGTTCCATCAAACACGCTGGTGGCCCCTTTGAATTTGGCGTGGCTGAAGCCCACCAAACGCTCATGCTGAACGACCTGCGTTCGCGCATCGTTCTCCGCACCGACGGCGGCATGAAAACCGGTCGCGATATCGTGATGGCTGCGCTCCTTGGCGCGGAGGAATTTAATTTCGGTACCGCCGCCTTGATCGCCGCCGGTTGTGCCATGTTCCGCGTGTGTCATCTGAATACCTGTCCCGTCGGCGTGGCGACGCAAAAAGAAGAGCTGCGCCTGAAATTCCGCGGCAAACCCGAGAACGTCGTCGCCTTCTTCAATGGCGTGGCGCAGGAAGTGCGCGAAATCCTGGCCAGCCTTGGCTTCCGTTACCTGAACGAAATCATTGGCCGCACTGATTTATTGGAACGCCGTCCCATAACCGACTTCCCGGAAGAAATGCGCGCCAAAATCGCCAGCCTCGATTTAAGCAAACTGCTGTATCAAGTGGACCCCAGCGGCACCGCTACTCGCATCCACACCCGCGAACGCAACGAACGCTTCGGTGACAGCTCTCTCGATGACCGCATCATGCACGATGCCAAAGCTGCCTTGAATGGCAAAGGCACCGCCAAGCTGACTTACGAAATCAACAACACGCACCGCAACATCGGCACCCGTACTTCCGGTCATATCGGTTACACAGTGGGAGACAAGGGACTTGAACCCGGTGCGATTGACATCACCTGCAAAGGCAGCGCGGGCCAAAGCTTCGGCGCATTTCTCGCCAAAGGCATTCGTCTCCGTTTGATTGGTGAAGCCAACGATTATGTCGGTAAAGGAATGAACGGCGGCGAAATCATCGTGCGACCGCCCGAGAAATGTAAATTCGTTTGGGCCGATAATACCATTCTCGGCAACACCATTATGTATGGTGCCACCGGCGGCAAATTGTTCGCCGCCGGACGTGCTGGCGAACGTTTTTGCGTGCGTAACTCCGGCGGCGTTGCAGTAGTGGAAGGCGTGGGCGATCACGGCTGCGAATACATGACCGGCGGTTCCGTCATAGTGCTCGGCAGCACTGGGCGCAACTTCGGCGCGGGCATGAGCGGCGGCTTGGCTTACGTTTACGATCCCGACAACATTTTTCCGAATCGTTATAACGATGCAATGATTGGCATCGAGCGGCTTTCCGATGCGGACGAAATCAAACAGGTGCAATCTTTGATCTACGCCCACTTGGAGAACACCGACTCACCGCGCGCCAATGAAATCCTGAAGAATTGGAAGGGGACCGTGGCGCGATTCTGGCGCGTGGTGCCGCATCCGGCCGAAGCCAAACCCGCCGGTCGCCCCGTGCACGAACTCGCCGAAGAAAAGAGCAATCCCGCGCCTGCTGGCGGATTTTAAAAAATTGCCGATTGCGGATTTGCAATTGTGGACTAATAGTTCTGCATGCCGTCCGCGTCGGCAACGACACTCAGAAACCGGCAACCCGAATTACTTATGGAAATTACCAAACAGCTCGCCATTTTTCTTGATAACCGTCCCGGCACGTTGGCGCGTGTCTGTGAAGCGCTTAGCAAAGCCAAGATCAACATCTATGCCATCACGACCAGCGATACCATTGACCACAGCGTGATCCGCATGGTGGTCAGCGACCCCCATAAGGCAACCCAGATGTTCGAAGAGCACGGCACTTTGGTGGTGGATGATGATGTCATTCTGCTCGAAGGCGATAATAAACCCGGCTCACTGGCGAAGATCGCCAACCGACTTGCAGACGCAGGAGTGAACATCGAGTATTGCTACAGCGCAACCAGCCCCAATGCAAAAAAAGGTTTGATGATCCTGCGTACCTCTAACGCGCAAAAGGCGTTGAAGGCTTTGAATTCTTAAATAATCACGACGAGTTTTGAAGTCGTAAGGCGGGAAGAAACTCGCGCCTGCATGACTCACCCCTTCCTCTACGAAATCAACACGCGGTGTTGGTTAAGGACTCTCTCGGAAGAGCAGGGCAGGCCGGTCACTTTGGCGACCGTTCCAGAAACGGAGTTTCAACAATGGTTGAAACTTGGCTTTACGCACATTTGGCTGATGGGCGTTTGGACAACCGGTCCACGCAGTCGTTCTCACGCTCTGCACGATCCCCAACTTCGGAAACGCTATAGTGAAATTCTGCCGGGATGGCATGAGCAGGACGTGCCCGGTTCTCCCTACGCCATTGCCGATTATGAAGTACCAACTACTCTCGGCGGAGAAGGAGAATTAAAATCATTTCGTGAAAGACTGAACAAGCATGGGCTTAAACTTATCCTCGATTTTGTACCCAACCATGTCGGCCTCGATTATCCTTGGATAACCGCATGGCCGGAGTTACTCATTCATAGCTCACAGAAACAAAGCGGAACTTTTCAGCAAAAGACCTTGCGCGGAACGCTCTGGCTCGCACACGGCAAAGACCCGCATTTCTCGCCTTGGACTGACACAGCACAGCTCGATTACCGATTGACCTCCACCCGGACCGCCATGATCCAGTTGCTCAAGTCCATTGCAAACAAATGTGATGGTGTGCGTTGTGATATGGCGATGTTGCTCTTGAACGATGTCTTTGCCAAAACATGGGCGCATTTTCCCAGTGCCGAAGCCATGCCCAAAGAAGAATTCTGGTCTTTGGCAATTGCGACCATCAAGCAGGAACATCCTGAGTTTCTTTTCCTTGCCGAAGCGTATTGGGACCGGCAAGCCCAATTGCAATCACTCGGTTTTGATTACACCTATGACAAACACGTTTACGATTGCCTGGTAGAACATCGTTATGCCGACTTACAAAAGCATCTGCTCGAAGTAACTCCTGAGTATCTGGCAAAGAGCGTGCATTTCCTGGAGAACCACGACGAGCGGCGCATCGCCTCCGTGCTTTCCCTTGCGGAACATCGCGCCGCCGCATTGCTGATACTCGGCCTGCCGGGAATGCGCTTTGTGTACGAGGGTCAGTTAACCGGCGCCCTGATTCATACACCCGTTCAACTCGGACGCTGCCGTAAGAAAAAAATCAACCCGGACATTGAAGCAATGTATCAGGAATTGCTCGCCGCATTGAAAGCAACTGCCATTGGCAACGGAGAGGGGAAAGTTTTACATCCATTGGCGGCATGGCCGGAGAATCCTACCGCACAAAACTTCATCATCATCCAATGGCAACGATTGCCGAACGAATTCAACTTAGTGGTCGTTAACCTGGCGTCTCATCGCAGCCAATGTCGCGTGCATCTGGACCTCGCCGGATTGACGCAGCACGATTGGCAGATGCGCGACTTACTGGACAGGGAAGTGTATCTGCGCCACGGCGGCGAGCTCGCACAGGAAGGGCTCTTCCTTGATTTGCCGGAACATGGAGCACAATTGTTCCAATGCTTGCTCGGCTGATATAAATTACGGTAAGGCGACCGACCTTAGCCAAGTCTCCGCGCCAACCTCGACCCACTTGTCACGACCTCGCCTGTTAGAAGAACGCTTTCGCTACTACTAATTACTCAATCCACAAACATCACTACAAAGAAGCGCATACCAAAGATACACATACATGCACATACTCTCGATTATATCCATACACATACGATTTCTCTTGAACACAAGGACACGGTTTCCCTCGACACAAATTGAAATTATATTTAAACTTATCCCAATTGCTAGAGCTCAATTGGGATAAGTTGTTTTTAATTCCTGACTATTTCCCGTGAATTTCACTAAATCAGGAAAAACGCCAATTACTCGGCTATAGCAACCTTTGGAATTGAAATCGCTGCAGAAAAATCACTGGGTTGCTAGGAATGAGCAGCATCTCCTTATAAAACTTTTATCCAATGGACAGTCCACCCCGTCTGATATTTTACCCAGCCAGACATAATGGAGCGAATTGCTATACATGAAACAAATATTGGCCCCGACAAGGTTCAGGTTGGGACCGATACTATAGTAATATATGCAACGCGAATCATGGCCGATTGGACTATTCGTGAGTTTTGTCGCGTCCCCATTTATTTTCAGAGTCGAAAATATTTTCTCCGGCGCAAAGAACCCGCGCCAGCGCCTTATGCAATTCGCTATGAATTGGCATCGTGGACCGCAGACCTTCCCAATGAAACCACCCGGTTCATCAATTACGACGAAACCTATGTGGCCGAACGGGAACACGAATTTAAATCAACTCACAGAAATGAACATCTTCATTCCGCTTTAATGTGTTTGTACCCCTTGCTCGGATTCTTCTGGTCTGAATTTAAGGAGCGGGTTTTGGGGCCTATCGGGTTTGAACCGCGTTCCATCACTAGCGCATCAATAATGCTCGCGTTCAGTTTCTTTTTGTTGGAAGGAATCTTTGTGTTTTATTTCCGGAGCGGGTTCGCCGCTGCGGTGTTTGGCAATTCGCTTTTTTACTTGCCGCTGGTTTGGCTGGATCGGTTTCTTTTATGCACGTTGCCGGTGGATTGCCTCTTTCGCTATGGTCAACTTTTGGGCGGTGGTGATGATACTCCGGGCGGGATTCTTGAATGGCTTTTTAAGACTAATACCAGAAAGTAACCCGCCCGAATAATGAAGCTGAAGATTTCTGCGCCGGTTCGGGTGATTCATGAAAGTGGTAGCCGAGTGATCGACCCATCTCAACTTGCTCCTTTGGACGGTGCCAGTGACCTGTCACAATGCTTTTCTGATTATCTCACCTCCGGCAAAGGAACCAGCGGGCTTCCCGCAAGGGGAGTTTCCGGAGGATACCTGCAACTGCGCTATAAGTCCGCAGTTCAACAACTCTGGTCGGAGACCGAATATGACCTGCGGGAGCCTTTATCCGATGAAGAAGTAACCCGCCTGAAAGATTTTACACTGGCTCAATGGAGCGATGGATTGGCGAAAACTTCTCTCCTGCTTGTGCTGAAGCGGCAGGATTGCGCATTATTCTGGAAGATGACTCAGCCCGTGCCACGGTTGAAAAAGCCTAAATCGGCGGATTTCTTCGGAAATCACGACCCTGACTATCCTTTAATTTCTGCCCCAAGGGCTATCAAAACCTCAGTTTGCTGTAATTCGAGATTAAAGGTAGCCGGCTACAAGGAGTTCCAGTCTTTGGGAGGAAGCCAGCCTACATCAAAATTTTTTGAATAACTATTGCACGCGGCGGACATTTCGGTAAAAAATTAGCGAATTACATTTTTTGGCAGATTAAGTAAATCAGAAGATGGAACTACAGAAGCAACACAACAGTGACATGAAATCAAACGGACTGCCGCCTAAACAGGGCCTCTACGATCCGCAGTTCGAACATGACGCCTGCGGCGTCGGATTTGTCGTCAACGTCAAAGGCAAAAAGTCCCACGAAATCATCCGCCAGGCAATTCAAGTATTGCTGAATCTGGATCATCGTGGCGCGTGCGGTTGCGAAATTAATACTGGCGATGGCGCGGGTATTCTTATTCAGACGCCCCATGCCTTTCTAAGGAAGGCTTGCTTGGCGTTGGGAATCGATCTGCCCGCAGAAGGTCAATATGGTGTTGGGTTGGTCTATCTCCCTCCCGAGGCTTCGGCACGCAACGAGTGCGAACAAATTTTCGGAAAGATTGTAGCTGAGGAAGGTCAGCACGTTATCGGTTGGCGCGATGTGCCGGTGGATAACTCTTCGCTCGGTGATACCGCGAAAGGTTCGGAACCGTTCATGCGGCATGTCTTCATCAAACGGAATCCGAAGCTCGCTGACGACCTGGCCTTTGAGCGAAAACTGTTTGTCATCCACAAACGCGCCACCAATGAAATTCGTCGCGCCGGTTTTCCGGGCAGTCAATATTGGTACACCGCGAGTCTTTCCTACAAGACGCTCGTCTATAAGGGAATGTTGAACACCGAACAGGTGGATAAATATTTCCGTGATTTGTCTGATCCCGCGATGGAATCGGCTCTGGCTCTCGTACATTCCCGTTTCAGCACGAACACGTTTCCAAGTTGGGAACGCGGCCATCCCTATCGCTACATCGCCCACAATGGCGAAATCAACACCCTGCGCGGTAACATCAGTTGGATGCACGCGCGTCAGGCAATGTTTGAGTCAGAGTTGTTTGGTGCAGACATCAAAAAGATTTTGCCGATTGTAAATACCGACGGCAGCGACTCGGCGATGTTTGATAATTGCCTTGAGTTGCTCGTCATGGCCGGGCGTTCCTTGCCTCACGCCATCATGATGATGATTCCCGAACCTTGGGCGAATCACGAAAGCATGAGCGATGAGAAGAAGGCGTTCTATGAATATCATAGCTGCCTGATGGAACCGTGGGACGGTCCCGCGTCCATCGCTTTCACCGACGGCAAAATGATTGGAGCCATCCTCGATCGTAACGGTCTGCGTCCCTCGCGCTATTATGTTACCAAGGATGACTTGGTGGTCATGGCATCGGAAGTCGGCGTGCTGGACATTGCGCCCGAACGCATTTTGCAAAAAGGCCGGTTACAGCCCGGTCGCATGTTCCTCATTGATACCGAAGAGGGGCGTATCGTTGCTGATGAAGAAATCAAGAACAAGTGCGCGACTGAGCATCCCTATCGGGAATGGTTGAATAAATACATGGTCGAACTGGCGAATGTGCCCGAAGCACCGCATTTGCCTGAGCCGAGCCATGAAACCGTGCTCCGCCGACAACAAGCTTTCGGTTATACTTTTGAGGACCTCCGCATTCTCATGGCCCCCATGGCCCGTGATGGTGTGGAAGCCGTCGGTTCGATGGGCACCGACACGCCTTTGGCCGTGCTGTCCGACAAGCCGCAATCTCTTTATAATTATTTCAAGCAACTCTTCGCCCAGGTCACGAATCCGCCCATCGATTGTATCCGCGAAGAAATCGTCACTTCAGCGGAAACGACCATTGGCTCCGAGCGCAATCTGCTCAAGCCAGTGCCGGAAAGCTGTCATCTGGTTGAATTGAAATCGCCGATTTTGACCAACGAAGAATTGGCAAAATTGCGGCACATCAATCTGCCGGGCTTCAAATCCGCGTCGCTGCCAATCTTGTTCAAAATCGCCGAAGGCGAAGCCGGTTTGGAAAAGGCGATGGATCAATTATATCATCGCGCCAGCAAGGCCATTGCTGATGGCGTAAATATTCTAATCCTGTCTGATCGCGGCATTGATCGCGACAACGCGCCCATTCCGGCGTTGCTCGCCATCTCCGGGCTGCATCATCATTTAATTCGCGAAGGCACGCGCACGCAGGTTGGCCTGGTGATCGAAACCGGCGAACCGCGCGAAGTGCATCATTTCTCGCTCTTGATTGGCTACGGCGCGGGAGCCATCAATCCCTATCTCGCATTTGAAACCTTGGACGATATGATCGCGCAGGGGATGCTTAAAAACATCACCCACAAGGATGCCTGCAAAAACTTCGCCAAGGCTGCCGTGAAGGGGGTTGTCAAAGTAACTTCCAAGATGGGCATTTCCACGATCCAGAGCTATCGCGGCGCGCAGATTTTCGAAGCAATTGGCTTGAAGCAATCCGTGGTGGATAAATATTTTACCTGGACACCCTCGCGCATTGAAGGTGTCGGCTTGGATGTGATTGCCAAGGAAGTCCAAATCCGCCATCAACACGCTTTCCCGGAACGGCAGGTCAATGGTCACACGCTTGATGTCGGCGGCCAATATCAATGGCGCGCGGAAGGCGAAGTGCATTTGTTCAGTCCGCAAACCGTGCACAAATTGCAGCAAGCTGTCCGCACGGCGAATTACAAAACCTTCAAGGAATACTCGGCGCTGGTCAATGAACAGACCCTGAAACATTGCACCCTGCGCGGCTTGTTGGATTTTAAATTCGCGCCCACGCCTATTCCGCTTGAAGAAGTCGAACCGCTGGAAGCAATTTTAAAACGCTTCAAATCCGGCGCGATGTCTTACGGTTCCATCAGCAAGGAAGCGCATGAAAGTATGGCCATCGCCATGAACCGCATTGGCGGCAAGAGCAACACTGGCGAAGGCGGCGAAGACCCCGCTCGCTATGTGAAGGACGCCAATGGTGATTCCCGCAACAGCGCCATCAAGCAAGTTGCGTCCGGTCGTTTCGGCGTGACCAGTTTATATCTCGTCAACGCGCAGGAAATTCAAATCAAAATGGCCCAGGGCGCGAAACCCGGCGAAGGCGGCCAATTGCCTGGCGGTAAAGTTTATCCCTGGGTGGCGAAAGTGCGTCATGCCACGCCCGGTGTCGGCTTGATTTCACCGCCGCCGCATCATGACATTTATTCCATCGAAGATTTGGCGGAATTGATTCACGATTTGAAAAACTCCAACACCAGTGCGCGCATCAGCGTAAAGCTGGTGTCTGAAGTCGGAGTGGGCACAGTCGCGGCAGGTGTCGCCAAGGCCCATGCAGACGTGGTGCTGATCAGCGGTTACGATGGTGGCACCGGCGCTTCGCCGCAAACCAGTATCAAGCATGCTGGTATTCCGTGGGAACTCGGCCTCGCCGAAACCCACCAAACGTTGTTGCTTAATAATCTTCGCAGCCGCATCGCCGTGGAAACCGACGGCCAGTTAAAAACCGGCCGTGACGTCGTCGTTGCCGCATTGTTGGGCGCGGAAGAATTTGGTTTTGCGACCGCTCCCCTCGTGGCGCTCGGTTGCATCATGATGCGCGTCTGTCATCTCAACACCTGTCCGGTGGGTGTCGCGACGCAAGACCCGAACCTGCGCAAAAACTTTACCGGCGACCCCGCCCACGCGGTCAACTTCATGCAATACATCGCGCAGGAAGTTCGCGAATTGATGGCGCAACTAGGGTTTCGCACCTTGAATGAAATGGTCGGCCGCACGGATTGCCTGGAACCGAAGAAGGCCATCGAGCATTGGAAGGCCAAAGGCTTGGATCTTTCCAACATTCTCTATCAACCGAAAGTAGCGGCCAATGTTGGCCGCTACTGCACCGAGAAACAGGACCACGGCCTCGACAAGGCGCTCGATAATACGCAGTTACTCAAACTCTGCGCTCCTGCTTTGGACCGTGGCGAAAAGGTCGTTGTTGATCTGCCCATTCGCAACGTGAACCGCGTGGTCGGCACTATTCTTGGCAGTGAATTGACCCGCCGCCATGGCGCTGCCGGTCTGCCGGAAAATACCATCCAGCTTAATTTCAAGGGTTCCGCCGGTCAGAGCTTCGGCGCATTTGTGCCGCCGGGAATCACTCTTACACTGGAAGGCGATGCCAACGATTACGTCGGCAAAGGTTTGTCCGGTGGCAAAATAATTGTTGCTCCGCCAAAAGGTTCCACCTTCGTTCCCGCGGAAAATATTATTATCGGGAACGTGGCATTGTATGGTGCGACAAGTGGCGAAGCTTATATCGGCGGCATGGCGGGCGAACGCTTCTGCGTGCGTAACAGCGGCGTTCATGCCGTGGTGGAAGCAGTTGGCGATCACGGTTGCGAATACATGACCGGCGGACGTGTCGTGGTCATCGGCCCAACCGGACGTAATTTTGCCGCTGGCATGTCCGGCGGCGAAGCCTATGTCCTCGATGAAACGGGCGATTTCAAAACCCGTTGCAACCAGCAAATGGTTGGCCTCGAACGCCTCGAAGACCCGGCGGAAATCGAAGAGCTCCGCCAGATGATTCATCGCCATGCTCAGTACACCCGCAGCCCGCATGCATTCAAGATTCTCGCGTTGTGGGAGGAGATGGTGCCAAAATTTATCAAAGTCATGCCGAAGGATTACAAGCGCATGTTGCAATCCATCAAGCGTGTGACCGACGCCGGTCTCAGCGGTGAAGACGCCCTGATGGCTGCGTTCAATGACAATGCCAAAGACGTGGCGCGTGTAGGCGGTAGTTAACGATCATTCAGAACTTTTGAAACTCTAGAAAGCAATGGGAAAACCGACAGGCTTTATTGAATATTTGCGCGAGCTGCCACTGGACCGTTCGGCCATCGAACGCATCCGGGACTGGAATGAATTTCATCTGCACTTGGATGGAAAAAAACTCCAGGAGCAGGGGGCTCGCTGCATGGATTGCGGCATTCCATTTTGCCACACCGGCACGCTCATCAGCGGCATGGCATCCGGCTGTCCCATCAACAATTTGATTCCGGAGTGGAACGATCTGGTTTATCGCGGCCTTTGGCATGAAGCCCTCGACCGGTTGCACAAGACCAACAATTTCCCAGAGTTCACCGGCCGGGTTTGTCCTGCGCCTTGTGAAGGTTCCTGCGTGCTCGGCATTCACGCACCGCCTGTAACCATCAAAAATATCGAGTGCTCCATCATTGATAAAGGTTGGGAAGAAGGCTGGGTCACCGCTGAACCACCTTCCGTGCGCACCGGCAAAAAAGTCGCGGTCATCGGTTCCGGTCCCGCCGGACTTTGCGCCGCTGCTCAACTGAACAGGGCAGGGCATTGGGTGACAGTTTTTGAACGAGCTGATCGCATTGGCGGCTTGTTGATGTACGGCATCCCGAACATGAAGCTCGACAAGGAAACCGTACAACGGCGCGTCGATCTCATGGCCAAGGAAGGCGTGACCTTCACTACCAACACCGAAGTTGGTAAAAATTATCCTTCCGAAAAATTGCTCCAGGAATTCGATGCCGTTGTGCTTTGCACCGGCGCGACCAAGGGTCGTGATCTGCCGATTGAAGGACGCCAGTTAAAAGGTATTCACTTCGCGATGGAGTTCCTGCATAGCAATACCAAGAGCCTGCTCGATAAACACCAAAACGGAAGTTACATCTCTGCCGAAGGCAAGGATGTCATCGTCATCGGTGGCGGCGATACCGGCACCGATTGTGTCGGCACCTCCATGCGTCATGGTTGCAAGAGCTTGGTGCAATTGGAGATTTTGCCGAAGCCCCCAATGGACCGTGCCAAGGACAATCCCTGGCCGGAGTGGCCCAAGGTTTACAAAATGGATTACGGCCAGGAAGAAGCCGCCGCGAAATTTGGCGCTGATCCGCGCACCTATTTGACCACTGCCAAGAAATTCGTCGGTGATGAGAACGGGCACGTCAAGGAAGTCCACACCGTGGAAATCGAATGGCAGAAAAACGACAAAGGCCAGTTCATTCCCAAGGAAATTCCCGGAACTGAAAAGATTCGTCCTGCGCAATTGGTTCTATTGGCCATGGGCTTCCTCGGGCCTGAACAACCCTTGTTGGAACAATTGGGCATCGAGCGCGACGCTCGCACCAATGCCAAGGCGGACTACGGCAAATATTCTACTAATATCAAAGGCGTTTTTGCCGCCGGAGATGCGCGTCGTGGTCAGAGTCTGGTAGTCTGGGCCTTCAATGAAGGACGCGGCGCGGCGCGGGAATGTGACCGTTATCTCATGGGCCGCACGAACTTGCCTTAATTTCGCAAGCGACAGATTTCAACCTGGAAGCCCTCTCACAAATAATCGTGGATGGCACGGCCAGCCCAAAGATCGTCCGTTCTTTATTGTTCCCTCTGCTTTTTTCGTGATCTGCATTCATTCTTTACGCCGCCACGCGTATTTATGAGATGGCTTTGCCTTGTTGAAAACATAATTGAGGTTGGAGTTCCTTACCATCTGAAGGTGCAGGCCAAGACTTTGAAAGCAGCTTCGGTGAAGAGTTGTTTAGGCGTGCGGGAAGGTTAAAGCTGAACCAGTGATGCTGCTGGCCCAATTGCATCGCCAGATCCACCACCCGTTCAATGACCGCGCTCTTTGCTTTGGCCTTCATGCCTATTCAGACGTAGCAACTTGATAAATGGTTTCTACAAAGCAGGATGGCTTCTAATCATTCGGAGAGGACGAGTGGTAGCGCAGGCAGCCTTCGAGTTAGTCAGTGACTCCTTGACCTATAACTCAGGCATTTTGAATTAGTTCAGTTAAAATTTTTCAATGGGTTTTGGAGGAGAACTTATGGCTTTAAAAAATGCATTTTTTTATTGCCATCATTGTTTAAAATGATAATAATTACTGATTACGTATCTTCAAACGAGTGCCCGAAAAATGCGCAATGCAGCTAAATCATACTCAGTAACTCAGCAAACCTTTCGGTTCAGAGCAGCCAAATCTATGAAATCCTCACCTCCTGTTAATAATATCATATTCCCTGAGTTGACCCTGTTCCTCAACTCATCGGCTTTGCGCCATTTGTTAATGGCCTTTGCGCTCATCGCCAATTTGCTTGCGCCCCCGGCCAACTCTCTGGCTCAAACTGTTGTCTTTTCTGAAGATTGGGAAATCAATCATCGAACTGACAATACTTACGTTACAAATTTCATTGCCAGCGGTGTGGCTGAACTCAATGGCTCGACCAACAATCTGGCCGACCTGTTCTTTGATTATAGCACCGTGGGCGTGCCCTTGTCTCCCCACTCCACGAATTCCAGCACACACGCGTTGAAACTTTGCTGCAATATCGCCACCGGCCAGGTTTTTCCGACCGGTCTTAGTGTTTCCCCGGTGGGTTTCGGTATTACCGAGAACTTCGACATGCATTTTGATGCTTGGTATAATTTTGATGGGCCCATGCCCGGTGGCGGTCCCGGTTCGACGGAAATCGGTGGCGCCGGGTATGGCACCGCTGGCACGAATGCCCAGGTTGCCGGCAAAGCTGACAGCGTTTATATCGGCGGCTCCACGGATGGGAATACCACTTCTGATTTTCGCGTTTATTCTTCTGCCCATACGATCAGCTATCAAGGCGGTTCATATAGAATCGGCAGTTCTGGCACCGACGGCGCGGTTCTCGGCGATCCCTCTTCAGGCTATGTTTATGCCGGCACCGGCGGCTCTCGTGATAGTGATAACAGCTACTATGTGGCGAATTACCCGTCCGCACAATGCCCCAATGCCCAGCAGTTGCTTTTCCCGCAACAAACAAATTCAAACGGCACATTTCCCGGCCAGGGCGGTTTTGCCAAGGCGGGCGCTCTGGCTTTCAAATGGCACGACGTCTCGCTCTCGAAGGTGGCCAATGTGATCACCTACAAAATTGACGGATTTGTCGTTGCGACAGTTGACGTCGTGGATGCTGGCCCGCTCGGAGGCAGCAACATTTTGTTCAATATGTATGACATCAATAACGGCGGTGACACCCAAGTGACGGGAACCAATCTTTTGTTCTTCCTGGTTGATAACGTTCGCATCACAAATTTCCCCAATGTCGTCAGCGTGAGCACATCCAATAACACCTCCATTGCGGAAGGCAGTTCGACCCCGGGGGTTTTCACCATCACTCGCACCTCTTCCGGCACGCCTTTGACCGTGGGCTATTCCATGTCGGGCAGTGCTTCCAACGGAGTTGATTACACAGATCTTGCCGGCCAGCCTCTTTCAGGCACGATTACCTTCTCTCAGAACGCAACCTCCACTAATATCTCGGTGAAGTCAGTGGACGACGCGATTCCTGAATTGACGGAAACCATCCAGCTAAACATCGACCCGAGCACGAATTACACGGGGGCGGGCAATGCCATCATCAGGATAGTGGATAACGAACCGTCCCAGTTGACAATTACCAATCTCGACCTCCAGATGTTTAAACGAACCAATGATTCTATCCGGTTCCAGATCTCCCGTTTGGGAGATACTAATGCGGCATCTTTCCCCGTCAGTCTTGCTTCCTCCGGCAGCGCGGTTTATGGGACTGATTTCTATACCAATGTGGTCGTGACTTTTGAACCCGGAATTTCCACAACAAATATCCAGATATTCCCGATTGAGGACGCGACTTATAAGGGCAACCAAACAGTTACGGTCAGCATTGCCGCTAGTAGTGGTTATACGATCGGAACTGTCAGTTCGGCAACAGCCAACATTATCTCCGCTCTTAACCCGTCGGAAACAGTCTTGTTTCAAGATAACTTTGATACGGACACAACCGCAAATTGGACTGCGTTGGCGGCCGCCAACGATGGCGTCCCGGACAACTCGATCCTGTTTAACTTCGACTATAGCGGTCTGCAGGTCCCTGCCTCCCCCCATGGCAATGGCAGCACTCTCGGACTGTTCATGACCGTGAACAAGAATGACAGCACTCCGGCGGCGGCGGCACTTAACGCCTATCCTGTGGGCCAGAACTTCAGTGGTAATTATGCCTTGCGGTTTGATATGTGGCAGAACATCCTGCCGAACTCCACTATTACCACCGAATACGTTTTGGCCGGACTCAATCATTCCGGAACCAAAACCAATTGGTGGCGCAGCGGCGGAGTCCCCGCCGGTTGGACGTTTGATGGTGTCTGGTATGCGCTTGAAACCGATGGGCAAGCCTCGCCCAACTTTGTTAATTATAGTTCGCCCACCACTGCGGCAAACAATCCTACGATGTTGACGGCCGGGACAAATTCTTCTGGTTTCACGCAAATCTTCAAATCTCCACCCTGGACGGTGGCTGGCTCTGCGGCAGTGACTTCCAGAGCAACAACCATCACTGCACCACTGGCACTCTGGTCAGAAGTTGAATTAAGCCAGATCGGGAATATTCAAACTCTGAGGATTAATAACAGCACTATCATGACTTACAGCAATGCAACGCCCTATACGGCCGGCAATATTATGCTTGGCTATCTGGACGCATTTGATTCCGCAGGTGACTTCAACTCCTATGCGATTTTTGATAATGTGCGCGTTGTCCGATTGAACGGCTTGACCATCAATGGTGTAAGCATGGCGGGAACCAATGCGGTGATAGATTTCACCTTCGATCTTAATGATTCACCTGGCGCTTTTGCCTTGCAAGGTTCTGGGACGGTTGTCGGTCCGTATACCGACATAACCACGGGCACATTGGTAATGGTAAGCCCGACGCACTTCCGAGCTACCGTGCCAGTTGTTCCGGGTGGTTCGCAATTCTTCCGCGTCCACCATAATTAAGCAGGAAATGATTTACAATCTAGGCGGCATTCGCATATTGCGGGTGCCGCCTAAAACCATATATAAAGTATAAGTTATATTATCAAGCGGGTGGCGCGTGAAAGGCCCGATCATAAAAGTAGATGAAAATATGAAAATAAAACTTTGTGTTAGGCGGGAAATTGGAATGAAAGTTTGTGCCGCTGTTCGCAATGCCTTTACATTGATTGAATTGCTGGTGGTCATTGCCATTATCGCGATTCTGGCTGGTTTGCTGTTGCCTGCCCTAGCTCGCGCCAAGGCGAAGGCACAACGAATAGCCTGCCTCAGTAACGAAAAGCAAATGGGCCTTGGCAGCCAGATGTTTAAGGATGATGATGATAATAAAGCTTTTACCGGAGTCGCCAATTATTCCGATGACGATATGAATTGGCTTTATCCAAATTATGTGCCCAATATCAATTGCTTTACCTGCCCTTCCACAAAAAATAAAGTAACCAACAATCCAGCCCTGATTTTGCCAGGGCAGCCGACTTCCGGTTCGTCGGGCAATGTCGTGAGCAGTTTGCCTCCTGCTTACACTGATCGTCTCCATGGATTGAAAAATTACGAGAAAGGCCTGGTAAACAATGCCAATGGAAAGAATGACATTACCAGCAATTTACACAGTTACGAAGTATCTGGCTTTTTTTGTGGCGACAATTCCGCCACAGCCAGTGCGACAACCAACATTCGCAAGACTGAAAGTAGCGTTGTAAACCATCAATATCTTAATGCTTACCCGCGCTACAATTTTACAACACAAGTAGCAAGCCTGTCTGATGTCATGATCATTTATGATGGCGATGATGCTACTGGCGGGGACCGTCCAAATGAAGATTTTCCCGACCCGGGCGACAATCATGGTGCGGATGGCGCCAATATGGTTTTCTGCGATGGACACGCTGCGTGGGTTAATTCAAAGACGTATGCTGCCACTTTTATCAAGGGCACAGACGAGCCTAATTACCAGGCTGCCTCAACCAAGTAATTTGATCGTTCGAGGCTCGGCGCGTAGTGCGCGAGAGTGCTGCTGAATCTTTGACTTTTAATCTTTAATTAGAGAATGTTTGTGCCGCATACGGAGATGGTTTTTTCGCATTGAGTTTGACCAGGGAAAATTTCTCGTGAACGGGTCTATTCTAAATCCCGGCTGGAAAGCCTTTGCGAAATACAGTGACATCACTTCTCCCAACCCTTCGTCGGAATGGGTATTTCTCGACGAGCATCCCGATAGCATCAATGACGGGTTGTTCAATGTTAATATGAGTGGATCGGTTTGGGACGATGTTCCGGCTTCGTACCATAATGGTGCCTGTGGGTTTTCATTCGCCAATGGGCATTCCGAAATTAAAAATGGCTGGCTGACAATACCAAACAGTCCATTAGAAAAGCGAATCTCTCCCTCAGCACGGGCAAAGCTGCTCCGCGAGATATTGCCTAAGTAGGTATACAAAAGTTTTTTGACAGTCAGCCGCATGAGTTGAAGTTGGCTCATGAAAAGGAAACGGTGTCAGCGCCTTATCAAATGGAAGCCAGTCGATCCAGCGCATTTGAGCAGAGCCCT
>JAQGPC010000156.1 GCA_028293285.1 Pedosphaera sp.
GAGCCGCGGAGGAAATCGTTCAAGAGACTTTGATTAAACTCCGCTCGCTTCCCATTGACCGCTGCCGCGTGGGCCTGTCACCCCACGCACCTTATTCCACAGCGCCCGGATTGCTCACGCTTGCCGCCGAGACTGCCAAACTAAAACAGCTGCGTCTGGTCACACACGTCGCTGAATCCGACCAGGAATTCGACATGTTTATGCATGGTTGCGGCGAAATGTTTAATTGGCTCTCCCGTAACGAGCGCGACATGTCTGACTGTGGCCTCGGTTCTCCCGTGCAACATATGGAACGCCACCGCGCCCTCGGCGAACATCTCCTTGCTGTTCATGTTAATTATCTCGCGCCCGGTGATGCGCTCCTTCTTGCCAGGCGCAAAACAAGCGTAGTGCATTGCCCGCGCAGCCATAGTTATTTCAAACACCGTGCATTTCCTTTGCAGGAATTGCTCGCTGCCAAAGTTAATATCTGCCTTGGCACCGATAGCCTTGCCAGCGTGTACAAAGCTCGCAAACGCGCCATTGAACTGAATATGTTCGATGAAATGCGCGAGTTGGCCCTTAATTCTCCTGACCTTCCGCCCGAAACCATTTTGCGCATGGCCACCATTAATGGTGCGCTTGCGTTGGGCATGAAACGCCAGATTGGCGAACTCTCGCCCGGTGCCTTCGCCGACCTCATCGCGATTCCACACGCAGGCGCTGGGTCTAATGATTATGAAACAGTTCTTCATCATGGCGGCAATGTTGCCAGTAGTATGATCAATGGACGTTGGGCCATTCAACCTTCTGCGATGGACCAAGAACCATTCCGCTCATCGTGAATGACTTAGCCTCAGAATTAAGCGAACGCCTCAACCGCATTCGCGAAGACGGTTTGTATCGCGAACTTCGTCGCATCGATTCGCCTCAATCCGCTCATATTGAAATTAACGGCAAGCCGCTCCTGAATTTCTCCTCGAACGATTATCTCGGCTTGGCCAACCATCCCATTCTTAAGGAAGCTTCGATTAAAGCAGTAGAACGCTATGGTGCTGGTTCCGGTGCATCGCGCCTTATCTGCGGTTCCCTCGCTCCCCATTGTGAACTCGAACAAGCCTTGGCCAATTTCAAAGGTACTGAAGCCGCCCTCTCATTTTCCTCTGGCTATGCCGCCGCCGTTGGCACCATTTGCGCTCTGTTAGGCAAGGATGATGTCATCGTGCTCGACAAACTCGTACATGCTTCCATCGTTGATGCCGCGCGGCTCTCTGGTGCCAAACTTCGCGTTTTTGCTCACAACGATCTTAACGAACTCGAAGCTATTCTACGCTGGGCCAGTGAGCGCAATTCCACCTCTACTGCAATTCCACATCCCCACACGCTCATCGTAACCGAAAGCATTTTCTCCATGGATGGCGACTTCGCTCCACTTCGTGAAATTGTGGAACTAAAAGAAAAATACGGTGCATGGCTCATGGTTGACGAAGCCCATGCTACCGGATTGTTCGGGCCGCACCGTCGCGGTCTTGCTGAAGAGCTAGATGTTTCCAATCACGTCGAAATCCAAATGGGCACGCTCGGCAAAGCTCTTGGCTCATCGGGCGGTTACATTTGCGGTGCAAGGGTCTTAATTGATTATCTTATCAACCGCGCACGCAGCTTTATTTTCTCCACCGCATCGGTTCCAGCCGCCGCCGCCACCTCCACAGCCTCCATCGCTCTGGTTCAATCAAACGAAGGTCAGCAACGCTGCCAGCGACTCTGGAACCTTGTGGACCAAATCAAAGATGGCCTTGGCAAATCCGGTTGGGAGCTGTCCCCTACCGGTAGCGCCATTATTCCACTTATCATTGGCGACGAAGCTAAGGCCGTCCATACTGCCACAACTTTGCGCGAACGTGGCTTTTACATCCCTGCTATCCGTTATCCAACAGTCGCTCGTGGCTCCGCCCGGCTGCGCTTGACTACCACCGCTGCTCACACATCGGAAGATATTACAAAATTGCTTTCCGCTCTGTTACCGGGCAATTTCTGAAGCTGGACAAATTTTAAACCAGTGCCCATGCATAAGCTTGCCCGACTTGACCATAGATACGTGTGGCATCCTTTCACGCAAATGCGCGATTGGCTGAAGCGCGAGCCTATTGTCATTACTTCGGGCAACGGCGCAGTTTTGCGCGATGTTCACGGCAAAGAATATCTGGATGCCAACTCTTCCATCTGGACCAATCTCCATGGCCATAATCATCCGCGGGTCAATTCCGCCATTCAAAAGCAACTGGGCAAAATCTCCCATTCTTCCGCGCTTGGTTTTGCGAATGAACCCGCCTCCTTACTGGCCGCAAAGCTTATAAAGACTGCCAATGGCCCCAGTCTTAATCCGCACTCCGCACTCCGCACTCCGCATTTGGCCAAGGTTTTCTTCTCCGACGACGGTTCCACCGCCATGGAAGTCGCCCTCAAACTTGCCTACGAATATGCCCGGCGTTCTGGTCGTTCCAAGAACCCGAAATTCCTTTCGTTGGAAGGCGCTTACCATGGTGATACTGTTGGCGCTGTCAGTGTGGGACACATCGATTTATTCCATAAGGCCTATTCCGGACTGCTCTTCAAAACCGATAAGGTGATGGCTCCGTATTGCTATCGTTGTCCATTCAATCGCGCCAAGCCCCAACGCGCCGACGCCCGCACTTACGCTAAATGCAACCATGAGTGCATCGACAAAATTGAACAGAAATTTGCTGTCCGAAGGAAAAAGGGGAATCCCTATGCCGCATTCGTTGTTGAGCCTTTGATGCAAGGTGCCGCCGGAATGATTCCGCAACCCAAAGGCTGGCTTCGCCGCGTGAATGAAATTGTTCGTGGTTATGGCGCTCAACTCATTGCCGATGAAGTCATGACCGGCTTTGGCCGCACCGGCACTACCTTTGCCGGTCACCAGGAAGGCGTGCAACCGGACTTCCTCGCCGTCGCCAAAGGCCTGACAGGTGGCTATCTTCCCATGGCCGCCACCCTTACCACGCAAACAGTCTTCGATGCCTTTCTAGGCGACTATTCGGAATTTAAAACCTTTTTTCATGGTCACAGTTTCACCAGCAATCAACTCGGTGCCGCCGCTGCGCTAGCCAGTATGGAGCTTTTGCAAAACCAATCTTCAATCCGTGCGCGTGAAGAACTCCAACAGGCGCTGAATCAGGAATTGGCAATTCTCTGGTCGCTGCCGAACGTTGGGGACATTCGCCAAGTTGGACTCATTGCGGGAATCGAGTTGGTCAAGAACTGGCAAACTCGCGAACCCTTTGATCTTCGCCAATGTGTTGGCATCCGTGTATGCGACGCCATGGCAAAACGCGGCGTGCTCACGCGACCCATTGGTAATGTCATCGTTTTGATGCCTCCTTATTGCACCACCCCGAAGCAAACGAGGCAAATGGTTCGAGTTCTCGCGGAAGCCGTTCAAGAAACGCTGGCGACGAAATAGATCCTGTTCCCTCAGTGCTCCTGATGTTCCTGAATATACTCTTGCTTCAAGCCCAGCTTTTCAGGCGCGTGCAACACCAGCATCTTCATGCGAATATCACTGGGCACTTCCTTGCTCGTAAGTTTTGAAATTACAATCATCAAGCCAATTGCCAGCGGCACTGCCCAAATTGCCGGCTGCTCGCACAAAATTCGCAGCAACGGATTAGCTTCCCAAAAATGATCCAAAGGCAGCACCTTAAGGTCCGTGAAACTCGTCAGTGATATTCCCATGAGCGCCAGTAATCCGCCGCATACCATGCCGCACGCCGCTCCTTTCATCGTCATACCGCGCCACCAGGTGCTGAGAAACAGCAGCGGAAAATAACTGGCCGCTGCTATGGCAAATGCCTGACCAACCATGAAGTTGATATCCAGCTTTTCCACCTGCGTGCCAAGCAGGATCGCCACCACCCCGACAATGACCGCGCAAATTTTAAAAGCGCGTAACCGCTCTTCAGAACTGGATTTTGGCCTCAAAATACGACCATACACATCATGAGCTAATGCACCTGTCATCGAAACCAGCAATCCGCTGAATGTGCTCATAAATGCGGCGAACGCTCCGGCACAGGTAATGCCGCTGAGCACTGATCCCCAGCCCGGATATTTTTGATTGAGCAAACTCGGTAGTTCCAACACCACCTTGTCCGTACCCTTTGCACCTACCGCTGAATAAAGCTCTGGCAAAATATTTCTGCCCAAAGCCCCAAATACCGGTGGGAACACATAGAAAACACCAATCAAAATCATCACCCACATGGTAGTGCGCTTCGCCGCCACTCCATCCGGATTCGTATAAAATCGTACCAGAATGTGCGGCAACCCTGCCGTCCCGCAAACCAATGCAATAATAAGTGAATAGGTATAAAGGAGGGAAAAGGGTCGCTGATGTTCATCCAGCCAGTTCTGTTGCGCCTCCTTAACCAGAGCAGCCTTGTAATTACTGAGCTCTGCTGTTTTAACCACCCTAAAATATTGTTCTCCGACCGGCACCATGCTTAATCCATTGGTCGCGAATGCCCCTTCCAACACACTTTTAAATTCAGCCACCACAGCCGGCTTCTCAGGATTTATCCTGGTCGCTAGGCGAATGGGAGGCAACAAACGCCATTGCACAAACTGGCCAGCGAACTTCTCGTCAATTTTCTCCAACTGAGGATTCTCACGCGGCAACAAAATGCGTCCTGTCAATTGCCCGTAAATATCCAATGCCTGTTTTGCCTCCACTTCCCCAAGATCAAAAATGCCCAGCCCTACTGGCGAAGCTTCGGGTTTCAATGGAACCTTACCAATGGCTTCGTCACTCACTTGAATCGCACTTGCTGCCGCTTTGGCCGCCTTGGTAGTTAGCGTACCAAACGGCGAAATCCAAGTTGTGTCCGACGGAGCTTTTTCGGGAAGTGGTTTGCGAAAAAACGCCGTATGAGCGCGCTTTTGTAGAATATGATTTTGTTCCTGTTCAAGCAGAGTGCTCGTTATTTTATCAGGCACATGTATTTTATTTTCACCAACTTTGACATAAACTCTTGTGTTCTCGGGATTGACCTTGCCGGCCAGACTCGAAGTTGCCGAAAATGAGGAAGAGGCTGCCCATGATACGAAAGCTGCCGGCTGCATGTTCACCTCGTATAGGTAAAACCTTCGCCCTGTTGACGAAGTGGGCGGTTTCAATGCTAACGCAGAGGAATACGATAACTTATTCGAAAATTCCGCAGGAAAAGTAACTACGGAAGTCGCCGGGGCATGAAACCCAACCGCACTTTCGCCGGGGGCTTGATTTGACCTTGCAAATAGAGAGTTGGTATTTAGTGCATTATGGTCTGCAACTTTCTCAAGGGCTTTCGTGTTTAATGACTTATTGCTCGGGTTTGATTGTTGAATCGATATGCCATTGAGATCCAGTTGATGTCCGTAGTTTCCATACACACTCATCAACACAAATATCGGCACACAAATGGCAAACATCTTGATCCAATATTGAATGGCCTGCACGAGAGTGATGCCTTTCATGCCTCCAAGTGCCACATTCAGGGTAATTACTACCCCAACAAGAATTACGCCAACGCGATAATCAAGCCCTGGAAAGATATAAGCCAGTGTTGTCCCCGCCCCCTTCATCTGTGGCATCGTGTAAAAAAAACCGATAAACAGCACAAAAATGACTGCTATTTTTCGGAATATCGGCGAGTCATATCTGCCTTCTGCAAAATCAGGAATCGTGTAAGCTCCGAAACGTCGCAGCGGACCAGCGATGAACAGCAGCAAAAATAAATATCCACAGGCATAACAAACCGGATACCAAAGTGCATCATAGCCGTTCTTCATCACCATTCCTGCCACGCCCATGAATGACGCCGCGGAAAGATACTCGCCGGAAATCGCCGATGCATTCCAACCAACCGATACCGATCGTCCAGCCACAAAAAAATCACTCGCTGTCTTTGACTTCCTGGCGGTCAAAAGCCCCATGCCGATAGTCGCGGCCACGGTGATAAGCGAAAAGGCAAGTATCCAGGGATCAACCGTCATCGCGAGCATGGGATCCATTATTTCCAGCCTTTCGCGATCGCTTCAGCTCGCGCTTTAAATTCAGCGTCGGCCGCGTTTACCTCGGCAACTTCCCGCTCTTCCATCGCTATGGAACGCTTGATAAAAACCCAGGCAATGATCCAAACGAGGGGGAAGAACAGCACACCCAAAATAAGCCAGGTCAGGGTAAAGCCCGCCACCCGCACCGCCATAAGTTCGGGAAAGTAGTAATTCATCAATGGCAATCCCAATAGCGCCACCAAAAATGCGGACGCACACGTGACTGAAAGTCTGAGTTGTCGGCTCATTAATAGGCTCAGGAACTCCTCACTGTGCGGGTCAACACTCTTCGGTTTTTTCATGGTAAGGATTCTGTATCAAAGAAGCGTGTGAAATCCAAGCTTTAGCTTGTGCAAAACGCGTTGAGGTAGATGAATTAAGCTTTGGTTTCAGCCAACTTCATCAATCGGTCAAACTGCTCCCCGTTCAGCGGAGTAACCGATAAGCGCGATTGTCGCACTAGTGGAATGTCTTTGAGAATCTTGTCCGTCTTAATGACTTCCAGTGTAACCGGCTTCGTCAGGGCTTTGACCGGCACCAAATCCACCACCGACCAATCGCCTTCTTTGGCCGTGGGATCAGGGTAAAATTCCTTATCAACCTTTGCCAAACCCACCACCTGCTTCTCACTTACACTATGATAAAAAAGGACTGGGTCACCTTTTTTCATCGCCCGAAGATTATTTCGCGCCTGAAAGTTCCTGACTCCCGTCCATGTGGCTTTCCCATCCTTGACGAAGTCTGACCAGGAATAGGCTTCTGGTTCCTGTTTCACGAGCCAATAGTTCTTTGCCATGGGAAATTTAAATCAGGCAATCGGCTTGCAGGCAAGCAGTCAAACGTCAAAATCACTGTTTGCTCCCGGTTTAATCTGTGGCTTAATGTCAGTATGGATTTAGCGGCAAATTTGGAAACTATTCAGCAACGCGTTAACGCTGCCTGTAACCGCGCCAATCGGGCGCCGGAATCAGTCACCCTGCAAGCGGTAACGAAAGGCCAATCAGCCGAGACGATTCGCGAAGCCTCCAAGCTCGGCCTGCGTCTGTTCGGCGAAAACAAAATTCAGGAGGCAAAGATTAAAATCGGTCAATGCCCCGGCAACCTGCGCTGGCATATGATCGGTCACCTGCAATCGAATAAATGTCGCGATGCCGTCCATTTCTTTGAAATGATTCAAAGCGTGGACAGCCTCTCTCTCGCTGAGGAAATCAATAAGTGGGCGAATAAATCAGCCAAGACCATGCCCATTCTGCTGGAGGTCAACATCGCCGGTGAATCCAGCAAATTTGGGTACAAACCCAATCAACTGCTGACGGAATTGGCTCAAATTAACGCGTTAAAGAAAATCGAAATCCATGGTCTTATGACCATTGCTCCGTGGACGCCTGAACCGGAAAAGGTTCGGCCAATCTTTCAAAAATTGCGCCAGCTCAAGGAACAGTGCGATCAAATCCTCGGCGCTCCGCTCCCCCACTTGAGCATGGGCATGAGCGGAGACTTTGAAATCGCCATTGAGGAAGGCGCCACCATTGTGCGAATTGGAACTGCCTTGTTCGGCGCTCGCGCCCGGTCAAAGAAACAAGACGAACCAGCCAATGAAATCTAAACAAATTATTGCCTGTCAATTTTTCATTTAATTTTCCCTGTAAACTCGTAAGGTAGGATTGTGACTGTCGAAACGTTCAAGCAGGAAATGTCGGAAGCAATCAAAGCTTATGATAAATATATCATTTGCATTGATAAGACGCCTGACCGGTTTGAAGACGCTTTAACGTCCTTGATGAGCAAAGCTATAAAGGCTTACGAAACTCGCGGACCAAATCTTCGGCACGGTATTGCCCTGGACAAACAGGTAACCATTATCCTCAGCCAAACCGATGAAGAACGTCCGCTGTGCGGCATCTATTTTAACCTGCACTCTCCCTATCAAAAGCAAGCCACTGCCAAAGCGGCTGGAACAAATAAGTGATTCGCGTTTAATTGCTACGAAGTTCGTCTCCGACTTGGACCTCTCCGTTCACAATATCTGCAACTGTATTATCCCCCTGCTGTGGCCCGGTGACTCTAATCTCACCGACCTTCAATCCCCGCCGATAGACACTTAACCGCTTCTCAGTTGGCGGCAGGCTTCCCACAGGAAAACTTACTACCGCAAAACGCGCATTTTCATTCACCCGTGCAACCTTGCCCACCAGCATTGTTTCCGGGGTCAGGATGACCTTTTCTTCAGTTTTTCCGGGATTGGTTGCAACTCCGGCAACTGCGGGTTGGCCACTCACCATCGTCCCGGCAGCTTGAGACTTATGCCTCGCGCACCCTGTCACAACCAGCGCACTCGAAAGTATCAAGGTCAGTAAAGCTCTCATGGCAGGAGTAAAATACTCGTTGGCCGGAAGGTCAATACACAAATGCATTCAGTAGAAGTGTCGTTTATCAGGTCTCAGTAATAATTGTATCACTGTGCTCATAAGCGGGAGCACAGCAACAAAGCAATTTCAGGGTTTCCGTGCCTGTATTCCACAGTTTGTGCCTCTTTCCGAAAGAAATCGCGATCGCATCCCCCACCCGCACGTCTTGCATCTCGCTTTCGATCCGCATCCGTCCGGTGCCCGCCGTGATGTAATAAATTTCTTCCGCCTTGGGATGGTAATGTTCCTGCGTGCTGCCACCGACTGGAACCCGCGCTTCTGCAAGGCTCTGATTTTTGACTGCTGAATTCCGATAAGCCAGCAATTCCCGGATTTCCGAACCGTCCTTGGTAATAAAAGCGGGCATGTTCGCAACATTTTTTATGTCCATAAATAATTATATTGGCTCGTCTGTTATTCCATCGGCAGCCAGCGGGAACCTAAAATCTTTTCCCAGCTTACCTGCCCAAGGACCACGCCGGTCACAATCAATACCATTGCCCACCAGAAGGTGGTTGTCACAGGTTCCCGCAAGCAAAAGTAAGCCCACGTCATGGTGCTCAATGGAAAA
>JAQGPC010000175.1 GCA_028293285.1 Pedosphaera sp.
TCTCTGCGCCCTTTCGCGGCCAACTCTCCCTGTGCCTTGGCAGTTCCCATTCCCATTGGGGTGAATTCGTGTCCCTTCGCGTCCCTTCGTGGTTCAGTTGCAATTTTTTTACCCCCATCAACACGGATTAACTCGGAATAACCCGGATTGACCGCCGTGCCAACCTCACCCTCTTCCCGCCCTTGCTCCGTCTCCTCTGTTTCAGCCGCCTGCACTTGCACAATCGCCACCGGCTCACCCGCTTCCTCCCTGCGATTCGCCGCCTCGGCCATCCCGGCATACTCCTCCGAAATCCCAAAAATCTCCCGCATCCGCTGCTGCTCCTCCGGCGTCAACTTGGTAGGCGCATTGGCCGCTTCCTCCCGCTTGAACCGCTGCATCTCCATCCGGCTCTTGCACAGGCGCACCATGGAATTGACCAGCCGCACATACACCTCCGGCTTGGCTTGCAATTCCGCCTGCATCGATGCCAGGTCCAACTGGCAGAACAATTCAAAGAACTGCATCGCCGCCATCTGCAAGCCCCCTTCCTGAAAGCTGTTGTCCTCCGTGTCCTTGACCATCTCCCGGGCAAACTCCATCCGCACCCGCATCTCCTCCAGGCGTTCCCTCCGGGCCACCCAATCCTTAAATCCACCCTGGTACCACACCGAGAGGTGCTTCTCCGTAATTCCTGCATGCCCCTGCGTGACCAGCCAGGCACTGATCCGTTTATACTTCCAGCCCTCTTCAAGCTGTTGATTAATTTGTTCCCGGATTTCCCTGGGAAGACCGGCGATGATGCCACGGCGACGATGAGCCATATAGGTGGGGTGCTTTCGCGCGAGTAGGGTGGGGAAAAGCTGCCCAGGCTGCGCCGCCTGTCAGACACAACTCTTCCGGCAATAATCTTTATTGCCGCAAACATAGTAACAACTGTGTCACACTTTGTCAAGCCCCCCGGTTTGGAGTCCAAGCTTCAGCTTGCGCCTTGCAGCATCCTACCCTTCCTGCAGCTGGAAACGCCTGTCCCGCGATTGCGGGACCGCTTCGATGAAAACACCCGCGAAGACCGTCAACCTTCACCAGCTCCTCCAATCTTTCACAACTCATACAACTCATTGATTCCCAACGGCATTTCGCCATAATCGATGAACCTCACCCCCTGAAAAAAAGAAGGGCCGGACAACAGGTCCGGCCTTTTCACACGTGCCACACCTGAGAACCAGTGCAGCAACAACGATATGACTCTAACACGGAACCCGTCCCCAACCAGTCACCAGTACTGGTGACACGCCCGAAATTTTGTCCCCAACTGTAAGTGTGCCGCCAACCCCCCGTTCGGAGTTCAAGCTTCAGCTTGTGTCTTGGATCTCCAAAGACGGATGAATTACAGCATCAATTCTATCCTCATCCGTGTTTATCTGTGTTCATCCTAAATCAAGTTGGTAAAAGCCCCGCAAAATCAAGGGCTTTATTGAAAGTGGACAGGCCACTGTCAGCGGGAGTGTCAATAAAGCTGTGAGCGGAAAAAAATTTGCTCACCACTGGCCGAAAACTCCGCTGAAACTTTGCCACAACTCGCATTCGCAAACGCAGTTGAAACAGGACTGATTCCTCGATTCGAGCAATTCAGTTATGAAAACAAAATCCATCCTGTTCCGGCGCAACAATGTTTATTACATCGAAGACACCGCCAGCGGCAAGCAAACAAGTCTGCGCACCAAAGGCGAAACCGAGGCCAAGAGCTTGCTCAACGCCCGTAACGAAGCATCCCGCCAGTCCGTCCTAAATCTACACATTGCCCGTGCCTATCTTGCGGCCAGCAACCCGGCTTTCGTGGAGCGCACCTGGCAAACGGTTATTGGCCCTGTCCTGTTGCGTTCGGGCTCGGAATGGAAGTCTTTTGTCCTGATGTGATAAAATCAATGGAAGAAATGCTTCGGTGCCCTGAGGAGCACAAACAGCTTTGTTCGAGCTAAGGTGTCGGCCGGCCGTCTTCGCGCACAAGTAGAAAACCGACCTGATGAGGACTGGTCTTTCACGAGCGGTTTAACGCGCTCAACACCGCGCGCACCGACGCGATCTCGATGTTCGTGTCCACGCCCGCGCCCCAGCGTAATCTGCCGTCAGCGGTTTTGATCTGGATGTAGGAAATCGCCGCCGCTTCCTCGCCGGAACTCAAGGCGTGTTCGCTGTAATTTGAAATTTCAAAACGCGGAACGCCTGCTGTCGTAAATCCGTGAACAAGCGCGGCGAGTGGGCCGTTGCCTTCGCCGAAAAATTCAATCGTCTTTCCGTCGCGTGACAGTTTCGCGCAGCATTTCACGACGCCATTCTTACTTTCGGTTTCAAACCCCGACAACTGCCACGGCGAATTCCGCTCGACATATTCCTTCCAGAACATCGCCTTGAGTTCGCTGCCGCTGACTTCGCGGCCGAGTTTGTCCACCGCGTCGTTCGCAATCGGGCCGAACTCGCGCTGCATGTCTTTCGGCAACACGATGCCGAATTCGCTTTCGAGCAAATACGCGACGCCGCCTTTGCCTGACTGCGAATTGACGCGGATGACTTCGCGGTATTCGCGTCCGATGTCCGCCGGGTCAATCGTCAAATAAGGGACATCCCAATGTTCACGGCCTTTGCCTTCCCACTCCGCCAGACCTTTTTTGATCGCGTCCTGATGAGAGCCGCTGAATGCGGTGAAGACGAGTTCGCCCGCGTAAGGCTGGCGCGGCGGCACAGACATGCCGGTGCAATGCTCATAAACGTCTATGACCGAACCGAGATTTGAGAAATCCAATTTCGAATCAATGCCATGCATGTACAGATTCAATGCCACAGTCACGATGTCCAAATTTCCCGTGCGTTCGCCATTGCCGAACAAAGTTCCTTCCACTCGATCCGCGCCGGCGAGCAAGCCGAGTTCCGTCGCGGCCACGCCGGTGCAACGATCGTTGTGAGTGTGCAGACTGATGATAAGCGAATCGCGGTTTTTGAGATTGCGGCACATCCATTCAATTTGGTCGGCATAAACATTGGGCATCGCGACCTCGACCGTGTCCGGCAGATTCAAAATCATTTTGCGCTGCGGCGTCGGCTGCCACACGTCCATGACGGCCTCGGAAATCTCCTTGGCATATTCCACTTCCGTCATGCTGAAACTTTCCGGCGAATACTGGAGCATTACTTCCGTTCCCTTGAGCCGGTGCAAACGGTCTTTGATCATCCGCGCCCCGTTGACGGCGATGGCTTTGATCTCGTCCTTCGACTTGCCGAATACGACGCGGCGTTGCGCGGGTGAAGTCGAATTATACATGTGGATGATCACCTTTTTTGCACCAATCAAAGATTCGACCGTGCGCTCGATTAAATCCTCGCGCGACTGCACCAGCACCTGCAACCAAACGTCGTCTGGTGCGTGCCCTTTCTCGATGAGCAAACGGTTGAAGGCAAATTCCGTGTTCGATGCGGACGGAAAACCGACCTCAATTTCCTTGAAACCTATCTTCACGAGCGTTTGGAACAACTCCAGTTTCTGCGAAACGTTCATCGGCACGGCGAGCGCTTGGTTGCCGTCGCGCAAATCCACGCTGCACCAACGCGGCGCGTGCGTGAGAGTTTCGTTTGGCCAACGCCGGTCTTTCAGTTCAATCGGCGGAAACGGACGATACTTTTTGGACGCATTCTTGAGCATGATTATTTCGCTTTCTAGTTAGTGTCCCCCGCGGCGGTCAGGCAAATAAAAACCCCACCGCCGTTTCTGGCAGTGGGGCATTTCGTAAAATGTGAATCGAAATTTAAACCCCGCCTGCCGCACTGCCTAGCAGCAGCGCGTTTGTAAGCAGCAGATTTAAGTTTCGATTCACTTGGCTACTAATAGCGGGTTGATTCCGTCCGGTCAAATTCAATTTTCCCGCCAACAGCTTCCGCCCCCCTTGAACCCTCGCAAACCCAGCTGGTCGAGAAACAGGCAGTTTTTTAGAGACGGGGCGCAAATCGTCGGTGACGCTGACATCACCTTCTTAACTGTATGAGCGGAGAAACGGTTGCGGGTTCGACAGGGTTGGCAACGGTTTCTCCGCGAATTCAACAGCATTCTCCTTTGCCCACTTGCCTAGGCGGCAACACCTTCGTTGTTTGCCTTGCGATATTTGGCCGCCACTTTAGACCAATATCCAGTCCACCATGCAGCATCTGCCATCAACCGATCAAACGCCGCTGCTTTCGCCGCTTGGTGATGCAGAGAAATTTTGCTCATACACCTTCGATCGGTCGATTCGTCCAAAACCGAACACATTTTAGAACGTAAAATTGCCCGTTGCTGTCAGTTGCAGTGTCAGTGAAACTGTCAGTGAAACTGTCAGTGACGGCACTAACAGAGTTAGAAAAAATAGTGGCGAGTTAAAACGAATTTTATTGATATTCCTTAGGGAAATCACTGTTTTATGCGTGTTCTGAATCGGGTTTACAGACTGTGTCCATCCGTGGTTAAAACTCACTTCACCACCATGGTGGTAAACGGAAAAACATAAGCCTGCAGAAACACCCATATCCCCACCAACGCCGCCAGCGCGATGCTGTGAAAAAAAACATAGCGCAAAATATCCCCTTCACGCCCGTACCAATTCGTCGCCGTGCTTGCCACCACAATACTCTGCGCATCCACCATCTTCCCCATCACGCCGCCCGAACTATTCGCCGCCGCCATCAATGTCGGTGAAATCCCCGTCTGTTGCGCCGTGATTTTTTGCAAGCTGCCGAACAACACATTCGAAGCCGTATCCGACCCCGTCAACGCCACCCCCAGCCAGCCCAGCAACGTCCCGAAGAACGGATACAGCTTGCCCGTCTTGGCCAGAGCCAGCCCGAGCGTCGCATCCGTCCCCGAATAGCGTGTCACATATCCCAACGCCAGCATCGCCGCGATCGTGATGAGCGAATAGCGCACGCGATAAATCGTCTTCCCATAAGTCCTGAACATTTCGCCAAACGAAAATCCCATCGCCAACCCGGCCACCAACGCCGCCACCAAAATTCCCGTCCCCGTCGCCGATAACCAATTCAGTATGAAAATCGCCGGTTCAGGCTTGGTCGGATTCTCCAAAGTCGGCGGTGGCACCACCGGCGCGACGCGCACAATCGCATTATGCAATTGTGCCACTTCAAACTTGGGCGAAGAGGCGCCATCAAAAAATGTTTTCACCTTCGGTATGCCCCACAGGAAAACAAAACAACTCAGCAAAATCCACGGCGCCCAAGCCTTACGCACCGCTGTCGGAGTATGTTGCACGCTCGCAACCGTTGGCAAAGCTTCCTCGGTCTTAGGCAACTTCCAGATGTTCCGTGGTTGCCAAAACCGCAACAGCACCGCCACCGCTCCCATCGAACAAAGCGCAGCCACGATATCCACCAGCCACGGCCCATGAAAATTCGAAACCAAAAATTGTGGAATCGCAAACGCCAGGCCCGCTGTCAATGCCGCCGGCCAGATTTCCAGCATCCCGCGAAATCCCACCATCGCCCACACCACCCAAAAAGGAACAATCAACGAGAAAAATGGCAATTGCCTTCCAATCATCGCCGACAGCGCGATCTCGCTGATCCCCGTCACCTTGCTCAATGCAATCACCGGCGTCCCCAAAGCTCCAAAAGCCACCGGTGCCGTATTGGCAATCAGCGATAGACCCGATGCCGCCAGCGGCTTGAATCCCAATTGAATCAAAATCGCCGCCGTCACCGCCACCGGCGTTCCGAATCCCGCAGCCCCTTCAAAGAATGCTCCAAAACTAAAAGCAATCAGGATGACCTGAATGCGCGGGTCCGGTGCGAACGTCGCCAGGCTGCTTCTCAAAATGGTGAAATAACCTTTCTCCACCGTAAGCTGATACAAGAAAATCAGGTTCAGGATAATCCAACCAATGGGAAACAATCCATACGCCGCGCCAAAAACCGTGGTCGCCGCCGCTAGCTTTACCGGCATGTGATACACGAGCACCGCCACCCCCAGCGCCACGAGCAATCCCAATAGTGCCGCAATATGAATGCGAATTTTCAGTGCCGCGATGGAACCCAGCAACACCACCACCGGCAACGCCGCCAGCAAAGTGGAAAGCATCGCATTGCCCAGCGGGTCATATTGTTGCGACCAGGTCATCGGTGATTATGCCGCAACGTAGAGGAAAAGCCCGTTGCATCACAAGTCTGGAATACAATTCACCGAAATTAAGGCTGCAATGAGTTGAACTGACGGCGAATGGATTCGACACGCTTTCGGTTCATTTGGAAGTCGTAGTAACCCACGCGGGCAGCAGAGCGCACATGAATCACCTTCTCTGCCAAAAGAAACTCCACTATACCGGTTTCAAACCGTCGCAAAGGAACATTGCCTGTCATCATTATCTACAAACACCAATCCCTTTAGGCGTTGTGACGTTTCCATAAACCGTCACCGTTGCCCGGGTTATTGGTAAATGAGAAATTTCTCTCTCGTCATCTCGACCGTATTGGTCTGTTTCCGTTCCGGGTCAATGACTGCAAAATGTAACTTCGCGCCCGCCTTTCCGCGGATGAGGTCGAGGCACTCGGGAAGGGTTTTGCCGGCGGTGGCAATGTCGTTGATACTCTGAACGGTAAGGCCGGGCTTCAGGCCAGCCTTGATTGCAGGTGAGTTCGACCAAACCATGGTAATCCGAAGCGCGCCGGTAGGTTCATCCAGCTTAAGCCCGGTCCCGATGCCCTCAATCTCACGAACGGGCATCATCTCTGCGGGGTTTCTATCGGTCAGTTGCGCATGTTGGAGTATGCGCCAGCCGACCGCCGGAGAATGTATAACTCTTTGGTTGGACACCACCACTACGCCACGGCGTTGCTTTTTATCAAAACCGACGAAAGTCGAATAACCCCCGGTGCCGCCCCCATGCCCGAGTAGTTCCATCCCCGGGAAATTGTACGATAGTTGATCATACCAAGGCATGGCGGTTTTCCCAAAATCGGGCGAATCCAAGTGGCGAATCACCTGTGTCTCTTTCATGAGCGGTGTCAGTTTGGACGGCTTTAAACCGAGTTCGGCGGAAACGTACTTCAGCAAATCGTTGGCCGTCGAGCGCAGTCCGCCAGCGCCCACGGCGGCGTAGATATCCCAGTTTGGCGCGGGTTTTCCCAAGGCATGGCCGATGGCCAGGCGTGAGTGGAGTGCAGGCGTGAGCGCGACGCGGGTGCTATCCATATGCAGCGGTCGGCAAATCCTGTCCACCACGAGCGATTCGTAATTAGTGCCGCCCTTGAGCGCGAGGACATGGCCCAGAACCGCCATGCCGATATTGGAATATTGAAACTTCGCTCCGGGAGCGTTGGGTAGGGTATACCCGGATAGAAAGGCGTAAATCTTTTCGGCCGTGTACCCGACCCACGGATTTTCCCAGTCATTGGTGATCGTCAGGGTGTTGTCAGGCTGGAAGGGCAGGCCCGAAGCTTGCGTAGCCAGGTCGAGCAGGGTGATCTCCTGATGGTTATAGGACGGCACCTTGACCGATTCAGGCAGATATTTCGCCACTGGATCGGTCAACTTGATCTCCCCGCGTTCGGCCATTTCCTGAAGTAATAACGCGGTAAAGGTTTTGGTGATGGAACCAATCTCGAAAACTGTGTCCCCATCCACTTCCTGGTCCGTGCCGTTGTCCAGCTTCCCGGCGCTGAAAATCCTGCTCCCATGCTCATCCACCAGGCCGATCACCATGCCCACATTTTTCTTATCAAAGTTATCATGGAGGAAAGCCTTGATATCGGTGATGTCATCGCTTGCCTGGGCGGGCAACTGGCCGGCCAGCAATAATGCGGTAACACAAAGGCAGGGAATCATTCGAGTCATGTTCATGATTTAACTTAAGGGTTGGTCCTTGGTAATCACATTTGAACTCTCTTTGCGAGCCGAGTAAAGCCGATTTGTTGAGGTGCGTCCTAGGGACGTCTCTGTAGTCAACTGGGCGAAGCAGGGCAGGGAGTAAGTTTGCCATTATTAATACCCGGAGGATGTATGCGAGAACTGGGCATCAGCATTATTTGATTGAATCAGCAATCCAGTCCAGATAGCGCCTGTTCCCACCGCTCAAAGGCAGCACCAAAAATTCCGGCGTATCATAAGGATGATTTTTTACGACCAATTTCTCCAGTTCCCCCAACTTGCTCTTGGCCGTCTTCATCACCATGAAAACTTCCTCTCCATTTTCCATCTTGCCCTGCCACCAATAATGCGACTCAATTTGCGGAACCAAATTCGCGCACGCAATCAACCGCGCCTTCAAAGCTTTTTTGGCAAGTTGCCGTGCCACCTTCAAATTTGGCGCTGTGACCAGAACAATTACGAATTTTTCCGATGGTTTCATCGTCAATAAAGGAGAACGTTTGTGCTGAATAAGCAAGTTGATAAAGATAATTATTTATTATCATTTTTTTCAGCGCCAGCGGATTTCCTGTTTGACGTGATTGTTCATTTGCTAAAGCATTTTATTATGTCCATGCCTATGTTGAAACGCCTGCTGCTCTCTTCGTTTTTTGCTTCCCTTCCATTTCTTACAAGTGCAGAAGATGCCAAATTCGTTCCACCCGCCATCACCGTGCCGGAAGGTTTTGAAATCGAAGTGGTTGCCGCTCCACCCTTAGTGGGCCATCCCATGATGGCTTGCTTTGATGAACGTGGACGCTTATTCATCGCCGAAAGCGCCGGCTTAAACATGAACAACGAAGAGCTGGAAAAAGCGCGCCCCAATTTCATCCGCATGCTCGAAGACACGGATGGCGATGGCAAGTTCGACAAAAGCACCATCTTCGCCGATAAGCTCATGATCCCCAACGGCGCGCTCTGGCTCGATGGCGCGCTCTACGTCGCTGAACCTCCCGGCATCTGGCGCATGGAAGATACCGATGGCGATGGCGTCGCCGACAAGCGCACCCACATCGCCGGCAAGGTCCGCTCCAACGGCATGTCCTCCACCTTGCACGGTCCTGTGCTGGGACCAACTGGTCGTTTATTTTGGTGCAGCGGTCAGATGGGTTACAATCTGGACAAGAACGGCGAACTGCCCGCTGGACGCATCGCGCCTGGGGTGTTCACGCTCAAACCGGACGGCACCGAGCATGAAGTATTTTCCGTTGGTGGTCTGGCCAATCCCGTCGAAGTCAGTTTCAGTCCCGAAGGCGAAGTCTTCGGCACCGTGGCGATTCTCGATTATCCCGATGGCGCGCGCCATGATGGTTTAATGCACTGGGTTTACGGCGGTGTTTACAACATCAGCGCGAACGATCCATGTCCGGTGAAACGCACCGGCGACTTCCTGCCCCCCATGAGCCACGTCGGCCAAGTCGCTCCTGCCGGCAACATGCGCTATCGCGGCGCTCAATTCGGCAAGGACTATCAGGACAACATTTTCTGGGCTCAATTCAACACCCACAAAATCTTGCGCACTACCGTCAAACGTGACGGCGCGACATTCCAATCCAAGGACGAAGATTTCCTTGTGTCCGACAGCGTTGATTTCCATGCCACCGATGTTTTCGAAGATGCCGATGGCAGCCTGCTCGTGATTGACACCGGCGGTTGGTTTCGCCATGGCTGTCCCACCTCCCAAATCGCCAAACCAGATGTGCTGGGAGCAATTTATCGCATCAAACGAAAAGGCGCCGCACCGGTTGCCGATGCGCGCGGTTTGAAACTGGATTGGAAAAATTCCACCGCCCCGCAACTCGTGGAACGCTTGGCCGATTCGCGACCGGTCGTTGAAGACCGCGCCATCGCCATGCTCGGCAAACTCGGAGACTCAGCAGTAAGCGCTCTCCAAGCCGCATTTAAAAATGGCAAATCTGCCCAAGTCCAGCGTGATGCTGTCTGGGCTCTCGCCCGAATCGGAACTCCCAAGGCGCAAACCGCTCTCTGCCAGGCATTGGAAAGTAAGGACGCCAGTGTGCGACAATCCGCCGCCTGCGCCGCTGGCATGGAGCAAGTGCAGCCCGCTCTCTCTCAATTGATAAAATTAGTAACCAGCGATCCACAACCTTCCATCCGTCGCGAAGCCGCGACCGCACTCGGTCGCCTCGCTCAGGAGAAAGCAGTTCTCCCGTTGCTCGCGGCCTTGCGGGGCGAGAAAGATCGCTTCTTGCAACACTCCCTCATCTACGCTCTCATCCAAATCAATCAACCCAGCCTCACCGCAAAAGGTCTTTCCGATGCGGATGGTTATACTCGCCGCGGTGCGCTGCTCGCTTTGAGCCAGATGGACAATGCCCAACTCACGCTTGCTCAGGTTGCGCCGCTCATGGGTGCCAAAGATTTGGAATTGCGCAAAGCCGCTTTCGAAGTCGGCCGCAAACATGCGGATTGGTCGGAGCCAATGGCTACCGCCATGCGCGATTGGTTGCATGAACCAAAGCCCAACGAGGAACAAGCCACGTTCTTGAAAAATGCAATTCTCGTCGAAGCCGAAAATCCCGCCATACAGAAAGTTGTTGCCGATGCTTTCGCGCAGAAAGAAACTACCACTGCCATGCGATTGGTTTTGTTGGATGCCATCAAACGTGCCTCCATTAAGCAATACCCTGATAACTGGCTCGCCGCATTGGAGAGAGAATTGCAAACCGGCGAACTCGAAACCCGCCTCCAGGCCGTCTCCGTCATTCAAGAGCGCAACAGTAAAAAGTTCGACACCCTCCTGAAAAAACTCGCCCGCGACGAACAGCAGCCGCAACCACTCCGCATCGCCATGCTCGCCACCGTCGCCCCGCGACTCTCTCCGGTGGATGAAGACTTATTCTCCCTCGTACGCGGCAACCTCAAAGCCGAATCCACTCCCGCCGCCCGTCTCAACGCCGCCCGCACTTTGGCCGCGCTTAAACTTTCTGATGAGCAATTAATCAAGCTCGCCGACGCTCTGCCACAAACCGACGCCTTGGTTCTGCCCACCTTGCTCCGCGCCTTCTCCCGCAATACCAACGAAACCGTCGGCCTTGCTCTTATCGCCGGTTTGGACAAAACGAAAGCCGCCGCCAACCTTTCTCCCGACGAAACCGCCCGCCTGATAAAAGCCTATCCCGCCGCCGTTCAAACCGCTGCCAAGCCGCTCCTGCAACAACTCGGCGCGGATTTGGAAAAACAACAAGCCCATCTCGAAGAATTAAGCGCCCTCATCCAAGGCGGCGATTTAAGCCGTGGCAAAGCCGTCTTCTTCGGCAAGAAAGCCACCTGCGCCACCTGCCACCGCATCAGCGGGCAGGGCGGATTGGTAGGACCAAACCTCAGCCACATCGCCGGCATTCGCAACGGTCGCGACCTCTTGGAATCCATCGTCTATCCCAGCGCCAGCATCGTCCAAGGCTTCCGCCCCTTCACCATTGATACCACCGACGACCAAAGCTTCACCGGCATCATGCTCCGCCAAACGCCCGAAGCCGTCTGGATTCGCGGCACCGATCTCGCCGAAAATAAAATTGAAACCAAGCGCATCAAAACCATGCAGGAATCCTCCGTCTCCATCATGCCCCAAGGCCTCGGCGACGCCTTAACCAAGGACGAACTCCGCGACCTCCTCGCCTACCTCCAATCATTGAAGTAGCAGCTAACAGAACCGACGCAGCCTCAATCAATCTCCGTAGGAGACGAGGTAACGAGTCTCTAACTATTCTTTTCTCCCGTCCAATGAGGCTGGAATGACCCCCAAACAGGACACATTGCCAATCCCCGGAGAGCGACAATGCCCGTCTGGAAAGACCTCTGGCGCAGCAATGTCAAACCGTCCGCATTTCTCGATTCTTCCAATCATAAAACCTACCCACACCATCGGGAGGTGCGCGCCGTTATGGCGTTTGAATTCTTAATTCGGTAATCACGCCGACTCCCGGCCCATGGCAACCAGACCGTGTCCGATCTTCAATGGCTGGACGGTTTCCCTCTCCCGAGGGAGAGGGATTAAGGGTGAGGGCGAGCGTACCACTAACTTTTCTTTTTTGGATTACCTGTTTAATAAGTCAAAAACCATCACGGCGCTTCAACGCAATCCACCAACGAATAGAAAAGAATACCTGCGAGACTGAGGGTTCCAATCACTCGCCTCGCACCCGTCATTTGTATTTAAAAACACTATAAGAGCGACCCCGGTTTTTGCGCTTCTCACTCCGACTTCCTTCAGGCAAGTTCTTCCCGAGGCTTTTCCGCGATTAACACGGAACCAGCCCGACTCAAATTATGCGCGTTTTGATTGCGACCATCACAGCCGGAGCAGGACATCTACAGGCAGCCGCAGCACTTGATGAAGCCTGGCGCGGACTCCGCCCTCGCGACGTGGTCGAAAAAATCGATCTGCAAACTTTCTTTTCCCCCCTTCACAAAAAAGTCCATTCCGACGGCTACGTGAAACTCGTGGAACACGCCCCCGATCTCTGGGCCATGCTTTTCAAGAAAACGGACAACCCCAAACTCGTCCGTCGCCTCGCAAAAATTAGAAGTAAATTTCCACCCCAAAGCACGCGGCGCATCATTCGGTATCTGGAAAAGTTCAAACCCGACGTCGTCTTTTGCACACATTATCTCCCCGTCGAAATCATGGCCAAGGCCAAAGAGAAATGGGAAGGCAGACATCCTTTGGTCGTCACCGTCGTGACTGATTTTGAAGCTCACGCCCTCTGGATGGGGCCAAGTTCGGACCTGTATTGCGTCGCCGCGGAAGAAACCAAGGCGCGTCTCGTCGCGCGCGGAGCAACTCCCGAAAATGTTATTGTCACCGGAATTCCCATCGCTGGAAAATTCTCTGCTCAAATCGATCAAACCGCAGTGCGCAAACGTTACGGCTTGCGTGATGATCTACCTATTGTGCTCGTGCTGGGTGGGGGCTTTGGCATGGGCCCGGTGGCGGAAATTCTCCACGAATTGGACAAGGTGGATCAACCGTTTCAAACCCTCGTCGTCGCCGGTCGAAACGAGGAGTTGCGCCGCGAATTAGCCGTGCAGGATCGCAAGCATCCCACGCACGTCCTCGGCTTCGTCACGAACATGCACGAACTGATGTCCGTCTCCGACCTCGTCATCACCAAACCTGGCGGTCTCACTTCCTCCGAAGCGCTCGCCATGGGTAAACCGATTTTCATCTTGAATCCCATCCCGGGCCAGGAAGCCGCCAATAGCGATTTCCTGCTCGAACGCGGCGCAGCCTCCAAAGTAAATCGCGTCGAGGATGTCCCGTATCGCATGGCGCAATTGCTTGGCTCGAAAAAGCTGACCGAAATGGCCCGCGCCGCCAAAGCCTTGGGCCACCCCACCGCCGCCTTGGATATTTGTCAGGAAACCCTGTCGCGCTTGGGCAACCCCAAACGCTCTGCATCATAACAATCTTCGAAATGTGTGTCATAAGCGGCCATCGGATATCGTCAGAAGAGCCGACTGATTTCCCTCTCCGCCCTTGGGGGAGAGGGATTAAGGGTGAGGTGGCCTTCGCTAATCTCTGTCCACGACTGCAAAATAAACGATCTCTTTTTGCAGTGTGCTATCAAGAGGCAGTTCTTTTTTATGCGCCATGAAAGTGCCCGGCCTTTACGGATTCATGCGCGCGTTTATTCGCCTCGCCCTTGGCTTTTATTTCCGGCGCATCGAACGTTTCCATCCCGAACGCATCCCGGAGCACGGACCGGTCCTGTTCACCAGCAATCATCCCAACTCCTTGACCGATTCCTTCGTCATCGGTGCCGCCGTCCCGAGGAAAGTCAATTTCGTTGCCACCGTACAACTCTTCCGCTTCAAGCCATTGAAATGGTTGCTTACGAGTTGCGGTGTCATTCCCATTAACCGCGTCAAAGACGACCCCCGCAGCATGCGTTCCGTGGCCGATACCTTCGAAGCCTGCTATCAAGTGCTGGAGCAGGGTGAAGCCATCGGCATATTTCCCGAAGGCATCACTCACGATGACCCTCAACTCAAGACCGTCAAAACCGGTGCCGCCCACATGGCCTTGGAATTGGAACATCGGCACGCGGGCAAGCTCGGATTGCAAATCGTCCCCGTCGGTTTGAATCTTTCAGCCAAGGAAAAATATCGCAGCGAAGTGTTGGTCAATTTCGGCCAGCCAATTCGCGCCGCCGATTTTCTCGAAGGTTACGCCACACGCAAAAAAGAATGTATCCACGAACTCAATGACCGCATCGAGCAAAGCATTCAACAACTCATCCTGCACATTCCCCAACTCGAGCATGTCCGTGTAGTGGACGCCGTGAAGCGTCTCTATCTCGACCGGCTGCTCGTGGCCAGCAACGTCATCTCCGAGCCAGTTATGCTCCGTGCCGAAGAATTGCGCCTGACACAGAGAATTGCCGATGCCGTCGAATACATCTATCGCACTCAACCCGTCCGCGCCGCCGCCTTTGCCCAAAAGTTGAACCTGTACGAAATGGACCTTGCCCGCTTGAAACTCTCGGAGGAATCCCTCATGCACGAACCGCAAAAGCGTAAGCTGGCCTGGCTGAGTTTTTATTGGGCCTCGCTGGCCATCCTCGGCCTGCCCATCGCCGCGTTTGGTTGGCTGCATCGGCTGATACCTTTCCTCACCGTCAAGTGGGCCATCCACCGTTTCGCGAATACCAAGCAGCACAAGGCGCAAACCTCCACCGCCGCCATCGTTGCCGGTCTGGTGAGCTTCGGAATCTGTTACACCATTTACATTTTCATCTTCCGAAATCTTTTCAGCTGGCACGCTACCCTTTGGTATGCGCTGTCATTGCCCGTCACCGGAATCATCGCGCATTATTACATCCGCAAACTGCGTCGCCTCGGCGCCGGTGTTTGGGACACCGTCATCCTCCTGCGCGCCCCTTCCGCCACCCACCGTTTGCGAAACCTCCGCTCCGAATTAGCCTCCGAAACCGAAGCAACACAACTGGAAATCAATCAGTCCCGCGACCTATCTCGGTAGGAGACGAGGTGACGAGTCTCTAACTCTTCCCTTCACAATTCGCAGCTTCGATAAAAACTCACCTTGTCTCATCCAAAATCTTTTTAAGCTCCCCCTGCATCTTTTTCAACGCCGCCTGAGAACCCTTGTCATCAATCAAATTCTTCATCTCATACGGGTCATTTTTAAGATCATACAATTCATCCATCCCTTCCAAATCCACATATTGGATATACTTCCACTGCTCCGTCCGCACCGTCTTATAACCCATCTTCAACATTCGCGGAAAAACCTTGTCCGAATAATATTCGACCAAAAACGAATTGCGCCACGGAATCGACTCGCCCTTTAACAGCGGCAGAAACGAGCGCCCATGCATGTTGGCTGGAATCGTCGCCCCGCCGATATCGAGCAGGGTAGGGGCTATATCGATATTAAGCACCATCTCGTTCCGCGCGCTGTCAGCCTTGATCAACTTTGGGTATCGCAACACCAGCGGAATCTTGATTGATTCCTCATAGGCCAGTCGCCGCTCCACGCTCAATCCATGCTCCCCATAGAAATAACCTTCATCACTCGTAAAAACGATCAACGTGTTATCAAGCTGATGCGATTCCTCCAAAACTTTGAGCATCTTGCCAATCCCTTCATCCACCGCCGTCACCATCCGCAAGCGTTTGCGGACAGTCTCGTCATCGGTTCCCGTATTGGCCCCTAGCGGCGGCAAATCATCAATCTTGCGCAGCAAAGCCGGCTTGCCTTCCGGCGGTTTGCCCGCATTCGGTCGGCGCGAAATCGGCTTATCCGCATAAAGCGCTTTATGCCGCTCCGCAGGAATAAATTTACCCGCGCTCGGATCAGAAAGACTCCCATCCGCATTCTGCGTCAGGTCCGGATGCACCGCCTTGTGCGAGACATAAAGCAGAAAAGGCTTCGTATGTTCGCGCTTCAAATAATCCACAGCGTAGTCCGAAAAAATGTCAGTCACATAACCCGGAATCTTCTGACGTTTCCCGTTCACATTGATTTCGGGATTAAGGTAATTACCCTGTCCCTTGACGCTCACCCAATAATCAATTC
>JAQGPC010000224.1 GCA_028293285.1 Pedosphaera sp.
GCGTTGCGGCATTCGTATATCAGTTACCGCGTGGCCGATACTCAGGAGGTAAATAAGACGGCGCTGGAAGCTGGCAATAGTCCGGCGATGATATTCAGCAATTACCGCGAATTGGTCACACCGCAGGATGCTAAAAGCTGGTTTTCACTCAAGGCCGATGAAACGGGCAAGGAGATTACTTTTTTGAAGGCTGCTTAACTCTCCGCTGCCTCATGTATTCAATGAATGAAGCGTTTGCTTCCTTTGGTAGAGCAGCATCTCACCTGCTACAAAGTTCACAAGGGGCCAACCGACCAGCAGGAATGGAAGTTTAAGAAGACCATGACTTCCGCCGATGCCGCTGGCGTGTTGCAGTCCTCGCAATTCCTTGACCAGTTGCAACAGGTGGAACGCTTCAATGCAATCAGGATGCCGGTAAAAGACCGTAACGGATTTTTGAAGTTGCTGGAGCCGGGTTATGATGAATTTACCCGCACCTTTACCGCCGACAACAGCGTTCCAATTCTGGATTGCATGCCCATAGCCGATGCTGTGGAGGTTATGGACGAACTACTCAGGGAGTTTCCTTTTCCTGACGGGGGGAGATCAAAGGCTGTCGCGCTCGCTTCCATGCTGACAGTCTTTGGACAAGGGATGTTGCCTCGAAAATCACTTAGGCCATGCTTTATCTTCCTCGCCAATATGGAGGGAGCCGGGAAAACGTTGCTGGTTAAATGTGCGACAGTCCCAGTTTTGGGATGCTCGCCAACCGGCACCACGCCATCGGATGAAAGCGAAATGGCGAAGACGTTGCTAACGGCAGTAATGGAAGCCAAAAGCGTGATTGTGTTCGACAATTACAAAGGGCGTCTCAACTCCGCATCGTTGGAGGGATTCTTAACGAGCCAGGATTGGGCGGGCCGTGACCCTGGTATCGCTCGCATGGTGCTGCCCATTCTCCCTGTTCGCCCACTAAAAACAAGCTATATCATTTATGTAAATACTCTAAAAGAAGCGGTGGAGCAAAAGCTGGCGCAAATCCTAAAGCCTGCTCCGCGCTCCAGTCGCCCTACGGGCTCCTTGCGCACGGAGCAGGCAACTGCTAAAGCCAGAGCAGCGTAAGAAACCAAACACCATGGTGTCATTCATTATGAGGCAACGAATCACCCGCACATCACAAATTCGGGTGTCATTTATTTATGAGGCAACAAGCAGGGTTTTGAAGTAACTGAAGTCACTTCAACCCTGCTTCAAAAAGTAAGATGGGAAGGATTCATCGCCAGTTACAAACCAGAGCGGTGACCTTCTAATCTGTCACTTGGAAGAGAGAGCCAACTTCATCACCTTCCGTTCGTGCAAGCTGATCTACTTTACCGTAGTCCAGCTTGATGACACGGTCAGCGATGTAAAAGTATTTATCGTCATGGCTGATGACCAAAACAGTTTTGCCCCGCGCCTTTAGCTCAGGCAGCAATTGAGTATAGAAAACTGCCTTGAATTGCGGGTCTTGGTCCGATGCCCATTCATCAAAAAGGTAAAAAGGACGATCTTCGAGATAAGCCGTAAGCAGGGCCAGTCGCTTGCGTTGCCCTTGTGAGAGTGAAGTGGTGGAGAGCACTCCATTTTCCACCTTCACCTTGTGGTCGAGATGCAACAATGCCAAGTACTCACGTGCCTGCGCGTCCAAATCAGGTTTGTTTAAACCCAGCAGATTCTCGAAAAGATAGAAATCCGAAAATACAGCCGAAAAAAGTTGGCGATAATCATCCCGATTTTGGTTGCCAACCGCCTTGCCATCCCAGCGAATTTCACCACCTTCGGGAAAATAAAGCCCGGTTACAATTTTTGCCAAAGTTGATTTACCGCTGCCATTCCCTCCCACCAGGAAAACCAACTCGCCGGCATTGAAAGTCAAATTAATCGGGCCCAGAACGAAGTTTATATCACCCCGCTCGTAATGATAGCTGTGGGTAACGTTCTTTAATTCCAATCGCTCAAATGAGTATTCGGCCTTTTGCGGGAGCGCAGTCGGTTCGTCTGTGGCATGAGCTGCCAGGGAAACTCCCAGCTTTTCGACTTTTTCCAGAGCCACGCTAGCCCGTCCGAATAATGAAAAACTGCTCATGACTCCCGCCAGCGGCCCCATTAAATATAAAATCGTAATCACATATCCGGTAAGCGCCTCCTGACTGATGGACTGCATCGTCGGCATGAGGAAAAGAATCATTCCCACCAGTAAATAAAACAGAAGGTGATTCCAATTTTGGGCATAGATAAAGCGGCATTCAGCGGCCACATTGTAAGTTTGAAACGTCTCGGTGGTAGTACGAACGTTCTCTTCCAGAAAATAGGTGCGTCGATCACGATGCAGTTTCAACTCCTTGATTCCATCAGTCAGGGCGCGGAAATAACCGAACAACTTGTCCTCCTCTTCCCGCGCAAGGTTTAACGACTTGAAAGCGCTCTTCATCAACCATCGGTAACTGATTCCACCCAATAAAATAAGAACGCCCATGGCCAAAAGGATTTTCCACGACAGCCATCCCAGGTAGGCCGCCCCTCCTAATAAAATGGCAATATTCACCGTGATAATCGGGATTCCCAACAATGCCTGCGTGATGTTGAAAACGTCATCGGTGAGTGCAAGCAGAATGCGATGGGTTCCAATCTCCTCCAATTGACGCAAGGGAACTCCCAGCAGCTTCCTGGTCAAGTCACGGCGGAGCTCGCTGACCGCGCCCTGTGCAAAACGGGCAAGCAAAACCTGAGATATAATATTCGTGATGGTCTTGCCAAAAACCAATATTACAAAACCCCAGACGAGCACTACCAACGTGGCCTTTTGTTGGTTAAGCGATTTATTAACCAAGGCAATCAATCCCGCATTGCATGCTCCGCTCAGGAGTGCTGTGATTGTCGTGATGATGATCATGCTCCGGCAGGTGCGTAAAAGAAATCTGATCAAATTCATACGGTAGTTAGTTCGAGGTTTTCGCTTCGGACAGATGTGCTGGTTTCAACCAGACAGGGTTTTAGTTTGTTGGCCAAGGACTGGACGCCTGGCTCCAGAAAGATGCTTTCGTGCGAACCCGGTATCAATTTGATATCAACTCCGCCGCGGGCCAATTCGCCCCAGCCAAAATCTTCAGCCAGTGAGCAGAACAGCGGCTGGCCGCGAGTCCGGAACAGGGTAACTCGTCCGCCATAAGGACGCGAAACATGTTTAACCAGGGCATTAAGATGAATTTGCCAGAGCTTCAACTCATGCTGTGGAAATTTGGTTAAATCGATGACCTCTTCCAAGTCAACTGGTGCGGGGCCTGCTGTCTTTGGAAATATTCTTCGGATGGCTTTTCTACTTAGTGCCCTAAATTTCCGGAATACAAACTCACGGCGATCTTCAGGCTTTGCCTTGGCAAAATCCTCCAGCCAGTAATAAAGATTAACGCCAAATTTCACGACAAAGCCGGGACGCCACCATGGCATTTTCTCGTAACTTCCGTTGGAAGGTGCCGCGTCTAACAAAGCTACCAGCGCCACCGTTTCTCCTTGTTGCTCCAACTGCCGCGCCATCTCGTATGCTACATTGCCGCCAAAACAATAGCCGCCCAAATAGTAAGGCCCCTCTTTTTGTACCTGTCGCAACTGATCGATATAGAACGTCGCCATATCCTCGATACATTTGAACTCTTCCGCGCCATTCAAAGCCCGTGATTTGATTCCATAAACCGGTTGGTCTGCTCCCAAATGCGGCGCGAGATTGGCATAACCCCACAGCACGTCTCCGCCAGCTCCATGTACCAGGAAGAGTGGCGGCTTGGAACCATGCGCCTGAACTGCCACCACTGAAGAACGGAGAATGCTCGAATTGTGGCTTAGCACTTCCGCCAACCGCTCCACTGTGGAATTCTGGAACAAAGTGACCAATGGCAACTTGCGTCCCGTCATTTTCTCCACCTGTGCGAACAGCCTTACTGCGAGTAATGAATGTCCGCCGAGTTCAAAGAAATTGTCGTGCACGCCCACCTTTTCCACGCGCAGGAGTTCCTCCCAGACCTTGCAAAGCATTCTTTCTGTCTCTGTCCGGGGAGCTATATATGCACTATGTCCATGCGTGTGAGCACGCGATTTCGCCTCGATTGATTCCAGAATTCTACCCGCCTCATTCGCTTCCAGTGCAATTGTGCGGCAACGTGAGAATTTCACCGGTCGATCCATTTCACCGCCTGCGTTATTGGCGCTAATGGTCGGCTGATCGAATTTTGGTATTTCCAGGGTTTGTGGATGAAACACCATCCCCGCTGCAAATTCCGCCGGGAACCGGTATAAATAACCACCGTTTTGAGGTTGACGGAATTGCGCCCCTACACTTTCCAGGAAATCAGATGCCGGACGATTCTTAGGTGTCGGACTGAAATGCACATCCACCCAGCCCAAACCGCGCGCCAGCGCGATTCTTCCCAAACGCACAATCATTTGATGCTCAACCCCCCTGCCCAATACGCGGCAACTCAAAAGAAATGTGTCCACATCAATGGCATTTCCTTTGATAGCATAAATCATCAAGCCCACCAATCCGTAGTCGCCAAAACGGTCTTTCACTGAAACCGTGAGTGTTCCGGTTTTTTCCTGATGCGCGAGACCTTGGAGGTCGCTTTCCGTGCGACGACGTGTGGTAAAATTAAACTGGTTGGTGCGGAGGGTCAGTTGCGATGCCCGCGTGACCTGCTCTGAAGCCAATTCATCAATGTTGACCTTCAATTCCAACCCCGCCAGGAAATCACCGAGGCCCATTGATTGCGCGCGAAATTGTTCCCGCTCGCGGTCCTGCCGATATAAGGCAGTCCTCTGTTTATCTTCCGTGGACAACTTCAAATGATCAAACGCCCAGCAGTGCTTCAAGAATTGCGGAATTTGCTTCGGATCATCCGGCAATTGCAAGGTCAACACTTCGGGGCAACTGGATTCCACTTCGGCGCACTCCACCGGATTATCATCAACAAAGATGAAACTATCCAAACCAAGCCGCAGTTCGTTCGCAAGAGACTTCAAGTTTTCAGATTTGGGCGCCCAATTGATCCGCGAAGCGGCAAAGTCCTCTTTTTTCAAGGGCATTTCCAGGCGTTGTTCAAAGACACAAGCCACATCATCTTCGCTATTCTTGCTGCACAGGCACAGCAGCATGCCTGCCTCCATCTGCGCCCGCATAAATTCCTGCAACACCTGGCGCGGAGTATCCATCACAATTCCCTTGGGCCCATCTTCTCCGCATACACCGCCCCAAAGAGTCTGGTCACAATCGAGCACAATCACTTTGAATGGTCTGCGCTTTACCGCGTGAAATCTGCGGGCAACCATCGTTCCCAAAGCCGTAAAAAATAACGGGGTATATGGAACATGGCCGAGGTCTTCGCTTTGCGAATCATAATAATCTGCCACCGGGTAAAGCCGGTTCATTTCTTCTGCAGTGACCACGTGCACTCCCGCCAGACGCCTTAGCTCTTCAACTAAACCTTTCTCCGTCTGCTGATAGAAGGTCGCGTGCTCGGTCTTTGCAATAAACGCTGGCGATGCCGGGCAAAAACAAATCAGATAGGGAGTCGCATGTCGGCTGACCGCGGATTTCAATGCAAGAAGCAGTTCATCCGCACTGCGCTTTATCCGTTCCTGCCCCTTTGAAGAAGCATCCGCCGCTTCCCCTTCAAACCGTTCCCAATCCTCCGTGCGAATAAAAATAACATTGATGCCATTTCGATTGGTGGACAGCAGGCTGCCCGGATCCAAGAGTTGTTGGAATACCTGGTTATAAGGAGCAAACTCAATTTTACCGGACATCTCCAATTCATTCATCCAATATTTCAGCGCCTCTTCCACCGGTTCAGCGGTAAAAGTCGCGGCTACGGCGATCGTGTGTCCATCCTGGCGCGACTTTGCGGCCTTGGCTTGAGCAACAATTTCAGGAGATCTTTCAAGTTCAGAAATCACTTTCTGAGGCTGCGCGACGATTGTTCCGAGCGCCTGGCAAAAGTAATTCAACAAATGCTCAATGGTGGAACGTTCGAACAATCCCGTTTTGTACTCGCAAGCAAGGGACATCCCGCTCGGCGTCTCTTCCGCAATAAACCTTAAATCAAGCAATGCTGTTGCCAGATCCACCGGCATGAAGTTTGCCTTCAGGGTTTCGCTGTTGAGCGTTCCCGCAGGAAAGTTCTGCAACAAGAACGCTACGTTGTACAAAGGATTTTGGCTTAATTTCCGCTCTGGATTAATCGCTTCCACCATCTTTTCAAACGGACATTCCTGGTGAGACTGCGTTTCCAGCACCGTACGTTTTACATCCTGCAGAAATTCCAATCCGGTCTTTGCTTCTTCGATTTTTGTCCGGACCGGCACAAAGTTCATGAAGCAACCCACCAAGTTTTCTAACTCGCGATGATTTCTTCCGGCAACAACCGTGCCAATGACTATATCGGATTGGTTTGTCCATTTGTGAAGCGTAACTGAAAGCCCTGCCATCATCGCCATGAACGGGGTAATCCCCTCGCGCCGTCCCAAAGCAGTGATGGATTCCATCAACTCTTTAGGCAGGACAATCGTTTGTTGCGCGCAATGCGTCGATGAGTCTGTTCCTTCTGCGTGGTCCACCGGTAATGCAAGCGAAGCTGGGGCTCCGCTCAATTTCTTTTTCCAAAAGAAAAGTTCCTTTTCCAACACCTCCCCCTGCATCCATTGCTGTTGCCAAAGTGCGTAGTCCGCATATTGGACCGGAAGCTCAGGCACCGAAGAAATCGGTTTCCCTGAAGTCAGCGCCTTGTAAAACGAATCCAACTCATTCAAAAAGACGGATACCGACCATCCATCCGAAATGATGTGGTGCATGACTACGAGCAGGATATGCTCTTTTTCACTCAGCTTTATCAACATGCAGCGCAGCAATGGTCCGCGCTCCAGATCAAATGCTCCTTGCGCTTCCTGATCCATCAGTTTGCGGGCCTGCGCTTCACGGTCGGTTTCCGCAACTTTCCGCAAATCAATGATCGTTAGTTTCACTTGCTGATCATGCGAAACTATTTGTGTCAGGTTTTCATCAACAAACGAAATCGTGGTGCGCAGCGCTTCATGCCGGCTTACAATCCGATTCAGGCTGGCTTGCAATGCTTCAACATTTAAAGTTCCCTTAAGGCGAAGAGCTGTCGGCACGTTATACGCATGACTGCCCGGCTCCAACCGGTCAATAAACCACAATCTTCGTTGAGCGAATGAAAGCGGCGGATTGTCCTTCCGCGCAAGAGATTTAATTGGTGGAACAACTGGCTGATCCTGACTCCAGCGGCCCGAGGTGATTCCTTCAGCAAAGGTTGCCACGGTTGGCGCGTCAAAGAGGCTAAACAACGGCAATTCGATTTTAAATGTCTCGCGAATTCGAGAGACGACTTGGGCCACCAGCAATGAATGACCGCCCAATTCAAAGAAGTTGTCGTGTACACCGGTCTGTTTGAGGTTTAAAACCTCGCACCAAATTGCCGCGATTTTTTCCTCCGTGGCGTTCCTGGGAGCAACGTATTGTGCATCCAATTCAGGACGACTCTGATCGGGCGCAGGCAAACCCAAACGGTTGACCTTGCCGCTGGGAGTTAATGGAAGCGCATCCAGAAAAACATAGGCGGACGGCACCATATAATCCGGCAATTTTTCCGATAGAAACCGCCGCACGTCACTCAAGGTTAACGTTTCATTCGGTTGACTAACCACGTACGCCACCAGGCGCTTTTGCCCCGGCGCATCTTCGCGGGCGGTTACTGCACATTCGCGAACCGCTGGATATTCTCCCAAAACAGTTTCGATTTCGCTCAGTTCAATCCGGTAGCCACGAATTTTTACTTGATGATCAATGCGACCTAGAAACTCAATATTCCCGTCTGGCAAATACTTTGCGAGATCCCCCGTCTTATAAAGCCGGGCTCCCGTCTCGGTTGAAAACGGATCGGGAATAAATCGTTCAGCGGTAAGTTCAGGCCGATGCAGATAACCACGTGCCAGACAAATGCCACCAATATACAGTTCGCCAGGTTCTCCGTTTGGAACCGGCTTTAACTTGTCATCCAGCAAATGAATTTGCGTATTCGCTATCGGACGGCCAATCGGAGGCAGTGCCGGCCAGGTGTCCGGCGTGCCGGTTAAAGTAAACGCCGTCACCACATGACTCTCGGAAGGCCCATAGTGATTATGCAACGTACAAGTCTTAAGTCTCTGGAAAAGACTGACAATTTTGCCCGTAATGCGGAGTTGCTCACCGGCCGTGACAATCTCCTGCAGACTTTCCGGCAAACAATCGTGCTCACTAACCGACTCCGCGAGTTGGTGCAACGCGATGAACGGTAAAAACAATCGGCTGATATGTTCCTCCCGAATAAAGCGTAACAACTTCGGTGGGTCATGTCGCAACTCTTCATCCACCAGCATCAATATTCCGCCCGAACACCACGTGGAAAATATTTCCTGAAAAGAAACGTCAAAGCTGGGGGACGCAAACTGCAACGTCTTATCCCCCTTGCCGAGAGGTGAATTTTTAAGCTGCCACGAAATCAGGTTTACCAATGGCCTATGCCCCATGGCAACACCTTTGGGTTTGCCGGTCGAGCCCGAAGTATAAATGACATAGGCCAGGTTCTCAGGCGTCGTCTTAACCGCTGGATTTTTTTCCTGCGAAGTCGCAGACAGCGGTTGATCAATACATACGATCTGACATTGGTTGGCTGGCAAAGTCGGCACCAATTTCTGCTGTGTGATTAGCACCGGAGCTTGAGAATTCTCCAGCATCAAGGCCAGACGTTCTTTGGGATAAGCCGGGTCTAACGGCACATAAGCCCCACCTGCCTTGAGAATGCCAAGCAATCCCACGACCAATTCAATGGAGCGTTCCATGCAAATTCCCACGGGAACATCCGGCCCTACTCCCAATGTTTGCAAATGATGCGCCATCCGATTCGCCCGGCGATTCACTTCGCCGTAATTCAACTGCTCCCGACCGAACATCACTGCTATCGCATCTGGTGTCCGCGTGACCTGCTCTTCAAAAAGCTGATGCACGCAAAACTCCCGGGGATACTCAGCCTTTGTCTCGTTCCATTTGGTTGGTGCCCCCGTGGTTAAATCGGACATCTTGGACAAAGCTGGTGCCAGGTTTGCGGGAACAGTTTCTGCATTTTGTAGTTTCAACAAGCGCTCCTTCAATTTCTCGGCCAATACTCCGACATGTGGCTCTTCCAGTATGCTTTCATGCGCACCCGGTACCACATGCACTTCCACCTCATCAGCCAGTTCGCCCCAGCCATATTGAGAATCATAGGAACAAAACAACTGATGCCCCTGGCTCCGAAACAACGTGACCTTCCCCGAATACGGCTTGGGCAGGAACTTGATCAGGGCATTGATGTGAGTTTCCCATAAATCGCGTTGGTCCTTGGGAAACGCCGAAAGGTCAACCATATCTTCCACATGCATCTGCTCGCTGCTCTCGCGTGAGAACCTGAAAAACCTTGATACTCTCCTTTTGATCAAGGCCATCTTCCACCGGAGAAATTCATTTCGTTGTTTTGCACCCCACTTCAACGACCGCGTCAGCAGGTAACCAAGATTTCGCAGAAATTTTATGGTGGAAGCAGGAGTCCAAACCAATCGGGTGTAACTTGAATTTGGCGGCGCGCAATTCATTACTGCCAACATCGCTACTGTTTCACCCTGCGCGTGAAGTTGCCGCGCCATTTCGTAAGCCACATTGCCTCCAAAACAATATCCACCCAGATAATATGGTCCCTTTGGCTGGAATTCGCGGAGATCCGCCACATACTGCGCCGCCATCTCCTCAATCGTATCAAACTCTTCCTGTCCATCCATTGACCTGGACTTGAGCGCATACACGGGCTGATCGGGACCAAGGCTGTGTGCCAGATTTGTATATCCCCAGAACATGCCGCCACCCACTCCATGCACAAAAAATAATGGCGGCTTGGAGCCTTTGGCATGTATTTCCACCACGGAAGATCCGGGAGGAAGGGCCTTTTCATCCCGCAGGAAGCTGGCCATTTGACCAACACTCGGAGCTTGGAATACCACCGAAACAGGCAACTTCCTGCCAAACCTCTTCTCAACCTGTGCGATCAGGCGCACTGCCAATAATGAATGACCTCCCAAATCAAAAAACTTGTCCTCCACACCAACGGGCATTACGCCCAGAACGGCTTCCCAGATCGTCGCCAATTCAGATTCAATGGCATCTCTCGGTGCCAAATATTTCCGCTCCAATTCCGGTCGGCCTTTGTCGGGCGCAGGCAAGGCACGCCGATCAATTTTCCCATTTGCCGTGAGTGGTAATGCTTCCATCAACACACAGGTGCTTGGAGTCATATACTCGGGAAGCCGCTCTTTTAAGAAATGACGCAGTTCGCTCACAGTTGGTCTTGGTTGTTGTTGCGGCACTACATAAGCAACCAACTGTTTGACGCCGGGAACATCTTCACGCGCGATGACACTGCATTCGCGCACCATCGGATGCCTGCCCAATACAGACTCAATCTCTCCCAATTCAATGCGGAAGCCACGAATTTTAACTTGCAGGTCCATGCGGCCCAGAAATTCCAGATTGCCATCCGAAAGACGCCGGACTAAATCACCCGTCTTATAGAGACAAGCCTCGGGTTGACTACCAAATGGATTCGTTACAAATTTTTCCGAAGTTAATTCCGGACGATTCATGTACCCCTGTGCCAACCCATCTCCTCCCGTATAAAGTTCTCCGGGAATTCCAATGGGAACCGGCATCATGTGCTCATCTAATACATAACATTGGGTATTTGAAATCGGTCGGCCTATTGGCACGGATTTTTCTCCGTTAAATGAAGGCGGAATCGTGTAACATGTAGTAAAGGTTGTGTTCTCTGTGGGGCCATATCCGTTAATCAATCGGCAATTGACCAGCGAAGAAACTGCCTTTTTAACATGCGGCACGGAAAGCACATCTCCGCCCGTGAGGATCTGGCGAACATTTTTCAAACAATCCAAATTTTCCTCCACCAACTGATTAAACAGCCCGCTCGTAAGCCAAAGCACTGAGACGCTGTTTCTTTGGATGGCTTCTCCCAATTCGGAAAGTGACGGAGTTTGCGGCGGGAACACGACGAGTTGGGCTCCGTTTAAGAGACTACCCCAAATTTCCAGGGTGGAAGCATCAAATGAAAGCGGCGCCAATTGTAAAAAAACATCAGTCGGCGAAAAATTGGCGTAATTCATATTCCGTACCAAGCGCATAACTCCGCGATGAGGCACGGATACCCCCTTTGGCCTTCCTGTTGAACCTGAGGTAAAGCTTACATAAGCCAGATCCTCAGCATTGTTTTCACAAATAGGATTGGCTGTGCTTTCATGGTTAATTATATCCCAGCTATCGTCCAAACAAATTCGGCGCGGGCTGGGCATGGTGCTCTCTCCCGGCAATAAATTAACTAGATTTGCCTGGGTCAGGACAACCGTGGCGCGCAAATCCTCGAGCATGAAACTCAAGCGTTCCTGCGGAGACGCCGGATCAAGCGACGCGTAGGCTCCACCAGCTTTCAAAATTCCCAGGAGTCCGATGACCATCTCCAGTGACCGCTCAATAAAGAGGCCAACCACTTCTCCCCGCTTTATTCCAGCCTTCCTTAAAAAATGTGCCAACTGATTCGCACGCCCATTAAGCTCGCCATAAGTCAACTGCTTCTCACCGAATTTTATGGCGATTGCCGTTGGCGTCTGCGCGGTTTGCTCCTCAAATAATTGTTGGATGCACTTCCCTTTGGGATAATCGGTATCGGTATCATTCCATTCTACCAGCAACTGATGCCGCTCCGGCTCGGTCAATATCGGAAGGTCGGACAACCGTCGTTCAGGATTGGCTACAATTCCCTTGAGCAGCATTTCGAAGTGACCACCCATCCGGGCAATCGTCGCCTCATCAAACAGACTGACATTATATTCGAAAGCGCCGGTTAACCCTTCCGCTCCTTCTTCGATAAATAAAGTCAGGTCAAACTTGGAAGTCTCATTCTTTATTTCAAGTGGTTCCAAGGCAAGGTGCGGCAGTTTCAGTCCTTTTGTCGGCGCACTCTGGAGCACAAACATTACCTGAATCAAAGGTGCATAGCCTGCATTCCGTTCGGGTTGGAGTTCTTCCACCAGCTTATCAAATGGTAAATCCTGATGCGCAAAAGCGCCGAAAACCGTTTCCCGCACTCGGGCCAGAAGTTCTTTAAATGAAGGATTGCCGGAAAGGTCGCAGCGCATTACCAGCGTATTCACAAAAAACCCGATCAACTCCTCCGTCTCCATCCGGTTCCGACCAGCTATGGGTGAACCCACCAAAATATCCTCCTGCTTCGAATAACGATAAAGCAGCGCATTAAATGCAGCCAGCAGCACCATGAAAAGGGTCGTACCCTCCCGCCGGCTTAATTGCTTCACCGCGTCGCTCAACTCCGGAGGAAGCGCAAATGTATGGGTTGCGCCATGGAACGTTTGGATTACCGACCTGGGCCGATCCGTTGGTAATTCGATAACTTCCCGCGCGCCTGAAAGTCGGTGTTTCCAATAAGCGAGTTGCTTTTCCAAAACCTCGCCTTGCAGCCAGTCCCGTTGCCAGGAGGCAAAGTCAGGATACTGAATGGGTAATTCCGGCAGGGATGGCAACTGTCCACTGATGAAGGCTTCGTAAAAAACTGCCAGCTCACGAAAGAAAATGCCCATGGACCACGCATCTGTGGCAATGTGGTGTATCGTAATGGCCAGGATATGTTCGGTGGGTTCCAGCTTTACGAGCAAGGCACGCACCATCAAATCGTTTGATAGGTTAAACGGACGCCTAACTTCCTTTATAAGCAACTGCTGGGCCTCGGCCTCGCGCATGGGCCGAGCGGTCTTTTCCAAATCAACCATCGCCAATTCCACCGGAGCCGGTTCAGTGATAACTTGGGCCGGGTTTCCTTCCACCGCTATAAACCGGGTCCGTAATGCTTCATGTCTTGCTACGATGGAGTTCAGGGCATGGCGCAGGGCTTCCACATTGAGCAGACCCGTCAGCTTCAGGACGACGGGAAAATTGTAAAGTGAACTCTCCGGATGCAACTGATCCATGAACCAGAGCCTCTGCTGCGTAAATGAGAGTACTACATTATCGTGTTGAGCACGTCGGGGTATGGAGGAAGGCTGTACCTGGCCTTTAGCCAGTCCGCGACCGCGTCGTGCCAATAATGTTTGTTTGGTCGACGAGAGTTCTCGCCGCCGGGAAGCAACTTCATTTTCTAAAAACATGATGTGTGTTTGAAGGATGATTGGTTCATATCCCAAACCGAAATTCCGATTTGAGCCCTTTTTATAGAATCGGAACCGTCTCCTGTCTTAACGCTGGAAAAGGCATTGGCAGAGTCTTTCATGATCATAATGCCCAAGGTGTTGCCTCGGTTGACAAGCCCAAGGCATGCGTTATCTCTCTTTCTTCCAAATAATTGGGTTGAGAAAGTTGGCCGGGCACCACCCGCTGTATTAAGACTCTGCTCGCCATAATTTATGGGTAAATCGTATAGGCGACGTTTGGTGGGAGTAAGTAGGTGATAACCGCACACGTCAGGGAGGAGAAGACCCCACGACAATGGACCAACCCCCAAAATGCAAATATGACCAAACCATCGCCTAAACCCCCTCTTTACAATTAAACTAAGATAAAAGTCGTTTAACGTTTCTGAACAGCAATGGGGTTTAACCCGATTTTGAGAAACTTCATTTCTCAAGTCTCACCAAATCAGATATATCTGATTAACCATTCGTATTTCCACGTTGGACGTTGCCAAGTCGTCGTTCACACATTTTGCAATTTTCGAAAGTGTTCTCTACTAGCTGTCTATAGGTCTTCACCCCATTGGCCCCTCTGGGTCACTAGACTAATTTCGTTTTCCATAGTAGTTCCTCCTAGTGGTGAAAAATGACATTCGTATTTTGATGCTTGAAGATGAGGCCAGAGACGTTGAACTGGCCAATCGAGCCCTCCGCGAAGGAGATATTTCCTTCTCATTAAAAAGGGTCGAGACGCGAGACGAATTTATCCATGAGCTTCAACAGAATCCGCCCGACTTAATTATTTCGGATCATGCGCTCCCTGACTTTGATGGTTCGACTGCCCTCGTGATTGCGCGGGCAAAATCCCCCGATATTCCCTTCATTTTTTTTACTGGTTCGCTGGGTGAGGAAAACATCCTCGACATGCTCAAGCGTGGTGCCACGGATTATGTGCTAAAGCATCGTCTCTCCGATCTCGCGCCTGCCGTGCGCCGGGCGTTGCGCGAGAAGGAGGAGCGCATACGACGCAAGCAGGCAGAAGCAGCACTTCGCAAAAGTGAAGAGCAACTCCGGCTCCTGATTGAAAATGTCACGGATTATGCCATCTACATGCTCGATGAAAAAGGCCACATCACTACTTGGAATACCGGGGCTGAACGACTGAAGGGCTATCAGGCAGGGGAAGTTGTCGGGCGGCACTTCTCGATTTTCTTTGCCACTAAAGATATAGCCGACGGAATGCCAGCCAAACTGCTGGAAACCGCCGCACAAGCCGGTCGCGCTCATCATGAAGGCTGGTGTGTGCGTAAGGATGGCACCCGCTTTTGTTCCAATTGGGGACTGACTTCCGTTTATGATACCACGGGGAAATTAACGGGCTTCAGCAATGTAACCCAGGATATCACCGAACGGGCAAAGGCAGAAGAGGCCTTGCAAAAAAGCGAAGAACGCTACCGCCAATTGGTTGAACTATCACCGTGCGGAATACTGGTCCATAGTGCCGGCCGGTTGGTTTTTGCCAATTCAACTGCTATAAAATTGCTGGGAGTTGCAGACCTTCAACAGGTTATCGGTAGATTGATCAGTGATTTTGTGCATCCCGATTACCGGGACGTCGTTAAGAAACGGATAGCGGCTCTTAATCAAGGCAAGCCCGCACCATCTATTGAAGAAAAGTGGGTTCGCTTGGATGGCAAACCGATAGATGTTCTTGTTGCGGCAACGCCGCTGGCCTTTGAAAAGGAATTGGAACATCCAGCCATTCAAGTAATTGCTCTCGATATCACCGATCAAAAGCTTGGTGAAAAGGCTTTGCAAAAGAGTGAAGAGCGATTTCGCCTGGCAGTTGAAAGCGTGGAGGATTATGCGATTTATATGCTCGACTCCGAAGGACGTGTCACCAGTTGGAATGCCGGCGCAGAACGAATGACCGGTTTTCAATCCGAAGAAGTGATGGGTCACTTGGTAAATCACTGTCTCCAATCTGGCGGGGCACAAAACGACATGGCGGCAAAGGAGTTTGAGCGCGCCGCCAGGGAAGGCCGGGTTCAAAATGAAGGTTGGTGCCTGCGCAAGGATGGTTCGCGCTATTATGCTCAATGGACAGTTACAGCCGTAGAAGACACCGGCGGGCAAACCAGTGGCTTTCTGAAAGTGGCCCGCGATGTCACGGAAAAAAAACAGCACGAGGAACAGGTGGCGCGTTGGAACACGGAATTGGAACAGAGGGTTGCGGAACGCACAGCGCAACTGGAAGCGGCCAACAAGGAATTGGAAGCCTTCAGTTATTCAGTTTCACACGATTTGCGCGCTCCCTTGCGGCATATAGATGGCTTTGTTGACATCCTGCAAAGCAATGCGCTGGGTCAATTGGATGAAGACAACCGCCAGCATCTGCAAACCATCGCCGATGCAGCCAAGCAAATGGGCAAGCTCATTGATGATTTGCTGGCTTTCTCTCGCATGTCCCGCGTCAAGCTCAACAAAAAAGAAACTAATCTTGGAAATCTTGTGCAAGAAGCACGGCGCTCTCTACAAGGGGACTTGAAAGGGCGCGAAATTGAATGGGTAATCGGAGATTTACCCACGGTCGAAGTGGATCCCGACTTGTTGCGTCAGGTAGTGCTGAACCTGATTTCCAATGCCGTAAAATATACCCGAAAACGCAAGGAAGCCCGCATCGAAATCGGCTCGACCACTCAGGACGACGAAATTGTCATTTTCTTCCGTGATAATGGTGTTGGATTTGACATGCGTTATACCGACAAGTTGTTTGGAGTTTTCCAACGTCTTCATCGCGCTTCGGAATTTGAAGGTACCGGAGTCGGCCTCGCCAACGTTCGGCGCATCGTCCATCGTCACGGCGGCCGCACCTGGGCCGAAGGCGCAGTTAATCAGGGTGCGACGTTCTATTTTTCTTTACCCAAAACGATTAAAACTCCTTCCCCTGCTTGAAATTATTTTTCGAACGGCTATCTTGGAGCATCCAGACGGCAGTGGCTGCAAAATTTAAATTGCAGTTTCTACCTTCCGGCCACTCAGACGCAGGTCTTCGCCCTTTTTCAACCTGGCACACGCATGCCTTATTTGCGGTTTTGGCAATCATTGTTTATTTTCGCGCGTGAAGAGACACATTCGAATTTTAATGGTCGAAGACGACGCTACGGATGCGGAATTGATCAAGCATGCGTTGCGTAAAGATGGCCTGATTTTTACGACTGCTCGCGTCGAAACCAGTGAAGACTTCATCGAGGCGATCGAGGCCGACTCGCCCGATGTCATTCTTTCCGATTACGCCCTGCCCTCCTTTGATGGCTACACCGCCCTTTCCATCGCCCAGAAACAATGCCCTGACGTTCCATTTATCTTTGTTACCGGAACGATGGGCGAGGAAGTCGCTATTGAAACTCTTAAGAACGGAGCCACGGATTACGTATTGAAATTGCGGTTGGCGCGACTGGCCCCCGCCGTTCTCCGCGCCTTGCGGGAAAACAAGGAACGCGCCGAGCGCAAACGCGCCGTGGAACAATTGCGGCAATCCCACGAACAATTGCGCGCCTTGTCAGTCTATTTGCAACATGTCCGCGAAGAAGAGCGCATGCGCATTTCGCGCGCAGTACATGACGAGCTCGGCCAAGCATTGACCGGATTAAAAATTGACCTTTCGTGGTTGACCAGCCGGCTGCCCAAACAAATGGGTCCGCTGATCAATAAGACCCGGGAAATGTCCTCTCACATTGATGAAACCATCCAGACCGTGCGCCGGATTTCCACCGAATTGCGTCCCGGAATACTGGATCATTTGGGGCTCGTAGCCGCCATTGAATGGCAGGCCAATGAAATGCAAACCCGCACTGGAATCCAATGCAAGGTGAGCAACTCGCTCGACCACACGATTCTGGAGGAAGAGTTGAACACGGTATTCTTTCGCATTTTCCAGGAAACGTTGACCAACGTTATCCGCCACGCCAATGCCACGCGAGTAGATGTTCATTTAAAAGAAGACGAAGGACGGCTTATCCTAGAAGTGAAAGACAATGGCCGTGGCATCACCAAAGAGCAAATGTCCAACGTCAAATCCATCGGCTTACTGGGCATGCGTGAGCGCGCCGCTCTTTTGGGAGGCGAAATAAATTTTATTGGTGTACCGAGAAAGGGAACCAAAGTCGTAGTCTCCATTCCCCTTCCCATTCCAAACAGAACCAACCAGCGTCATAATCATGAAAATTCTCCTCGCAGACGATCACGCAGTAGTTCGCCATGGCTTAAAGCAGATTCTGGCCGATGAGTTCAAGAAAGCCGTTTTCGGCGAAGCGGGCAACGCCCAGGAAGCCTTGAACCGGGTCTGGAAGGAAAGCTGGGATGTGGTTGTCTTGGACATTACCATGCCCGGTCGTAGCGGGTTGGAAGTTCTGCGCGAAATTAAAAAGTCCAACCCCCGACTACCCGTCCTCGTGTTGAGCATGCATCCGGAAAATCAATTTGCGGTACGCGTTCTTAAGCGGGGTGCCTCCGGCTACATGACCAAGGAAAGCGCACCTGAAGAATTGGTGGGAGCCATTAAGAAAGTCATCGCCGGCGGTCGTTACGTAAGCACTGGACTTGCCGAAAAACTGGCTTCCTATCTCGCAGCCGATACGCAGAAACCCCCTCAGGAACTGCTGTCCGACCGTGAATTTCAAGTATTGCGCCTGATTGCTTCTGGAAAAATTGTTAGTGAAATTGCCAAGGAACTTTCCTTGAGCGTGAAGACAATCAGCACCTATCGCACTCGCATATTGGAAAAGATGGGAATGAAAAATAACGCCGAATTGATGCACTACGCGATGCAGCATCAATTGGTGGAATAGCGGCCTTCACAGGATCGCTATATTCTAGCAAAGTCGATGAACCCTCTGTCAACATCTGCCGACAGTAATTGCACCCGCACTTTGTCGCCAACATCAATCCCATGCGCTCCCTGCACCACCATTCCTTCCGCTGGAAATTTGAGCAGACGAACGTAGGTACCCTTGGGCGTTGCACCGGTAACAACTCCGTCAAACACTTCATTAATGTGTTTGCTCAACAGGCTGGCGGCTACCACCTTTCGCATCAATCGCTCCACTTTTCTGGCTGCATTTTCGCGTTCAGTGCAGTGTGCGGCAATTTCGCTCAACTCAGTCCCCGCATAAGAATTTTTTGCATCTCCTGTGGTTGCCTTTAATAACCGTTGTGTCACCAAATCTGCATAACGCCGGTTTGGCGCGGTCGAGTGAGTATAATCTTGCACTGCCAAACCGAAATGTCCTTCGTTTTCCGCACCCGCATGCTCCACCATGTATTCTCCCGGACCAAGCAGCTTGACCACCGACAGTGAAAGGTCAGCAAAGTGAATAGGATCGACCGCTTTGCGTTGGGTTAGAAAATCGGATAAAGCTTTTGGGTCTGGTTGGTCGGGCAATTTGACCCCAAATTGTGCAGCAATCACCTGAATACGATCCCAACGCTTCGGAGTTCTGACAACGCGCCGAATCGATAACGACCCTTTTTCCTTTAGATGCTCTGCCATGGCCACATTCGCGGCGACCATGAAAC
>JAQGPC010000227.1 GCA_028293285.1 Pedosphaera sp.
GAATTCTCTAACTTTGTTTTAAAAATCCGTTTCCCTTTGACGCGAATAAACATAATCTCGCTCCATGAAATTCCAGCCGCCGGTCAAACCACCGCGCGACCCGCTGAATCGCAAATTCAATCTACCCCGTTTGTCCCGCGAACACTATCAAGGCGACTCCGTGGTTCTCTGGACACTGACCACATTCGACCGCGCCAAAGGCTGGCTCACCCCTGATTTTCACCACTCTTTCCGCGAATTAATGTTCCACGTCGCGGCGCGAGAAGGGTTGGTTTGTCCAATTTATTGTTTAATGCCCGACCACCTGCATCTGGTCTGGATGGGTTTGCGGCGCGACACCGATCAATTTAACGGCATATCGTTCCTGCGAACCCATCTGGAACCGGAATTGGCTCCCGCCAAATTTCAACCACAGCCGCATGATGAAGTGTTGCGCGAAGAACAAAGAAAACGGAACGCCTTCGCTCAGGTATGTTTTTACATCGCGGCAAATCCCGTCCGCGCAACCCTGGCAAGCAAACCGGAAGGTTGGGCATTCACCGGTTCCGTCGTGCCCGGCTACCCGAAGCTGAATCCGTTATCAGACGATTATTGGCCAAAGTTCTGGAAAATCCACGCCAAGCTGCGCCAACCCGATGCCGGTAATCTCGTGTGCCCTCCGCGTAAATAAGCTAAAACAATGTCAAAGTCTCGTCACCTCGCCCCCTACAAAATAGAGTAGGAGACGACGTGAGGAGTCTCTAACTTATCTTCTCCCTCGTTTTTAATTTGCGTAAAATTCGCGTCATTCGCGGATAACCCTTTCGTTATTACTTATCAAAATCCTCTGGGCACCGGGTGAGGTGGCGTAACTACTCGTCCCCGGACTTTCGCTCGCGGTTTGCCATCCTCAATCCTCTATCTTCCATCCTCGCTCCCGCTCTCACCCACGGCTTCCCATCTGCGTCAATCCGCGTCCATCTGCAGTTAAAATCCGGCCTTCTCATTCGTGAAAATTCGTGCAATTCGTGTCTCTCAAGCCACGCATGATTCGAATCCTTTGCGGATTTCCGCCTCATCCAATTCCTTGCCGATGAACACCAGTTGACTCCGCTTCTTCTCACCCGGATTCCAAAACCGGTCCGGCGCGGAGTCCAGCATCATCTGCACCCCCTGGAACACCACCCGCTTCGGCATCCCCTGGATATACAGCACACCCTTGCTGCGATAGATATTTTCACCCAGTGAATTCAACAACCCGCCCAGCCACGTCTCCAGCTTCTTCAAATCCAATGCCCGTTCCTCCTCGATGTAAAACGACTTCACACTTTCATCATGATGATGGTGATGCTCCCCATGTTCGTGCTTGTGCTCGTCGTCGCCCTCGTGCTTATGACCATGTTCATGCTCATGTTCGCAATGCTCGTCGCACTTATGATCGTGGTCATGGTGATTTTCATCATGCTTGTGCCCGTGTTCATGCTGCTCCTCCTTGAACTCCGGCAACGGCGCATTCAACTCCCGCGCCTTCACATTCAAAATCTTCGCCACATCAATCTGCGACTTCTGCGTCCGATGAATCTGCGCCAGCGCATTCATGCTGCGAATCCGCGCCTCGATGCGCGCCAATTCCTCCGGCGACACCAGGTCCGTCTTGTTCAGCAAAATCACATCCGCGAAGGCAATTTGCGCGCGCGGTTCCGGCCCATCGTTCAATTCCTTTTCCAAATGCCGCGCATCCACCACCGTCACAATGCCATCCAGGCGCAGGTCCTTCGCCAGTTCCGACGCCATGAACGTATGCGCAATCGGGCTCGGGTCCGCCAACCCCGTCGTCTCGATGATCACATAATCAAACCGCTTCCGTTTCTTGATGAGCAAATCGCTCAGGCTCTTGATTAAATCCCCCCGCACCCGGCAGCAGAGACAGCCATTGTTCAACTCCAAAATCTCTTCATCCGCGCCCACCACCAGTTGGTTGTCGATGCTGATCGCGCCAAATTCATTGATGATAATCGCGCACTTGTGCCCGTGATTCTGCGTCAGCAAATGATTAAGCAACGTCGTCTTGCCCGCGCCCAAATAACCCGTCAACACCGTCACCGGAACCTGTTCTTTCTGTTTCATGTCCGAATACTTTGCCAAACTTTCCGCAAAGCACAACCTCCCACTCGCTCGGGTTCTTCTTAATCTTACTCATAATCTTAATCCTAATCTCTCGCCCTTTATTTCAGCGCGCTAAATTACCTGTAAATTCCCACCCTCTCCATTATCTTTAATCCATGGCTCTCGTGCGCATACTCATCGATGGCTACAGCCTCCTGCATAGCTGGCCCGAGCTGGCCCCCGGCAAGCCGCGCCATTCCGCCGCCGCGCGCGATGAACTCGTCCATTACCTCACCCTTTACCGCGACGCCATCGGCACACCCATCACCATCGTCTTCGACGGCGCGAACTCTGACATCCGCCTCTCCACCGTCGAATCCACGCCTGAAGTCGAAATCCTTTACTCCCGTTCCGGCCAGACTGCCGACGACATCATCGAACGCGTCGCCCATCGCATGAGTTCCTATGGCGAAGTCCTTGCCGTCACCGACGACAACGCCGAGCGCGACACCGTCATCGCCGTCGGCGGCATGGCTTCGAGTTGTTTAAGTTTTATCCAATCCGTCGAAAATGCCCTCGCCGAATTGCAGGACGACATCAAAGTTTACAACCGCACCGAACGCCAACGTTTCAAACGCCCGAAATAATTGCATTTTCCAACTTCGGAGTAATCAACCACCGCCTTGAAAGCTCCCTCGACTTCTCCTTGCACCGGCTCTATGCTATCCCTCTCCCAATGAGGAGAGCGTCAGGGTGCGGCAGATTGCTTCATCCTGCCTGCTAATAGAAACACGCATGCGCCCAAGCTTGAATCATCAGTCACAATCAGGAACCCGCACCACCTGGATGCGCTTTTTCATAGTTGCGTCCTTGCTGGTCTTTTGTTCCCTTAGCGCGCCCAACCTCTTCGCACAAAAATGGAAAGACCCAACTCTTCCCCCGGCCCTGACTTCTGGTAACGGCCTTTTTGCAGCCAATACTAAAGCACCCATCCACGTTATCGAGCCATCGCCTGTGCCCATCACCAAGTCCTCGAATCGCTTTTTGTTCGTGATTGATACTTCAGCGAACATGAAGCGCCATGCCGTTGCTATTCAGGAGGCAGTTGAGAAAATCCTTACCGCGCGCGCCGGCGGTCAATTTTTCCGCGGCGATACCATCGGCATCTGGACGTTCGATAGCGATCCCCACATTGGCGAATTCCCGTTGCAAATTTGGTCGCCTGAATACGAGCAGGCGGTTGCCAGTCGGTCCGTCGAATTTCTAAAAAAGCAGCGTTACCACAAACAAAGCCGACTCGATCAAATCCTGCCCTCCATTTTTGAAGTCATTCAAGATTCAGACCTCATTACTATTATCTTCATCAATGATGGCCTAAGCCAGATACAAGGCACTCCCTTTGATCGCGCCATCAACACGGCCTACCAGCAAAACCTTCGTGACATGAAGAAGGATCGCATGCCCATCGTCACTGTCTTGCAAGCCAAGGCCGGCAAAATCAAGGCATTTACCGTCAACGCGCTGCCCTGGCCCGTGGTAATTCCCGAACTGCCCATAACCGTAAAGCCTTCCAGGGAATTGGCCGACGAACCACCAACCAAGCTGACGCCAACCAATCGTCCTGCAGAAGTGGCCAAGACAAAACCGGTTGCGCCCGTTCAACCCGTTCCCACTCCCGTAGCCCCCGCACCGGACCAAGCCAACACTCCGCCACCACCAGTTTCGGCCTTTACCGCATTGCCCGTGTCTGTACCACCCCAAACCATCGCGCCAACCCCGTCACCGGCACCTGTCACTCCTCCGCCAGTTCAAGTGGCAAAAGTCGAACCTCCCGCTCCTGCGACTACTGAACCACCACCAGCCAACGTGCAAGTCCAGGCGGTTCCGGCAATTCCCACTATACCACGGCCGCCCATTCGTGTTCCTGCACCGAAACCAGCACCTCCAGCAGAACCGGCTCACTCAACAAGAACCGAAGTTGTCACTCCACCTCCAACTGCTCCGGAGCCATCTCAAGCTGCCGCACCTGAACCTGCCAGCCCCGTTCCGGCAGTCACTCCGAAGCCCTCGACTCTGGTTGAGAAGAGCGCGCCCGTTCCCGCACCTGAAGAAACAGCCCCCCATCCCTCCGTGTCCTCAAATCCAGAGCCCGCCAATCTCTCTTCGCCTCAGGCTGCTCTCGCCACCCCTTATAGTCCTGTGGCGCGATCCAAAGGCCTGCTCATCGGCGGCCTTACTCTATTGGTTTTGGCAGTCGGTTTGATTGCGCTTTTGATTCACCGCTCCCGCACCCCTTCCGGCCCGAGCCTCATCACCCGCTCAATGAATCAGCGGAAGCAGTAGGCTTTTGAAAAGGACGCTCAGGAGAACGGCAGCGCTGACACCTTACTCGCGTAGGTGGCGACGTGAGGAGACTCTGACTTTGCCTTCGTGTGGCGGATTAAGTCTCACGCAGCCTTACCCGTGGCCCGGGGTTGTTTAAGATTTATCCCATTAACCATCGCTGGTGTGGTCGGATTTGCATTTCGGAGGGGGAACAGTCAGAGTCTCCTCACGTTGTCTCCTACAAAAAGACAATTGTTTCGCGTCCGTGAGTTCGCGTGAGCCATGATCCAAATCCGCGCAAAGGCGAAGTCGAATGGGACGACCTAAGCATTCTTCCCGTGCGACTATCTGCTACCCCTATTGGCGGGCCGTAACGCGGTGCAGTCCTGGGCCTGCATCACTCGAGCCTCAACCAAACCGTCTTCAAATAAGCCAGCTCATCACGGCTGATTGGAAAATCCGGCGGCTGCGGCACATAATGTTCCTTCACCACTTTCCGCCCCGCTGCTTCAATCGGTTCCTTCACCATCTCCAAAAACTTTTCCGGCTCCAATCGCGCCGCATTCGTCGAAGCCAATAAAACTCCATTCGGTTTCAATAACGGCAACGCAGCCGATACCAATTCGCCGTAATCCTTCTCCGCCTGAAACGCCCCACGCTCCTTCGATTGTGAGAACGTTGGCGGATCCATCACAATCACATCGAACTCCCGCCCCTTCTTCGCCAACCGACGCATCCAATCAAAGGCATCGCCATAAATAAAATCATGCTGCGCCGGATCCATCTGGTTCAGCGCAAAATTTCGTTTCCCCCATTCCAGATATTTTTTTGAAAGATCCAGGCTCGTGGTGCGTGCTCCTGCCTTCGCTGCACAAACCGAGAACCCGCACGTATAAGCGAAGGCATTTAACACCTCCATATCCTTTGCCCCTCGAACGAACAACGGAAACCCTGCCGCCACATGATTGCTGAGAAAACGACGCCGATTGTCTCGCTGATCCAAAAACAATCCCACCGAATATCCCTCGCCAAAACTCAATTCAAACTCCACTCCATTCTCACGAATATTGAACACCTCCGGCGCGGCTTCCCCCAGCACTAATTGCGGTGATGCCTGCTGCACATTCGTTCGCCGCACCTGTCGCGTCAGAGTTTTATGATACGCGCCTCGCAATCCATACACGTCCAACAACCGCCCCAATTCCGCGTGTTGGTTCTCATTCAATGACTGTTCGCTTTGCGACAACAAAAATTCTCCCAACCGCTCCACATACCATCCCGGCCACCGATCCGAAGCTCCATGAATCAACCGCCACGCACTTGTCTCGTTGGTATCAATGAACGCCTCGCGCAATTTCAATCGCGCATTCGCCTCAAAGTCCGCCGGTGCATTAAAAGTCATCTCCTTATTCGTCACCGGGTGCTTAAGCTTCAATTCCATGGCATGCAGAAAAACCCGCGCTGCCGGCATGCCGCCGTAAAGTGTGTCTCCTAAAATTGGAAAACCCTGCTCTGCCGCATGCACCCGAATTTGATGTGTCCGCCCGGTTACTGGTTGAGCTTCCACTAACACGCGTCCTGCTTCCGAACCAATCGCCTGGAAATGCGTCTCCGCCCGCTCGCCACCCGCATGCTCCGGTCGGCTTAAATATTTTTCTCCTGCCCGCACCAGGCATGAAGTCACTTTAATCATCCCCGGCTTCACCACACGGTTGGTCAGCAGCACATATTTCTTCTGAATCGAATGTTCTGTGAACTGCTCCGTCAGCGACTTGTTTGCCACCGTCGTCTTGCCAAACACCAGCACGCCCGAAGTCTCCTTGTCCAATCGATGAACGATGGCCAGCGTCGCCCAGCGCGGCTCACGATGCTTAAACCATTCATAAATTCCTTCGCCCGCATACGGGCTTGGCGCATGCGTGTTCATCCCCGCCGGTTTATTCACCACCAGCAAATGTTCATCCTCAAACAGGATCAACCCGCTCAATTTTTTTCCGGATGAAGCTTCAAGAGCCATTCCTAAAACATTTCAGACTTTGACAATAATTCCTACAGCTTTATTAGCGAGCCTACATATGTAAACTTGGCACCTAAACTGCTTATTCACGCACCTATGTTCTTGAAGCAACTGAGGAAACAATTCCTTTTAATCCTGACATCGTTGTTCGTGCTCATGATTGTCAAAATCAGTTCAGCCGACACAATTACCTGGACCAATACCGCCGGCGGCTCATGGAGCGACGGAATCAATTGGGATCTACACCGGGTGCCTGCTTCAGATGATGATGTTCTCATCACCCTGGATGGCACCTATGCAATTACCGTGGCCAACGCTGTTCAGGCTGAGGCCAGGAACGTGACAATTGGAGCCATAAACGGTACACAATCGCTGGTTCTGACCAACTCAACAGACTTTCTGGTCCAGCAAAACCTGACTGTCCAGACCAATGGCGTATGTCTGGTCGGTCATCAAATTAACTTTGGCCAAATGTTTGTGAGCGGCAAGCTCTTCTGGCTCTCAGGAACGCTCGGAGGACCTCTCACTGTTCAAACTAATGGCAACCTGACCATCACGGGCGGAACCTCCAAAGGAATGCAGTCTGCCATTACAAATCAAGGCACCATCACCTGGGCTGAACCAAGTCTTTTCACGGGCGGCAGTTCCGTGCTGGTTAACCAGGGGCTTTTCATTCTTCAAACCAACCTGGTGCTGGGTGGCGGTGCAAACTTCATCAATTCCGGGACCATTTTAGAACCTTCAGGCACAACCAACTCCCTGCAAAACGTCGGTGGCAATTTTGCCAACGGCGGGACCATGTTGATACAAACCAACGCCTCACTCACATTGATGGCGATGTGGCCGTACGTTTTAAATTTAACTGATGGAACAGTCATCTCGGGCCCGGGACTTCTGCGCCTCGATAATACATCCACTAGTTCGGTGCTGAATGCCGATGGAACGATCACGGTGGATGGCACATTTGAATTGTTTAATGGCAACCTGCGCGGTAATCAAACCTGGACGGGCTCCGGCAACTTCAACTGGATCGGCGGCACCATGGCCGGAGCGGGGATCACCACCATTGGCACCAACTTCCACCTTAATATTTTAGTCCCCAATACAAAGTCTCTGGACGGCCACACGCTGGTGAACCGTGGAACGGTAAACTGGATCGATGGCTTTGTTGGCCTGCTCAATACTCAGAGCGCCTTCATCAACGACGGCCTGCTGGTTTGTGGCCACTTCGGCGGTTTTGGCGGTTCCTCCTTGCCCAATGACTCCCTTTTCCAAAACAACGGCACCCTCCTCTGCCCCGCTGACCAACAGGCCTTCTTTCTCTGCAATTGCAATTTTACCAACCGTGGCACCGTGACCGTTCAATCCAACAGCGTGTTGGAATTTTCCAGCAGCTATAGCGACGCCCTGAACTTTGCCGATGGCACCCTCCTCAATGGGCCCGGCACAACCCAGATCAAGGATATCGATCTTACCGCCAGCGGCACCATCACGGTGGACGGCACGTTCGAACTGGCGGCCCTGCAATTTGTCGGCGGCACCCTCAAGGGCACCCAGACCTGGACCGGGACCGGCAACTTCAACTGGATCGGCGGCACCATGGCAGGAGCGGGGATCACCACCATTGGAACCAACTTCAACCTTAATATTTCAGTCCCCAATTCAAAGTCTCTGGACGGCCACACCCTTGTGAACCACGGAACGGTAAACTGGATCGAAGGCGTCGTTGACACGCGCGATGCTCAGAGTACGTTCATCAATGACAGCCTCCTGATTTGTCCCTCCTCCGGCGGTTTTGTCGCTTCCACCTTGAACTACAACTCCCTTTTCCAAAACAACGGCACCCTCCTCTGCCCCGCTGACCGGCAGCAGTCCTTCTTCCTTTGCAACTGGCATTTTACCAACAGCGGCACCGTGACCGTTCAATCCAACAGTGTGTTGGAATTCTCCAGCAGCTACAGCGACGCCTTGAACTTTGCCGATGGCACCCTCCTCAATGGGCCCGGCAAAACCCAAATCAAGGATATCGACCTTACCGCCAGCGGCACCATCACGGTGGACGGCACGTTCGAACTGGCGGCCCTGCAATTTGTCGGCGGCACCCTCAAGGGTACCCAGACCTGGACCGGGACCGGCAACTTCAACTGGACTGGTGGCACCATGGGACAAGCGGGCATCACCACAGTAGGAACAAATTTTCATTTCAACATACTTGGCACCCAGCAAAAATTCATCGACGGCCACACCCTGGTAAACCACGGAACGGTAAACTGGATCGAAGACGTCGTTTACACGCTGGATACCAAAAGTACGTTCATCAATGACAGCCTGCTGATTTGTCCCCCCTACGGCGGGTTTGCCGTTTACGCCTCGGATAACAGCTCTGTTTTCCAAAACAACGGCACTCTGCTGTGTCCCGCAGACCGGCAGCTCTCCTTCTTCCTCTGCAACTGGAACTTTACCAACAGCGGCACCCTCACCGTGCAATCCAACAGCGTGTTGGAGTTCTCTCGGGGCAACTACGGCTCAGTGAATTTCGCTGATGGAACCCTCCTCAACGGGCCTGGCAAAACTCAAATCGAGGATGCCGAGCTCATCGCCAGCGGCACCATTACGGTGGATGGCACTTTTGAACTGGCAGCTCAGTCATACGCCAACGGCACCCTTAAGGGCACTCAAACCTGGGCTGGCTCCGGCAACTTCAACTGGAGCGGTGGTGGGATGGCACAAGCAGGCATCACCACAGTAGGAACAAATTTTCATTTCAACATACTTGGCACCCAGCAAAAATTCATCGACGGCCACACCCTGGTGAACCACGGAACGGTAAACTGGACCGAAGGCGTTATTTTCTCACAGAATGGTCCAGGCGCCTTCATAAATGATAGCCTCTTGATCTGCCCCCCCTACGGTGGTTTCGCCGTTTCCTCCTCGGACAACAGCTCTGTTTTCAAAAACAACGGCACTCTACTGTGTCCCGCAAACCGGCAGCTCTCCTTCTTCCTCTGCAACTGGAACTTTACCAACAGCGGCACCCTCACCGTGCAATCCAACAGCGTGTTGGAATTTACCCGGGGCAGCTACGGCTCCCTCAACTTTGCCGATGGCACCCTCCTCAACGGACCCGGTAAAACCCAGATCGAGGATACTGACCTCACCGCCAGCGGCACCATTACGGTGGATGGCACTTTTGAATTGGCGGGCCACTCATTTGCCAGCGGCACCCTTAAGGGCACTCAAACCTGGGCCGGCTCCGGCAAGTTCAACTGGACTGGTGGCACTATAACGGCACCCGGCATCACCACCCTCAGCGATAACTTTCACCTAAATATCCAAGGCACTGATCAAAAGAACCTGAATAACCATACTCTTTATAATCGGGGAAATATTACCTTCAGTTCCGTGCTGTTTGGCTCTACCAACGCAATCATCAACAACGCGGGGCTGTTTAACCTCGACAATTTTTGCTCTTTTGCTTCTGCCGACGGCACAGCCGGCTTTAATAACTTATCGGGCGGCACGATCGGCACTCCGGGCACAAACGTTCCACCATCCCAAATCTATTGCACCATGAATTGGGCTTTCGCTAATGCAGGTGTGTTAGCTTTAAATTCCGGAACGTTTAACATCACCCCGGTTTATTCCCCTGCGGCTTCGAGTACCCACCACTTCACACTGAATTCCTACAGCCCGGGTTCATCATCTGGTCTGCTGAATCTGGGCGCTTTCACTCCTGCTGGCACATTGGAGATCGCGCTGGGAAATGGACTCGTTGTCACCAACGGCAGCACTTTCCAATTCATCACTTATACTTCGCACACAGGCACATTCACGAGTCAGGCACTCCCATCATTGCCCGCATCTTTGTCCTGGGAATTGGATTACCAGCCAACTGCATTGATTCTAAAAGCTATTTCGGCTCCGTTGGAGTTGAAGTCCGCTCAGAAACTCGCCGATGGCTCTTTCCAAATTACCGCCGCAGGGTCAACCGGATCAGCGTATGTCATTGAGACTTCCACCAACCTGGTGAACTGGGCGGCTTTGCAAACAAATAACGCTGCCAATGGAACGGTGGAGTTCCTTGATTCCTCTGCTACAAACTTTAGCAAACGTTTCTACCGGATGAGAATGGGAAATTAAATTAGTTCGTGGGATTCACCAAAAGTGCCATGCGCCTTTCCACACCACCCACACGCCCAGCAAAAAGTTTGTAATCGCATGCGCCGTCATCGCATCACCCAACCGCTTCTTCCAGCAAACCAATCCTTGATACGCAAAGCCGCAGAGAATCCCCGGCAGCCATTCAGAATGGCTCAAACCGAAGATGGCCGAAGTCACCAGAAAGGGCGTCCAATGAAAAGCCCCCAGCGGCACTGATTGAAAATCCGGCTTGGCAATCCAGCGATACAGGAACGACCGGTAAAACACTTCCTCCAATGGCGGCACCACCAGCGACGATCCCAAAATCCGCACCCCAATAAATAACCATGCCAACGCCGCCCCCGTCCCAAACTGATGATGCGGGTTCCACAGTGCCTCAGCTTGCGATGGCTTCGGACACCAACTCTCCAGCCCTGCCGACTTCAATACCGGGCAAAGATATTTTTGGATTAATTCATTAAGGCTGGGATAATGTCCGTCCAGCCCCACCCAAATCGCGAAGACACCCACACCCACCACTACCGCTTCCCAACTGAACGCCCAGCGCATTTCCTTCACATAAGGCCACGTCATCCACACAAGCCACGCGCCCACAACGGTCTTCACCAGGTAAAACCAATAACGGGAGGATTCTCCAAATTGTCCCTGGCATGCTGTCAGACCAACAAAAACCAAAAAGGGAAGCACCCTCGGCAATGCTGGTGATGACTGAAATTTCTGCTTGAGCACATCCACGACGGAAAGAATAACCACCGAACCGTCACCATCGCCAAGCTTTAAAGAAAATATCTTGGAAAACTTTTAAGGAAGTTCCAACACGTTGGTCTGACCCGCCGAAGTCACAATCGTTGCCGACTCCGCCGTGATCGCTATTACCCGCGCATCACTCACCCGCTGGCCCACATACGCCAACTTGCCGTTGATGACCGCTGAAGGGTTCTTCGGGCGATAAAAAATACTCTGCAATTTATATGTCGGTGTCTGAGGCTTCGCTGGCTCAACCGCCACGACATTGGTAACCGTCGGCTCACTCATGGGCGTTGCCACCGCCTGTACTGGCTCCGGTGCTGCAGGTGATTGAACTGGTGCAGTTGAAACAGGAGTCGCTGGAGCAGTTGCCACCACCGGCATAGGAGTCGCAACCAATGACGCTGGCGTAGTCGCAGATGTGGGCGCAACCGTATTCGCCCGCACCTTTAATTCTCCGCTGCCATGAAACCATTGCCAGAGCAGAACCGACGCCACCACCAATACCACCAAAATGATCACGGGCAGTAAAAATCCGGGGCCACTGGAGCGACGCGCTGGCTCCACGGGCCGCAAGGCATGCTCGCCCACAACCGGCGTCGTTGCCAGTTGCGTTGCCTTAGCCTGCTTCAATGCGTCGTTAATCAAACTCATGCGTCAATATTTCCTTCCAGCTCATTGAGAGCGCGACCCACCAATCGCCAATCTATCCGGTCACGCTGTTCCACAAATCCTGCCAGCAGCGCTTTATCGCACACCGCATTCACCAACCGCGGAATGCCCTGCGTATAGTTAAAAATGCGCCACAATGCAGGTCCCGTAAAAAACGGCGAACCCTGCGAACCGGAAACCTGCAATCGATACTGCACATACTGTGCCAACTCGGATCGATTCAATGGTTTCAAGTGATAGCGCACGGTGATTCGCTGCCGCAACTGCCGCAAGGCATGGTCATTCAAGCGGTCCCGCAACTCCGGTTGCCCCATCAGCACAATCTGTAGCAACTTCCGGTCGTCTGTCTCCAGATTGGACAGTAGCCGCACCTGTTCGAGCAATTCATGGCTCAGGTCCTGCGCCTCATCAATGATCAGCACCGTCTCCCGGCCCTCCGCCATTTGTCGCAGCAGAAAATCATTAATCATTGCCACTGTCTCCAATCGATCCAGCCCCTTTACCTCCAGTCCAAACTCCATCGCCACGACTTTAATCAACTGGTCGATGTTCAATACGGGGTTGAGTATCAATGCGGTAGAAAAGGTTTCCGGCAATTGCTCCAGCAAAGCCCGACACAGCGTCGTCTTGCCTGCGCCCACCTCGCCCGTAAGCTGAACAAAGCCTTTCCGCTCCTTGATTCCGTACAAAAGATGATTGAACGCCTCGCGATGCTTGGCGCTGTAAAACAGAAATTTTGGATTCGGCGTGATCGTGAATGGTGGTTCCGTCAGGCCGTAATACTCTAAGTACACGCCTTATCCTAAGCGAAAACCGTACCGCCGGAAAAGAAAAAGTAATGCGCCTCTTCGTTTGGAGTCCAAGCTTCAGCTTGTCCCCATCTTCATCTCTACTTCAAAATGGCCTTGCTCACCCGCATCAACGCATCCGCTTCAATGTCACTCCCAATCGTAATCCGCAGGTAATCTTTCACGTTGGGATACTTAAACCAGCGCACCAAAATTTTCTTTGCACGCAATTTTTCCAACCATGCCTGCGCCGGAAAGCGCGGCGGTTTGGCAAAGATAAAATTCGTCTGGCTCGGCAGCACCACGAATCCCAACGCCGCCAGTTCGCGACTTAACCGCTCCCGGGTTGCGATGATCTTCTGGAAATTCGCGCGGTAATATTTCAAATCATCCAGCGTCGCCAATGCGCCGACCTGCCCCAATCCGTTCACATTGTAGCTGTCGCGAATCTTGTCCAGCGCCGCAATCAATTCGGGGTATCCGACAAAATAACCCACGCGTTGGAAACAGAGCGAATACGCCTTGGAGAATGTCCGCGACACAATCACATGCGGATATTTCGTGCAAAGCTTCATCGCGTTCTCCCGCGCAAAATCCACATACGCCTCGTCCAGCACCACCACACCCCGCTGCTCCTTGCAAAGCGCTTCCAATTCCTTCGTGCTATACCCGCGTCCACTCGGCGCATTCGGCGTTGTGATCAATGTCAAAGCCGCTCTGAAATCCCAAGCCTTCGACTTCTTCAAAATTTCCAGCGGCGGAATTCCAAATTCCTTATCCAGCGCCACTACATTTGTCCGTGCGCCATGAATCGCCGCCAGCACGGGATAAAGCGAATAACTTGGTGAGAAAAACTGCACCGTGCTTGCGTGCTTCTCACCTGACCGAGTGGCCGGTTCAACAAACGCCTTGATGGCCAGCGCCAGCAACTCATCCGAGCCGTTGCCCACGATAATATTCTCCGCCTTGCACCCATGCAGCTTCGCCAGCTTTTCGCGCAATAACTGTGCCGTTGGATTCGGATACAACCGCAACCGTCCATCCACCGCCGCCTTGATCGCCTCCAGCACCTTCTCTGAAGGCGGGTACGGGTTCTCATTAGTGTTGAGCTTGATCAACCCTTTGATCTTCGGCTGTTCGCCCGGCACGTAGCCGTGCAACTTTTGAACCAGCGGACGAACATACGAATGTGGTTTGATCGAATGCATGAATTTTAATTATTAATTCGAATCTCTGCTGACCGACCATGCGCATCCAACCCTTCAACTTCCGCAAACTTCTTCAGCACCGGCAATCCCTTCTTCAACGACGTCCGATCATATTCCACCACACTCGTGCGCCGTTGGAACTGGTCCACCGTAAGCCCGGCAAAGGAAGCTCCCGCGCCGCCGGTCGGCAGTGTATGGCTGGGCCCTGCCACGTAATCACCCAGCGCCGTCGGCGAATAACCGCCCAGGAAAATTGCGCCCGCAGTCAGAATCTTCTCCGAGACTTTTGCCGCATTGCGCATCATGACTTCACAATGTTCCGGTGCGAGTTGATTCGTCAGTTGCAGCGCTTCCTCCAGATTCTTCACTTGGATCAGCCAGCCGTTCTCAGCCAAATCCTTTTCAATGAATTGGCGGCGCGACAACTTCGGCAACTGCTTCGCCATTTCCTTTTCCACTTCCTTCAACAGTTTGCCTGAAGTAGTAACCAACCAGACGCGTTCATGCCCCGAGCCATGCTCCGCCTGCGCCAGCAAATCGGCCGCCGCAAATTTCGCATTGGCCGTTTCATCCGCCAACACCAGCACCTCGCTCGGCCCCGGCAATAAGTCAATTGCCACATGCCCGAACAATAATCGCTTCGCCGCGACCACGTACGCATTGCCCGGCCCAAAAATCTTTTGCACCCGCTTGATAGTCGCCGTGCCACAAGCCATCGCCGCAATCGCCTGCGCGCCACCCACACGATAAACCTCCGTTGCCCCCGCTAATCGCGCCGCGTATAACAATCCCGGATTGATCTCCCCCGTCGCGCCACACGGCGTGCAGACCACGATTTCCTTACAACCAGCCACCCTCGCCAGTGTGATGGTCATCAATGCCGTCGAAACCAGCGGTGCGGTTCCGCCCGGAATGTAAATCCCCACGCGCTGGAAGGCATCGAACTTTTCCCCCACCTTGGCCCCGTGTGCATTCCGCGACGCCCAATTCTTCCGCAATGCTTTCCGGCTGAAAGTTTCGATGTTTTTGCTCGCCGCCGCCACTGCCGCCCGCAACGAGTCATCCGCCTTGAACGACGCCGTCAAAAATTCGGCCTGCGTCACCGCCAATTGTTCCACCGTCAACTTTGCATGGTCAA
>JAQGPC010000021.1 GCA_028293285.1 Pedosphaera sp.
GTCTGGAGTCCATCCTGGGTAACGTGGCGTTCTTTCGGAGATTTTTGTGGCTGGGCACCCTTGTCTCCGTTCGATAACGGCTTTGGTTCTCGTTTTCGGCACAGTGATGGATTCCGTCATGGCAAAGATGGCTTTGGCCACGGACGACAGGACTTTAACTTTGTCGATTTGCGTCACTTCGGCTCTCGCAACCTGCGTCCCTTCAGATTGAATGAATCGCATGTAAATAACTTTTTCGATCGCTCCCTTGCCTTTAATAACTTTGGGATTGGCCCGGATAATACCTTCATTAATCGTGGCTTTGATTTTAATCGTATTGCCGCCTTTAGTCGTGACCCCATCCTCAGGGCAAACATTCAGGATGTCCCGCTAACCTCGATAAATGCCGCACGCTTTGCATCCACCGTTGGAAATGACGGCGCGATAAGGGTGTTCCGCCCACAACTTCTGAATAATCCGCAACCTACCAGTGCTGAATCGGTCCGCATTGATCCGCATTTGACACCCGCAACGTTGAATAATGGACGCCCCAACCAGCGTGCAGCAATTGGTTCGAGACCCGTAATTCTCAGCCCGAATGCTCCCCGAACATTCAACCCTAATAATTCATTCAATAATCCGTTCAATAATCAAATTGGATCCACATTCGGTTTTAATGGCATCAATGCTGGGCAACCGGCCAATTTCGGATCTCGCGGCGGGATGGGTGGCGGTCATAGTGGCGGCGCTCGGGGCGGAGGGGGTGGTGGAGGTGGCAGCGGTGGTGGAGCGGGTGGTGGTGGCGGTGGCGGAGGAGGTCATTAAGCCTCACCAAGCCTCACCTTTATCAGGCAGAAAGACATTTTGCTTCCCTTCAATTGCGTCAGGCAAAAGTTTACTTCTGCCGACCGTTTTTATCTCGATCATTGTCCTGATTCGAAGGGCGTGGAATTTGATTTTGATTCGGGTTGGAATTTGGCACAGCTCTCGTCGCAGGGGGCGGATTATAACCCTTGGGATAATAAAAGCGCGAATTCTGATTTTGATTCTGACCGCGCATCTCAGGCGCACCAATCTTCCTTTGAGCCGAACTATCCGGCGCAGTGACCCGGACGCTGGCGTCTGGCTTGGAAATGTCCACCGGCTTACTTGATTGCTTAATTTGCTCCTGACGACTGGGCGTAGGTGCGGGTGGTGTAGGTGCCGCAGGCAATATGGGAGTGACGGGCTGACGCACATTCGGTGTCGTTGGCGTAAGCGGCGCAGCCTGCTGGCGAACTCCAGTTGGTCCCGATGAGTTGGGCAAAGTAGGTTGACGCACATTCGGTGACGAGGCACTCGGCACATTAGGAGCCACAGTCGGCTGACCGTTCTGCGGCCTGCGAATATTTGAATTGCCAGTCTGATTGTTATTGCGTGGATTTGTTGCTGTGGGCGCAAACGGATTGCTGGTGACTCCACTTTTCTGTTGCGCTTTCACCAGGGGCACTTCCCTGTGTTGAACAACTGGATGCCGGTCATCCACCTTTTGTGCCACCATTGAAATGGGTTTCGCTGGGGCCTTAAGTTGCGGACGATAAACCACAGCTTCATTCCTGCCTGCCACCCGCGTGTTTCTGCCGCCACCGGTCGGCGCATCGCGTATCGCCACTTTTTTAACTTCCGTGTGCGTTACAGCGGCCACGCGTTCAACCGGCACCCCCTTATTCACAATCGTATTATTGTTTACCACATAGTTGTTCACGATCGTGGTGTTGTTATAAACATTTTTGACTTGCGTAGGCGGCAGGCGACGATGCCCCAAATCACGCTCCCGAAAATCTCTTAAAGCAACAAACGTGAAGTGATCCGCATGCAATCCGAAATCAAACGTGACGCCTACGCTCACACCGTTATATCGGTATCCGGATCTCGCATCGAAATAGGCTCGTGGTGGCAACGGCGCCCAACCGCAGTTGTCCCCTGAAATTCTCCACGTTACCCAGGCTGGCGCCCAAACTGTGTCCGGGGTCCAAACCCAACCGCAACGCTCATGGCGATACCACCGGCCATAATGGAACGGTGCCCACCCCCACGAATAATCCGATTGCCAATACCAGCCCGCGTCCGTGTAAACCCAATGACCACCATCCGAGTAAGGCCGCCACTCGCGGTTTACTATGACTGTGCGCGGTTGCCAGCACCAACCGACACCGTCCAGTTCAACCCAGCTGCCGTAAGGAGAAAGGTCGTTGTAAAAATAATTAACTTCTGCTGGCGCATTGCTGACATAAGCCGGGGGCGCAACTTCCACTGCGGGAGCTGGAGCAGGTTCTGGAACCAAAGGTGGTTGTTGGATCGAAGGTGCAGTGGCGCCTGGATTGGTTGGTGGATACGAATTTTGATCGTAGTTATTTTGCCCCGGCTGATTTCGCAATGCAGTGTCGTGGCTCAACATCGCCGTAACAACCGGTGATGATAATCCGACATCCTTGAGATAAAGAATATCATCTGCCGACAGATTATAATAAGATTTCGAACCTTGAATATAGGCGGTTGCTACTTCATCGCTCACCCCGGATTCCACGAGCCGCACCACCTCGGCGGCAGTCGGTGAAAGATTCGTGGGCACGGCCCCTGCGCCGGCGCTAATGGACGCTTGAGCTGCGGGTTCGGTGGGTAGCGGTTGGGAATAGCCTGAATAAAGCGAAAATATCGCTAATACAATCAGCACTAAACCACCGGTTTTTTTTGACTTCATAAATTTTGGCCTTTTCAGGCTTATCCATTAGACCCCAATTGCGACCAGCTATTCACAAATGGATAAGTTGTTGTACTATAGCACATTTAATCAGATTTGCATCGTGATTAACGTGTCGTGACGAGAAGCGCTGATAGGTTTGTGGCAAATTCCTTCATGATATCTATAAAGGAAATCGCAATGAAAAGAATCCGGCGCAAGAGAATCACACTGAAATTAGTTACTGGATCATCAACTCAGAGTCTGCCAAGGCCTGCACCAGCACTAATCCTTGGCCGTTGACACTTTGCTTCTGACCCGAGATTAGCACAATGTCCGCCATGCAACCACTCTGGGTGATCCAAATCTTTCCCTGACTACATTCAATCTGCCTCGGTTCATTGTGGCTGTTAATGTGCCATAGTCCGCCATTGCTCAGTTTGAGTTTCCTTGGTTGCTGAATGTCTTGCGACTTTTTCCACGCAGCCACACGCATAAAGCCCAGCGCTCTTTTGAACAATAAAGCAAACACTGAACTTTTGCTGGCACTGACGCAACTCGTCTTCATGTGCCCACTCTACTCCTATCCTCACAACCAACACAGATTCACCCAATGAACTATTCAGACGGTACAGTTTTCTTGCGAACACAACTGTGCTGGTCATTCATTTGGTCAAGTGTTACTATCGGTTTCGCGACAATTAAATAGAATAGTTGCCATATGCGCCCGCCCGCCCCGCTTAAATCAGAAAACCATTTGTACGAACAAGTGGCACAACGCGTCATCGGCCTGATTGACCGGGGCATTCTCCGCCCCGGCGATCGTGTTCCATCCGTGCGTAAACTCAGCCTGCAACAGAAGGTCAGCGTCGCTACCGTCCTCCAGGCCTACCGCGAATTGGAAAACAAAGGCCTCGTCGAAGCTCGTCCGCAGTCCGGCTATTATGTCCGCCCGCGCTTTCTTCCCCTGCCGCCCGAACCGGAGATTTCCAAACCAGCCTGTTCTTCTACGAAAGTCACCATGGGTGATCTCGCGGTACAGGTGGTGCAAGGCCAGCGCGATCCCAGCCTGATCCATCTCGGAGCCGCCGTTCCCAGCCCCGAACTCCTGCCGATGGCCCAATTAAATCGTTCGATGACCAGCATCGGTCGGCGTTCGCCTCTCCTCGGCACCAGCTATGAAGCACCTCCGGGTGTTCTGCTTTTACGGACACAAATTGCCAAACGCGCCATGAACCAGGGCTGGACTTTGTCTCCCAATGAAATCGTCACCACCTGTGGCGCTCAAGAAGCATTGAATCTTTGTCTCCGCGCCGTCGCCAAACCCGGCGACACCATTGCCATCGAATCACCGACCTATTACGGCATCCTGCAAATCATCGAAACCCTTGGCATGCGCGCGTTGGAGATTCCCACTCATCCGCGTGACGGCGTGAGCCTCGAAGCGTTGACGTATGCCTTGGACAATCATTCCATCAAAGCCTGCCTCTTCAGCCTCAACTTTAATAATCCGCTCGGCAGTTGTATGCCCGAGGCAAACAAGCAACGTCTCGTCGAACTGTTAGCCAAACGCGACATCCCTCTCATTGAAGACGATATCTACGGCGAACTCGGCTTTGGCCCGACTCGTCCCCTGCCCGCGAAAGCATTTGATAAAAAGGGTCTCGTTCTTCTCTGCGATTCTTTTTCAAAAACTCTCGCGCCCGGTTACCGAGTTGGCTGGACTGCTCCCGGCCGTTATCAAAAACAAGTCGAACAACTGAAATTTACCAGCACCATCGCCACCGCCACCTTGCCGCAATACGCCATCGCGGATTTTCTGGCCAATGGCGGTTACGACCATCATCTCCGCAAAGTCCGCCGCCTCTACGCAGAAAAAGTGCAGTTAATGACCCAGGCCATCACCAAATATTTCCCAGCCGGCACCAAAGTCACCCGCCCCTCGGGAGGTTTTGTGCTCTGGGTTGAACTGGCTCCTCACATCAATTCCACGGAACTCTATCATCTCGCACTGGCCGCCAAAATCAGCATTGCGCCCGGAACCATCTTTTCCGCCAAGCAAAAGTTCCAAAACTTCGTCCGCCTCAACTGCGGCAACCCCTGGTCCGGAGCCATTGAAAACGCCCTCATTAAACTCGGTCAGATCATTGCTGCGATGAATAAGAGATGATTTTTCCGGCCAGCAGTCTTCGTCGAAAATCTCAAAATCACCAGTTTCTGCTCCTAGGCATGCGAATTGCTGTTTACAATTTTAGCATGAGCAACGCTGAGGCTGTCTTTAATCCTGTCACGCATGTCCACGTTCCGAGCACTGGCACAACCGGTTCTTGCCCATCTCCTTTGCAGGCATTCACCGGCACCATTCAGCCGAACAAAGTAACGGTTACTTACACCATTGGTTTGGCCATCGTAGCCTTGGGCATGTTGCTATTAACCGTTTCCTATATTGGTCTTATCGGTCTGGCTGGCTATGGCGGTTGGTACCACATTGCCCATAACGCCGACATCATGCGCGGTTCGGGTGGCGGTTTTATCAAGCTGTTCCTCTACATTGGACCGGCTGTCGCCGCGGTCACTCTCATTTTTTTCATGATCAAACCCTTCTTTGCCGCACGACCGCAGGAACCTTCAAGGTATTCTCTTACCCGGGAAAGTGACCCCGTCCTCTTTGCTTTCATCGACAAAATTTGCGAACTGGTCAAGGCCCCCCTGCCTTCCCGCGTCGATGTCGATTGTCAGGTAAATGCTTCTGCCAGTTTTCGCAGGGGCTTGTCAAGCATTACTCGCAACGATCTCGCGCTAACAATTGGTCTGCCGCTCGTTGAGGGAATGACCATGCAGGAATTCGGCGGCGTTCTGGCTCACGAATTCGGCCACTTCACTCAAGGCGCCGGTATGCGCCTCACTTATTTTATCCGCACGATTAATAATTGGTTCGCGCGCGTCGTTTATGAGCGTGACGAATGGGACATAAAACTGTCTCAGGCCGCCTCGGGCATTGACATCCGCATTGGCATCTTCATTCATTTTACCCGCCTCTGCATCTGGTTGACTCGAAGAATCCTTTGGGTCCTCATGCACATCGGTCATGCCATGAGTTGTTTCATGCTTCGACAGATGGAATATGACGCTGACAGCTACGAAACCAAACTCGCTGGCAGTAACGCCTTCGCCGCAACAACTGCGAAACTTCGCAGTCTCTCCCTCGCTTCCCAATTCGCATACCACGAAATGCAGGAAAGTTGGAGAAACCGTCGCCTGCCTGAAAACCTTCCCCTCTTCATCAACGTTTCCACCAACAGCATTCCGCCTGATGTGAAAGCCAAAGTCGAGGAAGCCTCCGCCAAAACCAAAACCGGCATCTTTGATACGCACCCTGCCGATGCCGATCGCATCCGCGCCGCCCAGGCGCTCAGTCAACCGGGAGTGTTCCATCTGGATGAAGCCGCCACCAATCTGTTCAATGATTTTGTCGGCCTGAGCAAGACGGTTACCCGCTTCCATTATGAGCACAACCTGGAATTAAAGTTTACGGAAAATAATCTGGTGCCTCAGGAAGTGGCTGTGAAAGAAAGCAAAACCCAGGCTGAAAATCATCAGGCATTGCATGACTATTTTTTCGGCCTGAAACTCACTTTTCGTCCGCTAATCTTTTCCAAAGATGTTCTTCCGGCAACCCCCGTTGCGACCCTGATTGAAAATGTGAAAAACGCCCGGTTGGCCATGGAACAATCTAAAACTGATGTCCAGCAGGCGTTGGTTGAATATGAGCAGGCCGAGAACCTTTATCAACGCGGTCTGAATGCAATTGTGCAGACCAGCCAGCAGGCCACCACTAAGGCTGACGCCACCAAGCAAACGTTCATCCCCGCCTTGGCTGCGTTTGAGCAACAGGCCCAAATTCGGCTGACAGCTGCGCTCCAACTCTTGAACGCCCCGGAAATTGCTGCAAACATTAACGAGGCCTCCTCGCTTCAGCAGGAAGCCGCCACCCTTGCCGTTGTCTTTGCCCGACTCAGCCAGGCTTTTGTTCCACTTCAGGAACTCCGCCGCAAATTCAATGCGTTCTCCACCATGCTTCAAACCCGCGGCCCTTCCAGTTCCAATGCCAAAGCAGAACAACGAATTTCCGAACTGGCACCGGAACTTGAAAATCTAATCAAACAAATCCGTGAATCTGTTCAAGGAATACCCTATCCCTTCAAACACGCCCGCGAGGAAATTACCATCGATGAATTCGCCCGTAGTGATATACCAGCCACCCACAAATTGGAGGCCCTCTATAACAACTGCTCCTGCCAACTTACCCGCCTTTTGCCACTCTATCATCGTGTTCTTAGCCGCCTAGCCTTCATCGCGTTGCAGGTCGAATCAAAGTTATGAGCGACTCTGCCGCACTGTGCCACCGGATTACTTCCCAATACAAAATTGGCTGAAGATCGAGTCCAGCAAATCTTCCGTTGTGGTCTTGCCAACGATTTCACCCACCGCATTAGTCGCAATCCGCAAATCCATCGCCGCCAACTCAAGCGTTTCATTCGCCAGTAAAGCTTCGATCGTCCGTTGTGTCGCCTTGCGCGCGCGCGTCAACGCTTCCTGGTGACGTGAATTGATCATCACTTGCAACATCTCCGCGCGAATCTCCCCGGCCCACACCAATTCCTTGATCGTATCCTTCAACCCTTCAATTCCCTTCCCTGTCAAACAACAAACCTCCATGATTTTGGCATCAATACCCTTCGGCAAAATTAACCGCGCAGATAAATCCATTTTGTTCCGCACCAGAATCCGTTTCTTGTCTGCAAATTCAGCCAGGTAATTTTCATCCGCCTTCGTCAATGCATCCGAAGCATCAAACACATGCAGGATAAATTCCGCCTGCGCCAACGACTCCCGGCTCCTACGAATTCCCTCCACCTCAATTTCATCCCCCGCTTCCCGCAATCCCGCCGTATCCACAAAAATCACTGGCAATCCGCGCACATTCGCCGTCTCTTCAATCGTATCGCGCGTAGTTCCTGGAATGGGCGATACAATGGCCCGATCCCGTCCCAACAACTGATTTAGCAAACTGGATTTTCCTGCATTAGGTCGGCCCACAATCGCTGCCCGGATGCCGCGTCGCAAAATCTGTCCCTCGTTGGAAGTGCGCAGCAATTCATCCATGAACTGCACCCCGCGCTCCAGCCTATTAACAAGTTGGCCCTTCGTATCCGGCGAAATATCTTCATCCGGAAAATCAATATGCGCCTCCACATGCGCGAGCGTTTTGATCAGGTCATCGCGCAGGAGATTGATTCTCTGTGATAATTTCCCCGCCAGTTGTTCGTTCGCCGCCGTCAACGCCAACTCCGTCCGCGCATGAATCAAGTCAGTCACCGCTTCGGCTTGTGCGAGATCAATGCGCCCATTCAAGAAAGCTCTTTTTGTAAACTCGCCCGCCTCTGCCAACCGCGCACCATTTTCCAGTACCGTATCCAAAACCAATTTCGCAGGCAGCAACCCTCCGTGGCAGGTGATCTCCACAACATCCTCGCGCGTCAATGTTCGCGGCGCACGCATGACGGCCACCAACACCTCATCCACACTCTGACCATTACGCACAATCTTCCCGTAATGAATGGTATGTGTCAGTGCCTCGGAAGGTATTGCAGAAGATTTACCAATGGGCTGGAAACTTTTGTCCGCAATCACCAATGCCTCCGGTCCTGACAGGCGAATCACCGCCAATCCTCCCTCGCCCAAGGGAGTGGCTATCGCTGCAATGGTATCATCAAGCATCATTCGTTAACGAATGGTTACTGATGACCACAATTTCCCGCCGCGTTCTCCGCATCACGCCCTTCGAGAAAAAAACGTGCCTTCTGGTAGCTTTTCTTGTGCAGGTAATGGAGCAAGTCCGGCGACGTATTAGTCGGCAACTGCCGCGTAAGCTCATCCAGCTTTCCAAATATAGGCAAAAGATTTGGCTTGGGATTAGCGGTGGGCATCGCCTTCACCGCGTCATCCAACTCAATCAACGCCTGCAAAATTCTCTGTTCCGTAGCGGTCATACTCAATCAATAACCTCAATAACCGGTTTACTCAAAACCAATTTCATCCCGCCAACAAATCCTGGATTTCTTCCCAACTCAGGGCTTCCGCCAATTGCTCCTCGCCACCCAGCATTCCCTCAATGAGCGCGCGCTTGCGGGTTTGCAGGTTCAGGATTTTCTCTTCCACTGTCCCGCGTGTGATCAACTTATAGCTCGTCACCACTTTTTTCTGCCCAATACGATGCGCCCGGTCCGTCGCCTGCGCTTCGACCGCAGGATTCCACCAAGGATCAAAATGAATCACAGTATCCGCCCCAGTTAAATTCAGTCCCACACCACCCGCCTTAAGACTGATGAGAAACACCGGGATGCTTGCATCTCTCTGAAATTTATCCACCACTTGCGCACGATCCTTCGTAGATCCATCCAGATAACAGAAAGCAATATTCTGCGCGGACAATTCCTCCTTCAATAGGCCCAGCATGGTGGTGAATTGACTAAACACCAATACCCGATGCCCGCCATCCAGCACTTCCTCCAGCAACTCCCCGAACATCTCCACTTTGCCGGACATTTCCTTATCGCCTGACTTTTCCCCAAGCTTCGCTTCCAACAACCGCACATCACAGCAAATCTGGCGTAATCGCAACAATGCCGTCAAAATGACCATGCGACTTTTGGCAAGCCCATTGGCATCCACCGCATTGACGATTTCACGGCGACTCGCATCAAGCACTTGCTGGTAAAGGGCGCGTTGATCTTGAGTCAATTCACAGTAGCTAACCTGCTCAATCTTCTCCGGCAGATCCGCTGCCACATCGCGCTTCAATCGGCGCAACATGAATGGACGCAACCGTCGTGCGAGTCGCCCCTGTGCTTCAACATTTTTGTCCCGCACAATCGCCAATTCATAACGCTCGCGAAAATCCTGAGCGGTACCCAAATACCCCGGCATGAGAAAATCAAAGATGGACCAGAGATCCAGCACCGAGTTTTCCAGAGGTGTGCCGGTAAGCACCAACCGATGGCGCGCGCGAATTGATTTTACCGCCTGGGCATTTTGCGTCTGGCGATTCTTGATATGCTGCGCTTCATCCAGCACCACCGTATCAAATTCCAATCCGCGATACTGTTCAGCGTCACGACGCAGCAATGCATAGCTGGTGACAATCAAATCATGCTTTGAAATCTCCGCGAACTTCTCATGCCGTTGCGCGCCCTGCAATGCCAGTACACGCAATTGAGGCGTAAACTTCGCCGCCTCCGCCGCCCAATTGAATACCAGCGACGTGGGACACACGACTAAAACAGGAAATTCGCTCTTTCTTTCAACACATAAAGCGTTAAGCAGCGCGAGCACTTGCAACGTTTTACCCAACCCCATCTCGTCCGCCAGAATACCACCGAACCCATTAGTTCGCAGAAAATGCAACCACGCCACCCCGTCCTTTTGGTAAGGGCGTAACACCGATTCCAATTCACCCAATGGCGGTGGGACGAGTTTCACTTCACCCCGTTGTTGCGCTGCCCGATTCGTCCAGGCTGCGGGCGCCTGCACCTGCCAACCGCTTTGCCGTCGTAACGTGGCGTCAAGAAAACCGCTCTGCGCATTGCCAAGGCGATAACCTTGCGTATGCTGTTGCGGCGCGCAATCCAGCAGCACCTCCTGAAGCTCCTCCACCGCTCCGGCATCAATAATCGCAATCTTGCCGTTCTTCAGACGTGTGTGACTCTGTCCCGAAAGCAACAACCGCTGAATGTCCGCCGGAGCAAACCGTTCGCCCCCTTGCGTATCATACGTCACATTAAGATCGAACCACTGTTCGCCCGACGGCGTAATCTGGAATCGCGGTTCAATGCGTTCCAGATTTTTCTCCGTGCTGCGTTCCAGTCGCTCCTCCAGCGTGACTTCCCATTCCTTTTGCAGACGTGGATACTCCCGCGCAAAAAAGTTTAACACCTGATTTTGTCCGTTTAGATGATAAAGTCCTTTTGCATCAGGAACTGTGAACCCGTAGCGCAACAATCTTAAACTCGCCGCCTGTTCCGCTGAAAAATTTCGTGTGCGGTAGCGCGTGGGCGATTCCGGGTCTGGCAACCAGAGCGCGTCCGCTGGCATCGCAGCTACCGGCCTGCCATCGTATAAACAATCCAGCGTCGCCTGCAACATGGCGAGTCCACCAGCCAGGTGCAGCTTGAAACGTGGCGTCGCCGGTTCGAGAACAAAGTCCTCCAATGCAAAGTTCGCCTGCACGTCGCAGTTCGCCACCAGCTTGGGCCAATCCACATTGAGAAATTGCGGCACACGATTGCGCGTGACCCGCATCGACCGGTTGTATAATTCTTCCAATCCTGCTGGCAACCCAAGCGGTCGCAAAGTTTCCCCTTGCAGAACCCATGTCATCATACCGGAAATAATCCCCTTCGGCACAACTTCTGCCAGTCGTAAAACAATCTCACCATTCGATTCAAGCGTAGTTTGAACTTTTAGTCGTAGTGCTTCGCCAAGAATTTCCATGCCTTGCGCTTTGCCCAGCGTGACGCGCGGGTGCCCCACTAGCTTGGGCAAAAGTTCTGTGAACTGCGCCGCGTTCAGCATGAGCATCGCCGGAGTATCGCCCTCATTAAGCGTTTCCAGCGCATCGAGCAGCGCGGCATCCTGCTCGGAGAGAGCAAACGGAGTATCTAGTGGCAAGGCATTCAGCGGCATACGTCCGCCGCGCCACTTTCCTTCCCAGTACAACATCACTTTGCCTCTGGCTATGGCTTCAGCAAAGTTCGGTGGCAGGATTAAAAATAATTCCAACAACTCGCCATTCTCTCCAACCGCCACGCGCCGCATTTTTTTCGCGTTGGTCTTCGCTACCGGCTTGCCTGTTTTATTCGGTTCCTTAGCGGTCGGAACTTCTACGACCGGTTGTTGAGCCTTGAGATAATGCAATCCAACGGCCACCGAATGCGCACAGATCAATCCTCGCTGGCGGGAATCACGACACGTACACAGATTCTCCGCATCGGAGGAACTTTTAATAACCAGTCCGGCTCGATAAGTTGCCTCCCCTGCCTGAACTGCTCCACGTAGCAACGGTGGTTGCCATTCCGAGCTAAGCACGCGGTCAGACGCGAGCATGCTACGCGCCTGCTTGACGGCTTCCCAGCCAGCCAGCTTGGCGAATAGAATATCGTTCAGTTCCACATTGCTCATGCCAAACTACTTTGCCGCAGAATGCCGGGAATCAAAATAGAAAACATTCTAGAAGCCAGCCCAAAGATCGGCCGTTCTGAACTTTTTTCTTGGCCGTCCTTCTCTAGTTTCATTTTTGTTCCGTTACGCCGCCATCGGTATTTATGAGATGGCTTCTAGAAACCGGATGACTTCTGTTTTCTATCCGCTCTGGTAGAAACATCCTGCAAATCATCCTCTTGTAGGATTAGTCCTACGATAGAAAGCATTAGGCTTCTCTATTAATAGATATGCGCATTTAAAATGCTTTGAAAAGAAATCTGTTTCACGAATAATTCATACAATGACATTGAGTTCAACGCAGCCAGCTAGACCCTTATTTCTCGGAATCGAAGGTGGCGGAACCCACACGACCGCAATTTTGGCGGATGCCCGCCGGCATTTTCTTCAACGCTTCGAAGCCGGACCGGCTAATCTCAAGCTGTTGAATGACGTGCAGTTAACGGACCTTTTTCATTCCATCGCTGCCGCGTTTCCGCAACCCGACACGCTGGCTATTGGCTTGGCTGGAGCCCGTTCCGAGACTGATTGGGAACGCATCCGTGTCGCTGCCAAAAAGGTCTGGCCACAAATTCCTTGCTACGCCACCAACGATTTGGAAACAGCGTTGGCCGCCGGAGAAGAGAAAAGTGGCCAGGCTCCCAATACCCGGGTGCTCATTTTAAGCGGTACCGGTTCCTGTTGCTATGGCCGGACTACCACGGGCAAGACCGCCAAAATCGGCGGCTGGGGACATATCTTGGGTGACAAAGGCAGCGGATATGAAATCGCACTGCGCGCGCTCAAAGCAGTTGTTTTTTATTACGACTGCGATGGCGTCTGGTCCAAACTCGGCCAGCAGCTTTTACAACGTCTTCAGCTCAATGAGCCTAACGAATTGATCACTTGGGCTCAGACTGCTGAAAAATCTCAAATTGCCAGTCTGGCAGTTGAAGTTTTTGCTGCGTGGAAAAAGGGAGATAAAATAGCCACTGACATTATTACCAGCGCGGAAGCCAGCCTCGCCGACGATGCAGTCGCTTGTGCCCGGCAGTTGACTGCGCTAAAGGCTCCGGTTCATTTTATTCTGGCTGGCAGCGTCCTGCTGAAGCAGGCCCAATTCGCCAAAAAGATCGAAACTCGTCTGCGAAAACTTTGGCCTGGCGCAGTTGTCTCTCCCTTGGAACGTGAAAGCGTGTGGGGCGCAGTGACACTGGCCCAAAAGATTTGGAGTGGCCAGCCGACGGTGGAAAAATCGCTTAAAGTCACGTCCAAGTCCGCCAAGGCGGGTAAGGCATTGCTGCCGGAATTGGCCCTTACCGAGTCAATAAAACTTTCGCCTACCGAGCAACGCCACCCCCTCTCTATTAATTTCGATAAACTTTCCGTCGCTGAATCAATCGAGTTGATGCTTTCCGAAGACGAAAAGATTCCCACCGCCATTCGCGCTGAAAGTAAAAAGATCGGGCAGGCCGTTCGTTATATTGCGGAAGCGTTTCGTCAGGGCGGACGGTTGTTTTATATCGGCGCCGGCACCAGCGGACGTCTGGGCGTATTGGATGCCAGCGAATGCCCCCCCACGTTTCGCACTCCTCCCGAAATGGTGCAGGGCATCATTGCTGGCGGGCAAGGCGCGCTGTGGCGTTCCGTGGAAGGCGCGGAGGATGATCCGGTGGCCGGAGCGCGCGCCATTGAATTTCGCGATATAACACGCCGGGACGTTGTTGTAGGCATTGCCGCGAGCGGTCGAACACCTTTCGTTTGGGGAGCCTTGGGTGAAGCCAAACGGTGCGGAGCAAAAACGGTATTGGTGGGCTTCAATCCATTTATAAAAATTCCCGGTGACGCACGCCCCAATCTCGTCATCACTCCAAATGTTGGACCGGAAATATTGACTGGCTCAACCCGCTTAAAAGCTGGCACCGCCACGAAACTGATCCTGAACATCTTTACCACCCTGGCGATGGTTCGCATTGGCAAGGTCATCAGCAACTTGATGATCGATATGAATCCTTCCAACGTGAAGCTCCGGGACCGTGCGGTGCGAATCGTGCAGGACTTGAAAGGCGTGGACTATGCCACCGCCCAATCCGCGCTCGAAAAGTCAAAATGGGTCATCAAAAAGGCCTGTGAGAGATTGAGTTCCAAGCGCACCGCACGTTCTCGTTAAGCTGAAATAGCATTAAAAACGGTGCTGTCATTAAGACAGCACCAGATAAATTCCAAGATTGGCAACTCCTTCTGGTTCGCAAACGAGAGGAGCTTAAAAGCGAAGTTTGCCGTGCAATCCTAGCAGCGTAAGACACCGCCCCAGTCCGCTGACAATTGCCAGCAACAGTGCACTCATCAGATAAAGACCAAAGGCATGCGGTGGATCTGGTTGCAATATCCGTGGAACTCCCTGATAAAGCACCGTCAGCGAGAGCAGCACTCCAATTCCGAGAGTGACCCATGGGTTCATTTTGGGAAACACATCAAACAGGCGGACCAGAAAAAGTGGGCTGAGCGTATAGGCTGCCAAGGTGAAACATTGCGGGAACGTATGGCGGCTGTGAAAAGTTTCGGCTAGAGACTTTACCAGCTTGGCTCCAACAAAAACAACAGCAAGGCTTACAAAAAACTGAGCCAACCCATAATAGACCGCCATCTGATGGGATATCGGCGCCACCTCCTCCAAAAGTTGCTCGCTCGGCTTGCCCCATCTTAATAGCCCGTAGAGCTCGCCTGCAACGCTGATCGCAACCATTGGCATCAGGTACAGGAACAGCACCCATTGCAAACTCCTCCGGGCTTGAACTATCTTGTCCCAAGTCATCCCCGGCTCAAAAATGAACAGTAACGCCTTAATCATCCAGCTAAATTTTTAGCGTTCTAATCAGGTATTTACAATGAAATATACCACGCGTTCCCTGAATTCATTTCGATACAAATAGTTGCTGATCTATGCTTAAAGATGAACCATGTACAAATATCTGCTTTCCTTATTTAGGATGAACCGCTTTAATGGTTAGAATGAAAGTTGATTTAGGCATCTGGGGAAAGCTTACCCGGGTGGTTATTTTCCTTCTACTACTAGCCGGGTTCATCGTCGTTGCCTTATGGTATACGCCGCTCATCCAGCATAATGAACGGCTCGGCAGGGAACGGCTCAGATTGGATACGCAAGTCAAGCAAGAGGAGGAGACCGCCAAGCGACTCCGCGCCTCCCTGGACGCCGTGCAACACGATCCTAAAACTGTGGAACGATTGGCCCGTGAAAAACTGGGCTATGCCAAAGCTGGCGAAACGGTCATTCGTTTTGAAGAGCCTGCCACGAACAGCAGTGTTGTGCAGCATTAAGTCCGCCCGGCTCTTGACCGGCTTTCAGACCACTCTTTTGCATTTCATCCTGCTAATCTACACTGCGGAACTCCTTATCTTCCCACCGTTAGGCAGTGAGAAATCGTTTGATTAAACGATCCTTGTTTCCTGGTTGTTGTATGGCTCGTGATTATCTCAATGAGTGAGTATCGACACAAAACACTTCACCATCGATAAATTGGACGTTATTGCTGAGCCCTTATTTCAAAGGAGATATCCGGGAGTTGGCAACGACTAATTACTGAAGATCTCGCGATCACGAATCTTTCGAGCATTCGTATAGTCCTCGATCCACCACGCGTTTTCCCCCGATTTCCTTGGAGGTTTGGCAAGTTGGAGTTTCTTCTTGGCTTGTTTCGCTTCCAATTGTGCTACTCTGAAATGATAGTGATCAAAAATTCGCAACGCCTCGATCATGTAGGAGACGGCAACCCTTCGGTCGCGAATGATAAGCAGGTTTTCGCCATTGGATGTGTCCGCTGCCGCTGAGAAGTTGAAAGACCCCATATAGACCCGCGCAGTTGGTTTATCGAAGTCGATGACAACAAACTTGTGATGCATGCGTGTGCCACCTCCACCGGTCGGTTCAGCTTTGAATGGCTGCGGCAGGTTTTTTGAAAGTGCGCTGGGAGCAACGAGAGCTACTTTCCCATCCGGCTTCAACAGTTCAAGGCCCTTCACCGTGTGGTCCGAAATGCCATAGGAAAATATCTCGTCATCTTTCTGAAGTTTTTCCACCGCCTTCCGCATGGCTCCCGGGGTTTCGTATAAAAAGGCGAGGGAGAAGAACAAACTTGAACTCGTGTTTTCGCCAATGTCTTCGGCTACCGACTTCAAGACGGCGTTCTTGGCTGAGCGGGGTGAGAAGCCGATTTTGGCATCAATGCCAGTCAATCCAAGATCGTTCCAAGAGGCGGAGGTGGTTTTGCCAAACCCGCTGGGGATGCCAGGATCGCCGCTGGTCCAGTAATCGTCGAAGGCTTGCTTAAAAATTTTCACAGCATTCTTGCCGTGCAGGATGATCGCGTTGTTATTCTGCACGAAGAAACCGCGCCAGGAATAATTGGTTGAGCCACACACGGCCGCCTGCACTGTCGGGCCGTCCACAACGATCGTCTTGTTATGTTGAAGTTTCCCCATCATCTGCCGCATTACGTTGGCTGGACCAGCTGAGGCGGAGAGACGCTTTGCTGCCCGCGATTCTGCTGACTGCGGCTTCCCGTGCGCACCGTCCTTGTCGATGATTATTTTCAGCCGGCTGCCAAGCTTTTCAAGGCGTGAGACAACTTCAAGTTCGTTTAGATCGTAAGCCACCACACGCACTTGAGCGCTCTTTTCAGCAATAGCTTGGTCGAGGACCTCCAAAATGCAATTTCGCGCTTCAAAGCCCATCCACGCCAAAGCCTCCCCGGTCTTGGGATTACTGGGCACAAAATCCAAACCATCATCCGCTTTTGCAGGGAGTAGCGTCGAAATTGCATCAGCTCCGTATTTATCCACGAACGCCTGCGAGGATACGAAGCCACGCGTAAAGGTGACGTTAAGCTGGCCCGGATAGGTTTCGCGGCGGAGTTCAATCGCGGCCTCTTGCGGCTCGCCGTAGCTTAACTCATCTGACTCATTCATGAAGACCGGAGTCACTTTGTAAACAAACTCTCCAGAGAGCTCCGCATTACGCGGGAAATGCACCCAACGGAATTTTTGGATTGGCGAAAGTCTGGTTGAGAGTTGGTTGGGATTGACCTCGTCGGCAGCGCCGGGAAACGACAGGCGATTCTTCAAAGTAAAAAATTTATCACCTCCCGGCTCTTTGTATTCGATGGCAAACCCGACGAAGTCTTTTGGCGGCTTGCCGTTTTTCCAATTCATCGCCACTAAGAGCTTATCCCAATAGGCCTGTTTCCCGATAAGTAATCAGTCCCAAGGCGAGGTGTAGCATCGCCAGGTAAAGGTGGGCCTTTTTGTTCCAACGCGTCAGGATGCCGCGAAAGCGATTGAGCC
>JAQGPC010000266.1 GCA_028293285.1 Pedosphaera sp.
CGCCTCCTTGACCGACTGAATAGCTTCTTCCAGCTTGCGCTTGTCATCCTCCGGGACTTTGTCGGCGTTGTCCCGCAGCATTTTTTCTGCGCGGTAAGCAACCGCATCTGCTTCATTGCGGGATTCAATTTCCTCCTTCCGCTTCCGGTCCTCCTCGGCATGCATTTCGGCATCCTGCTGCATTTTGGCAATTTCTTCCTTCGAAAGCCCGCTGCTGGCAGTGATGGTGATTTTCTGTTCCTTGCCGGTGCCAAGATCCTTCGCGTTCACATGGAGAATGCCGTTGGCATCGATGTCAAAGGTGACTTCGATCTGCGGCATGCCACGGGGAGCGGGAGGAATTTCGGTCAATTGGAATTTGCCGATGGTCTTATTGTCCTTGGAGAACTGACGTTCGCCTTGCAGGACATGAATTTCCACGCCGGGTTGATTGTCCGAGGCGGTCGAAAAGATTTCCGATTTGCGGGTCGGGATGGTCGTATTGCGCTCGATGAGCTTGGTGAACACGCCGCCAAGAGTTTCGATGCCGAGCGAGAGCGGGGTGACGTCGAGCAAGAGCACGTCTTTGACTTCGCCCTTGAGCACGCCGCCCTGGATGCCGGCGCCAATGGCGACAACTTCATCCGGGTTCACACCTTGATGCGGTGGCTTGTTGACCAAAGTATGCGCGGTTTCGACAACGCGCGGCATACGAGTCATACCACCGACAAGCACGAGTTCATCGATCTTCTCGGCGCTGAGATCAGCGTCTTTCAAACAGTTGCGAACTGGAGCAATCGTGCGTTCGAACAAGTCGTCGCAGATTTGTTCCATCTTGGCGCGGGTCAGCTTGGCGCTGATGTGCTTGGGGCCGCTGGCGTCTGCCGTGATGAAGGGCAGATTAATGTCGTATTGTTGCGCGCTGGAAAGGGCGATCTTCGCCTTTTCAGCTTCTTCCTTAATGCGTTGAAGCGCGTCAGGCTGTTTGCGCAAATCCATGCCTTGTTCGCGCTTAAATTCGTCGAGGATCCAATCCATGATGCGATTGTCCCAGTCGTCACCGCCGAGGTGAGTGTCGCCGTTGGTGGCTTTGACTTCGAAGACGCCGTCGCCGATTTCCAGCACGGAGATATCGAAGGTGCCGCCGCCGAGGTCATACACGGCGATCTTTTCGTCCTTTTTCTTATCCAAACCGTAAGCGAGCGAGGCTGCGGTGGGCTCGTTAATGATGCGGAGGACTTCCAAGCCGGCAATGCGGCCAGCATCCTTCGTGGCCTGGCGTTGAGAATCGTTGAAATAAGCCGGAACGGTGATGACAGCCTGAGTGATTTTTTCACCGAGGCGGGTTTCGGCGTCGGCCTTGAGCTTGGAGAGAATCATCGCCGAAATTTCCGGCGGGCTGAATTGCTTGGGCTTGCCCTCGATTTCCACTTCGACAGCCACATCACCGTTAGCGGCGCGAACCACTTTGTAGGGGACGCGTTTAATTTCTTCCTGCACTTCGTCGAACTTGCGACCCATGAAGCGCTTGACGGAATAAACGGTGTTGCGCGAATTGGTGACGGCCTGCCGCTTGGCTGAGTCACCAACGAGGCGCTCGCCGGTTTTCGTGAAAGCAACGACAGAAGGGGTCGTCCGTTTGCCTTCGGAATTTTCCAAAACCTCAGGCTCGCCACCCTCCATCACTGCCATACAGGAATTCGTCGTTCCTAAATCGATACCTAATACTTTTGCCATAAAATTCGTAGTTAGTTTGTAATACTGCTAAAGATTTAGAGCAGCGATGGTGCCAATTAATGGGACAGAGATGTAACTTGTTTAGGGGCAGAAGTTTAAATTAATATTACTCTTCAGAAAGCCGTTTGGAAGTGCGCCAAAAGAGACATCTTGTCACAGTCCTGGCGCAGAGAATGGCCGTTATGGCACAGTTTGGCTCTTTTGAAGTTAAGGAATTACTGGATGCTTGATTGAGGCTTTTCGAAAGAGCCGAAAGCTAAATTGCTATACACCTATTTCGGGAGAACCACGAAATCAGGGATAAGCCCGGCTCTTTCTCAATCCACTAAGATCGGTTTTATCACCGATGGTCCCAATCGCCTCCGTGCCAGCGTTCGCCGTAGCCACGATAGGCCGGATATCCACGATGGTCATAATAGCCGCGGTGGTAATAGTCAGGACCATAACCATATCCATAGCCCCGTTCATAACCCCCATAACCGCCCCGACCATAATCTGATTCTACCTGACATCCGGTTGTCGCCACTAATGCGGCCACACCTAACAAACATATAATATACTTCATGTGTCTCCTTCCAAACGGTGAAAGCGGAAGGAACTTCTTCAATCTTCCGCGCGTCATCGTTTAAATCTTTATACTCGGCCCAATTTACCAGGGGCGGTTGTCTCGATCCCATGCCCGGTTATTGTCCCGGACAACGGGGGCCGCATGATAATAGGGATAATATTCAACCTCACGATTTCCAGCACTGCTGCCACTCCCGTAATTGTGAAAATACTCCGCGCGGCCCACCGCACCGGAAGAATTTCCATCAGACTGACATCCCGTAGTCGCCAGCAGCGCCAAAACGCCGGTTAAACAAAGAATGGATTTCATAGGTTAATCGGGCTTATCCGATTTAGTTTCTCACCATTGATCCCGGTGGTCGTAGCGATAATGGTCCTGATTCCAATCCTCGTGTTGTAGTTCCCGCATGCGAGCATTGCCCAGAGAGTTGGGAGCGGGTTCGCGGTTATAGCCGTGGTCCCGATCATAGCCGTACCCGTGACTATAATAGGTGTCAGTACCAGAGCCGCCACGCGCATAGTTATCTGATTGACATCCGGTGAACGCCAACAAGGCGAGAACGCTGGTTAAACAAACAATGTATTTCATATGTAGAAGGGCCTTTCGCCCGGTTTGAGTGCTTTTGCCTGAGTTAATCCATTGCAACTCACTGTAATAAGGACGTTCACTTTCGACTCGGTTTCAATTGGGTGGTACTACCCATGCATGCGACGGTGGCTGTTTTAAGAAAGATAAATAACGGATTACAAGCATTGGAGATTCGGTAGTGGGTCAGTTTGCAAACTGCGAGTGGATGGGGGACGGGAAGTAGGACAGGCGTCCCGCCTGTCTGGGAGGAACCGGATAAGTGTTGCGTATCAGCTCTCTGGTTACGTTCTGAGACAGGCAGGATGCCTATCCTACCTTCAAAGGCGCCGCCGCACCTCTTCAGCCTGCGACGAAAATAAACAATTTCAAATTGACCCACTACCGGAGATTCCGTCAGCTTGTGTTTTGATTGCGTTTACGATATTATCAGCATCAACCTGGGAGAAATAATGATGAATCACTTTAACCATTTAAAGATTAAGGCCGGACATGCCGCCTGTGCCGCGCTGCTGCTTGGCTGTCTTACTCTAAACGCCGCACCATCCTCTACCGATCAAAACTGGCCGCAATGGCGTGGGCCACTGGCAACCGGCGTAGCTCCCGTCGGCAACCCGCCCACGACTTGGAGCGAAACGAATAATATCAAATGGAAGGTAAAAATTCCCGGTAGCGGACGAGCGACCCCAGTCATTTGGGGCAACCAGGTTTTTATTCAAACCGCCATTCCCGCCGGCAAAAAGGTTGAGGTTGCGGCGGAGAAGAAGCCGGATGCACCACCCGCGGATGCGAATGCGGCATCAGGCGATCGCCCGCGCCGTCGCCCCGGTGGAGGTGGCGGTCCGGGTGGCATGCGCTCGGAGAAGCCGGACCAAGCTTATCAGTTCGTGTTGATGTGTCTGGATCGTCAGACTGGCAAAACATTGTGGCAAAAGGTCGCGCGCGAAGAAGTGCCGCATGAAGGACATCATCCAGATGGAAGTTTCTCGTCTTATTCGCCGATCACCGATGGCAAGCAGGTCTTCGCTTACTTTGGTTCGCACGGGCTGCACTGCTACGACATGCAGGGAAACCTGAAGTGGGAAAAAGACTTCGGCAAAATGCAGATCAAAATGTCCTTCGGCGAAGGCAGCTCGGCGGCGTTGCACGGCAATACAATTGTGGTGAACTGGGACCATGAAGGGAGTTCATTCATAGTCGCGCTTGATACGGAGAAGGGGAAGGAGCTTTGGCGGCAACCGCGCGAAGAAGCCACTTCGTGGGCGACGCCGTTAATTGTGGAATACCAAGGCAAAGCCCAAGTCATCACTGATGCTTCCAAGAAAATCCGCAGCTATGATCTGGCATCGGGCAAACTACTTTGGGAATGCACCGGCCTGACGGCGAATGTCATTCCAAGTCCGGTGGCGGATGACAAAATGGTTTATGCCATGAGCGGGTTTAAGGGAAATGCTTTGATGGCCATCAAGCTCGGTCGCACGGGCGATCTGACCGGCACCGATGCCATCGCCTGGCATCATGACAAGAGCACGCCCTACGTGCCGTCGCCTTTGCTTTATGGCGACAAGCTGTATTTCTTCGGTGGTAACAATGGAATGATTTCCTGTTTCGATACCAAAACTGGCAAGGCATTGATTGATGCTGAACGGCTGGAGGACTTGAAAGGCGTTTATGCCTCTCCTGCCGGCGCTGGTGGACGGGTTTATCTGGTTGGCCGCAATGGTGCAACGGTGGTCATTAAAAACTCAGACAAACTGGAAGTGCTCGCGACAAACAAGCTGGATGAACAATTTGATGCTTCACCGGCGATTGTCGGGAAGGAATTGTTCCTGCGCGGACATGATTATTTGTATTGTATCGCGGAGAAGTGATTATTAATTACGGATTAGGGATTGCTGATTGAAGTCTCAACAGCCCGTAACTTAATTTCTCCGAAGTGCTCATTATTAATATGAAGACGCCTTTATCTACCGCGAATGACTCAGCTTTGCGCGCCCGCCGTCGTTTTCTGCTTCAACTTGGCCTGGGCAGCATGGCGATGTGGGCGGGGCCTGGCGCGTTTGCCAATGAGCTCGTGCGCACGCCGCGACAGACGGAAGGGCCTTTTTATCCCGATCATTTGCCGCTGGATACGGATAATGATTTGATCATCGTCAACGACTCCACCACTTCCGCGATTGGCGAGGTCACTTATTTGAGCGGGCGGATCCTGGATTCACGCGGTGAGCCGATGCGGAATGCACTCGTGGAAATCTGGCAGGTGGACGGTCATGGGGTTTATCTCAATAGCAACGACGCCCATGCGAAACGGGATGCAAACTTCCAAGGGTTCGGCCGGTTCCTGACGGGTTCGAGTGGCGAATATTTGTTTCGCACCATCAAGCCAATCGCCTATCCGGGCCGCACACCGCACATTCATTTTGCCATTAAAACGAAGGGGCGTGAGAAATGGACGACGCAATGCTACGTTCAAGGCGAGCCGAAGAATGATCGCGATGGCGTGCTGGCTGGCATCAAAGATGCCAAGGCAAAGGCTTCGGTGATTGTTCCGTTTGCGCCGCTGAAAGGCTCGCGTGTTGGTGAATTGACGGCCAAGTTTGATATTGTGCTTGGGTTTACGCCGGAGGTGTAAGTCGGTCGGTATAAGAAGGGACGAAGTTAGAGCCTCCTAACGTCGGTGCTACGCAATTTGATAAAGCGCTTTTGAACAACACAGAACTCTGAAGTGAATAATCCTCAATTACAAAAATGATTATGAAAAAAATGTTTATTGCTGTTGTAGCCGTTGTATTGATGGCGGTTGGTGCGCCAGCGCAGGATTGGGCCAAGGCCAAATTGGAAAAGTCCCCGCGTCATGGCGAGTGGGTAAAGGTGAAGCAAGGCAAGCGTGACGTGGAATCGTTCATCACGTATCCCGAAGTGAAGGAGAAAGCCACTGCGGTGGTGGTCATTCATGAGATTTTTGGATTGTCCGATTGGGTGCGTGACGTGACGGACCAATTGGCTGAGGCGGGTTACATTGCCATTGCGCCGGATTTACTTTCCGGCATGGCACCAAAGGGTGGCGGCACGGCAGAACTTGGCGGACCCGATGGCGCGCGAAAAGTGATTGGTTCGTTGCCACCGGATCAGATCACCGCAGATTTGAATGCGGTGGTGGATTACGTTTCCAAGCTCCCGGCCTGCAATGGCAAGGTGATTGTGATTGGTTTCTGCTGGGGCGGCGGTCAGTCCTTTCGTTTTGCTACCAACAATAAAGACATCAAGGCCGCGCTGGTTTTCTACGGCACGGGGCCGGAGAAAGCTGAAGATATCGCCCGCATTCAATGTCCTGTCTATGGCTTTTATGCCGGTAACGATGCGCGCGTAGATGCGACGGTTCCCAAGAGCGAAGAGTTAATGAAGAACGCGAAAAAAACTTTTGAGCCAGTGACGTATGAAGGGGCGGGGCATGGCTTCATGCGCGCGGGCGAAGCTCCAGATGCCAGCCCGGAGAATAAGAAGGCGCGTGATGCCGCGTGGAAACGGGTGAAGGAGATATTGAAGAAGAGTTAGCCCCGCGTTGCTTTATGGAGCCTGATACCGCCAAGGCGTTCCTTCGCGTCCTCGTTCAACACTCTTGTCTTTTGGTATCGCGTGCAATCCGCTGAGCGCGTAATTGAAGTTCGCTTTGAAGGATGAAATACGTTGGCCGCCTTGAAATGGAGCTTCAAAGAGAAATTCCACGTAGCCAATGAAGGGCAGGTTGTTTTCAAAAAACTTTGGGTCTTGAGCCACGATCCATTTCACGGCGGCTTCCTCATCACTCTGCCACGGCACGTCCCGGCTGGAGTATTCGGAAACTAATTTCCAATAAGCTTCCCGGTCTCGTTGGGGAATGTTCAGTTCACCAGAAAAAAGCCGTTTGGCGGCATTCGTCCCTGCCGGAGCATCGCTCTTTAACGCCTGCCACGATGACCAATGTTTTGAATCCGGACTATATCGCGCATATACGCGGCCTTCGTAAGGGGTGTAAACTTGACCGTTGTCGAGTTTGATGGGTTTTGGCGCGGGTGAAATTTCCGCATGCAGGGTAACTGCGGTCGCAGGACGCCAAGACAATCCGATGGCAAATGGTTTGGTTTGCAGCCTGCCATCTATGGTTTCAGGGCCCGCGCCTTTAAAGCCCAATCCTTTCTCGGTAATTTCGAGCTTATCGGACCATGTCGCCCTGGCCGCAGCTTCCCGGGAATTTGTGAGATCAATGGAATGCTGCTTGAATTCCACAATTGTCGCCAGTGCCGGGATGGCGGCGATCAATGCGGCGCAAAACAAACCCCCTCGCAAAAAATTCTTCATACGTCTCATTAGACGTAATCCGCACTTATTTGCTCCCGGGCTTAACTGCGGGTGTTGCGGCGAGGTCGGGAGGGAGTTGATCCGGCGGGAAGGCTTCGACATCCAAGGCCAGCAGGCTGAACATAGGGACGCCTACGGTCGTCTTGCCATTGGAGCGATCCACGGCCATGGCGACGCCGAGGACGTTACCTTGATGGGCTCGAACGATATCGATGGTTTCCTGAACGCGGCCGCCCTTGGTGACCACATCTTCGACGACGAGTATTTTTTCGCCGGGTGCGATTTTGAAACCACGGCGCAGCACGAGTTTGCCTTCTTCTTTCTCGACGAAGATGAACCGGGTCTTGAGTTGGCGGGCAACTTCCTGGCCCAACACGAGGCCGCCCATGGCGGGAGCGATGACGGTGGTCGCCCCCAACGAGCGCACTTTATCGGCCAAGGCTGCGCCAAGTTTCTCAACGGTGGGCATCTGCTGGAGCGCGAGCGCGCATTGGAAGAATTGGCGGCTGTGCAGACCACTACGCAGGACGAAATGGCCTTCGAGCAGGGCGCCAGTATCACGAAAAACTTGCAAGACTTCCGATTCGGTCATGACCAAATCTTAAATTTATTGGGCGAGGTGTAAAGTTTTGTTGCGTGTTGCGGAGTTGAACTTTGAAAGTATGCAGACGTCACTTCGATCGGGTGGGGCGTGGTGTCCTCACCGCGCCGTTGCCAGTCTCGCACGGCGCGCTGAGGACAGCGAGCCCCACCTGTCTCGTTCTCGACAAATCCTACGCTGTCTTCCTGGTTCACTTACTTCGGCGGCACTGGATCCCGATTCGTTTGTTATTTGATTTTGACAGATGTTCTATCATCGCTTCTGGTTGGTGATTTACTTGCCAGCTGTTGTGCAATCGTCGATTCCATCGACGATTGGAATAATAAGGGGTTTTGGCCTGTTTTGTTTTTGCTTCCTCTTTAGTGAGTGCCGCTAAGAATTTCTTGGACTTAAGGCGCACGATTGTAGGATTCTAGTTCCGTGCTTATTTCCGGTCAGGCAGAACGGTGGGCTTATCCGTATCGAATGGAAATTATTTCTGATACTGGAACTCTGCGCTGTCGCGCAGAGGTGGTTGCGTCCAAGATGGAATTCCTCTTGGAAGACCTGCTAAACAAGGAAAAGTGGCGGTGCCGAGCTGAGCGCCGACCTGGCTTCTGGGGATGGCTAATTGACCCTTTTCTCATTCTGTATCCGGAGACTGGAATCCCTTATCGCTTTATACTGCGCAAGTCCGGCTGGATGCGCATGGAGGTGCAATTGGGAGATACGATTGCGAACCTGTCTCTAAAGCGCAGGCAAATTGTGCCAGATCTTGGTCTGGAGCTGGTTTTGGATCGTAAAAAATTTGTCGCCACCTTCCAAAAAGAATTGCCGCACGGTGTGCCTATTCAGGCTGCTGTAGGAGTTCTTTATTTCGTTTGGCTACGTTGGGCTGTCATGTCAGAGAGCTAATTACCCTCAGTGAGCTCGGAACCGTAAACTCTTTTCTATTTCTGCCCGTCGCCGGGATGGTTATAACAGGCGGCGATGCTCAAATGGGTCAAACTCGTCGTTGCCGTCCTGCTGCTGCCGCTTTGCATCGGCGCGGTGAAGGCATTGTGGCTGGTGCTGCGCGCGAGTGGTGACGCCACGAATTTCTGGATGGCTTTCCTGGCGGGGGCGGCGTGTTGGCTGGTAATTTTCTTGTTATTGCCCAAACCGATGCTGGTCTATGTCTTTGGGCACGAATTGACCCACGCGCTTTGGACCTGGCTGTTTGGCGGCAAGGTGAAGAAATTCAAAGCCACGGCCAAGGGCGGACATGTCATCGTGACCAAAAATAATTTCCTTATTTCTTTGGCGCCTTACTTCTTCCCGCTCTACGTGATTTTAGTCGTGCTGGTTTACGTTGGGGGTCATCTGATCTGGAATTGGCAACCTTATGTGCTTTGGTTTCACCTGCTTCTGGGAGCAGCCTATGCCTTTCACCTGACGCTCACGGCGCACATTTTGAAAACGGAGCAATCAGACATTACGCAACAGGGCTACCTGTTTTCGGTGGTTATTATTTTCCTGGGCAACATTGGAGTATTGCTGGTAGGTGTGCCATTGTTAGCTGCCAAGGTCGGTTTATTGACCTCTTTGGAATGGTGGTTACAGTGCACGGGGGACGTCCTGCATCGGCTGCGTGATGTGCTATAGGGAAATTCCCTACAAGCTTATCCGTATTCTACGCACGCGAAGTATGCGGATTCATCTTGAATAACCCGCCTACTTAAGGCGAAATGGACAAGCTGTTTTGACGCTATGAACCTCGGCGACATACTTGGGTCAGATAATATTTTGCCGGAATTGCAGGCTACGAATCGATGGGAGGCCATTGATGAGTTGATCAACAATCTCGTGGTAACCGGCAAGATCAAGCCGGAGAACCGCGACGCCATTGCCGCCGTGGTGAAGAAACGTGAAACCTCAATGAGTACGGGCATCGGGTTCGGCATCGGAATTCCGCATGCCTCCACCGACCTGATTTACGAGGTCGTTGGGGCCTTTGGCCGGTCGAAGAAGGGGGTCAACTTCGATGCGCTCGATAATCAGCCGGTCAATCTCGTCATGCTCTTCCTCGTTCCCCAAGGCCAATTTCAGAAACATCTCCACACCCTCGCCAACATTGCCAAGCTGCTTCATAAGAAAGAATTTCGCCAGGCACTGGAAGACGCGCCCAATGCCGAAGCCATGTTCAAGATCATCAAGGAATTCGGTGGGAAGTGATTGGGGGGCTGGCGTGTCCTCCGGATTTCGTTTAGTTTTTCTGCAATAAATTGAGGTTTCAATTCTGTGTTGCCCCATAAATCCATTGAAGCGCGATTGCAACAGGCTGTCTCGGCCGTCCTGCCGGGCGTAGAGGTCGCCAATGTGTTGGTCCGGCCATGTCCTGATCCCAAGTTTGGCGATTACCAGAGCAATGCACTGATGGCGATTGCGAAGGAACGGAAGATGAACCCGCGCCAACTGGCAACAGATGTACTGGCCAAGCTGGATGTCAGTGACACCTGTGAAAAGGTGGAGATTGCCGGCGCGGGCTTCCTAAACTTCCGGCTCAAAACGCCAGCTTTAGCCGAAACGTTGCAATCCGCCGCGCGCGGGGAGCATTTATTCTTCGAGAAGACCAGTCTTCCGCGCACGGTGGTGGTTGATTTCAGTTCGCCGAACGTGGCCAAGCCGATGCATGTAGGCCATATCCGATCCACCATTCTGGGCGATGCTTTAGTGCGCACGCTTCGCCTTTTGGGGCACAAGGTCGTTGCAGATAATCATATTGGGGATTGGGGAACGCAGTTTGGCAAACTCCTCATCGGCTGGAAAAAGCATCTTAACGCTGACACTCTGCTGGCTGACCCCATTGGCGAAATGGAACGGTTATATAAAACTGTCAATGCGGCGAGTGAAGCTGATCCGGCCGTTTTGGAGCAGGCAAAGCAGGAGTTGGTCAAGCTTCAGAATGGCGACAAGGAAAACCTCGGCATCTGGCAGGAGATGATCAAGCTCTCTGAAATCCAGTTCGAGACCATCTACAATCGCCTCGGGGTGAAGTTCGATTACACGCTCGGTGAAAGTTTTTATAATCCCAAGCTAAAAGACGTCGTTCAGGAACTGCGTGATAAGGGCCTTGCTCGCGAGAGTGAAGGGGCTATTGCCATTTTTTCCGATGGCTCATTGCCGCCCAAGCAGGATCCTTTCCTCAAACAAGAAGATGGCGAATGGAAGCCCAATCCTGCCTTGATTCAAAAGAGTGACGGTGCGGCCAATTATGCCACCACGGATTTAGCAACTCTCGCGTATCGGCTGGAAACCTGGCATCCGGAAGAGATCGTTTATGTCACCGACGGCCGGCAACAGCTTCATTTCCAGCAAATCTTTGCTGCGTTCCGGCGCTGGCATCCAGAGGCGCAAGTAAAGCTGGCGCATGTCTGGTTTGGCTCAATTCTCGGCGAGGATGGCAAGCCATTTAAGACACGCTCTGGAGAAACCGTCAAACTAGCCGGCCTACTGGATGAAGCCGAACAACGCGCTTACCAGGTTGTTTCCGATAAAGCGGCAGAGCGAGAAGTTTCCATAGCAGAAGAACAAAAGCGGGAGATCGCGCGGGTTGTCGGTTTGGGAGCTGTGAAGTACGCCGATCTGCTGCCAAACCGGCAAAGTGACTATGTTTTTAGTTGGGACAAGATGCTGGCATTGAATGGCAACACCGCTCCTTACCTGCAATATGCCTATGCGCGCATCCGGAGCATTTTTCGCAAGGGTGGTTTGGAAGCTTCTTCCACTTCTGCCAGCGTAGTGCTCGCTGCTCCTGATGAAATCACTTTAGCCAAGCATCTGCTCAATTTCAGTTTGGTGTTGGAAGCTGTCGCGGATGAATACCGTCCCAATTACCTTTGCAACTATCTCTACGAATTGGCAGGGCACTTTGCCCGGTTCTACGAAAGCTGCCCGGTGCTTAAATCCGAACCCGCCGAACGCGCCAGCCGTCTCGTCCTTTGCGATCTAACTGCGCGGGTCATGAAGCAGGGATTGGAAGTGTTGGGGATTGAAGTTTTGGAGCAGATGTAATTGTGAGCACGCTGTGCGTGTTTTTGCTCGCTGCGCGTTTTTAATCAGTCGTTGATTTGTTAACCTTCTGATTTTCGAGCCTCCCGGCGTTTTCTCCCTTGGCATCGTTGCTGCTTAACCAGACATGAACGTTCAGAGTCAAAGCTGTATCCCTATAAGAAAGTTCATGAAAAAGAATTTGTTTTTATTTGGCGCTGTCCTTGCCACAAGTCTTTCTGCATTTGCCCAAACCACCAACACCATTGCGCTTTGGACTTTTGAAACGACCGCGCCAACTACTGCCGGTCCCATAAGCCCAGAAACCGGCTCCGGCAGTGCCTTGGGTTCGCATACCAGCGGTTCGGCCGTTTATTCCTCCCCTTCGGGAAATGGTTCTGCCAAGTCTTTTAGTGCCAATTTCTGGGGGTGAATGATTACTGGCAATTTCAGGTAAGTTCGGTTGGTTTTTCCGGGATTCAGCTTTCCTACAGCCAAAACGGCAGCGGGACCGGACCGGCAAAATTTCAGCTCGCCTATAGTACGGACGGGACAACCTTCAACAATTTTGGATCGGTTTATACCCTTCCTTCCGGGGTTTCCTGGTTTCCCAGCTCGGCCAACTCGGCCACGATGTTTGCCTACGATCTGAGTTCAATTACCGCGCTTGATAATGCCTCCAGCATTTATTTCAGGTTGATTGATCAGGCCACAACGAGCATCAGCGGCGCTACCGTAGGAACAGGTGGCACCGATCGCGTTGATAATTTTACGGTTTTCACGGTCACGCCGGTTCCCGAACCTTCCACGCTTGCTTTGTTGGGCTTGGGCTTGGGCGGGGGCTTGGGCGGGGGCGGCTTGCTCGTGTTTCGCAATCGCAAGTAATAATCTTTTGTTAGTGTTCTGGTTCACAGACCGCGCATTTCCTCTGCGCGGTCTGTTTCTTTTCGACAAAGAAAAAGCCGCGCTTTCACGCGGCTTCGCTTGCTTTAGTGGAATCTTTTTCGCGCCTTAGCTTAGGCGCATGGGCATCACGACGTAGAGGAATGGGCCATTGATTTTGACCACCCCGGGACTTAATTCATCGATCAGCTCGATAAATATCTCGTCATTATTCAAGGCATTCAACGGATCAATCATATACTTGGGATTGAAGGCAATTGCCATTTCCTTGCCCTTATAATTGATGGCCAGACTTTCGCGGGCTTCGCCAACTTCAGGTGAATTCGCCGTGATTGCCAAATTGTTCTTGGTGAAGGCGAGTTTTACCGAGTTGGACTTCTCGCTGGTCATGATTTCGGCGCGGCGCAAGGCATGGAGAAATTCTTCGCGACCCAGCGCGATGCGTTCCTTGGCTTCGGCCGGGATTACCTGGCGATAATTGGGATAATTCCCCTCAATCAGCTTGGTAATGATAAGAATGGAGAACCCTTTCTCATCCTTTAGCGTGAACGCCGCCTGATTTTCGGAATAACGAATCTCCACCTCGCCTTTGTCGGTCAAAAGGCGGTTCAATTCATTCACGGCCTTGGCCGGAACGATAAATTCTCCCTGGCTCTTCTCCGTGACATCCACTTCTTCGTCCACCAAGGCCAGTCTGCGGCCATCCGTGGCCACCATGGTCATCTTATGCTCCTTCAAGCTGATGAAGATGCCATTGAGCACGTAGCGCGATTCGTCGGTGGAAATGGCAAAGGAGGTCTTCTTCATCATCCCTTTGACCTTTTCCTGCGGCAAAACCACCTTCTTGTCGTCTTTGAACTTGGGCAGGGGAGGAAATTCATCGGCACTTAAGCCGTTAATCTTATAAAAAGAAGATCCAGAGCGAATACTGCAGGTGTTTTTATCATCCACCTCGATTTCGATCTCGGGATTATTCAATTCGCGAACAATGCCGAATAGCTTTTTAACTGGAACAGTGGTCGTTCCGCCTTTTTTCACGCTGGCTTCCACGCCGCAGGATATGGTGACGTCCAGGTCAGTAGCGGTAAATTCGAGCCGGTCACCATCAGCGCGCAGCAAAACATTCGAAAGGATCGGCAGCGTGGTTCGTGTGCTGACGACATTTTGCACCGCTTGCAGTCCGTTGATAATTTGCTCTTTGGATATGGTCAGATTCATTAGGCCCTTAATAGTATCTTCTCTATCCTGAAAATCTTCTTATTAATAAGGGTTGTGAATAAGGCAAACAACCCTCGGTGTCAAGGTCACGACAAAGACTTACAAATAAAAAAAATTGTTGCCTCAGGAACAAAGCCAGCCAAAAAAGAACACAACTCATCTTTATTCACATCACTCACAACTTGTTCACATTAGACCCCAAGCCTATTGGAAACCTTGTGCCCTTTTAATGACTTGCGGCACAACTTGCTCTGCATACTCAATTTCTTCCATCGTGGACTCCCGCCCCAGAGAAAAGCGCACAAGTGAATTGGCCAGCTTTGGGTCCACGCCCAAACCCACGATGACATGCGACGGCTCAATCGACCCTGCCGAACATGCAGAACCGCTCGAAGCGCAAATCCCTTCCAAATCCAATCCCGCCAGTAAAGCGATGCTATCCGAGCCTTCTATTAGAAAAGAGACGGTATTGGGCAACCGAAGTTCGCGCGGCCCCACAAAGTGCGTGCCGGGCATGCGTTCGACCAAAGAAATCAATCGGTTAACCAAGGGAAGTAGTTTATCTCGAGAAAAGACGGGGTTGGGAACAAATCGCTCCAGCGCTTCGACCAGTCCAATGATGGCGGCCAGATTTTCCGTGCCGGCGCGACGTTCGTTTTCGTGTCCGCCGCCAAAAAGGATGGGATCGGGTAACAAAGGCGACTTGATAAACAAGGCACCCGCTCCTTTTGGCCCATGAAATTTGTGAGCACAGATGGAAACCAAATTGGCGTTGAATTGATGGATGTTGGCGAACGGTTCCTTGCCGAACCATTGCACGGCGTCGGTATGGAAAAGCACGCCGCGCTTCCTACACACCGCGCCCAACTCTGCAATAGGTTGGATGGTGCCAATTTCATTATTGGCCGCCATAATGGTGACGAGAATAGTGTCCGGTCGAATCGCCTTGGCCAAATCATCCACGGAAACAAATCCTTCCCGGTTTACTGGCAAGCGGGTGATTTCAAATCCTTCCTTCTTTTCCAAATAATCAACGCAATGGAGCACTGCATGATGCTCAACGACCGAGGTGATGATGTGCCGGCCCTTGGACCTCAAGTGTCGGGCGACGCCAAAGATCGCGAGATTGTTGCTTTCCGTGCCGCCGCTGGTGAAAATCATTTCACTTGGCTTGGCTCCAAGCAATTTCGCCGCGCGATCCCGCGCATCGTCCAAAATCGACCGTGCCCGGCGTCCGATATGGTGCACACTGCTCGGATTGCCGTAGATGCCGTCCAAGAAAGGCAGCATGGCGTCCCGCACCTGGGTATCCAGGGGCGTCGTCGCGTTATAATCAAAATAAACCGTGCGCACAGCAGAACAGTAACCGCAAAATCTCGAACTTCGAGTCTGAAAAGAGGGGAGAAAAACAGAATCTTCGGGTTCTACCCCACGAGGGAGTATTTTGCATTCATTATCCAGCGCGGTAATGTGAGGAGCGAACGATGCCGGATCGTGGATTGCATCGTTAAAGGAAAGGAGGGGAAATGGAAGACCATAAAAAGCCGGGTATTCTGGCCGGTTTGTTTGTCGGCCTGATGCTCACATTGGTGTTGACGGTGATTTTTTATCTGGCCTGGAAACTTGCAGGACTGCCTTTCGTGCCCTTCGATATCTTCGATTGGATGACCCGCGTTTTGCCCGGACAGATTATCGCCTCGGGCATCGATACCATGGTAAAAGTGATCCGCGCGCTAAACCTGGGGCCAACAGCGGCCACCGCCAAGCTGGCTGAGCAATCCATGGCCGTAGGCGGCATGGTGGTTGGGGGCATGATCGCAGGAGCGCTTTTTTTCGTTGTCGAACGCGTGTTGCACGGGCGTTATGACCATGCTCTGGGTCTTGCGTTCGGACTGGCGGTGGGAATCCCCATTATGTTGCTCAGCCAACATCTGAACAAGGCCTCGGAAATCCCGCCCTGGATCAGTGCAGCGTGGATTCTACTGGCTTTCCTGGCATGGGGAGCTGCCATCGGCTGGGTTAATCATCGCCTTTTTAGTACCGTCCGCCAGACGGAAGACTCTGCCGAACAAGCCTCTGTAAAACGCATTAACCGCCGCAGGTTTCTAGTTCGGCTTGGTGGCACAACCGCTTTGATCACCGTGACTGGCGCGGTGGTTGGCCGACTGGCCGGGATCGGAGGCAGGCAATCCGCGGTGGGCAACAAACCATTGTGGTCCTCCAATCACCCGTTGCCTAATGCGGATGCTGAGGTTAGGCCCGTAGCAGGCACGCGACCGGAATTTACGCCCTTGGAAAGGCATTACCGGATTGATATCAATACCACGCCTCCGACCATCAAGGAGGCCCAGTGGAAACTGAAGATAAAAGGTCTGGTGGAAAAGCCGCTCGAGTTGACGCTGGATGAACTTCGCGCTTATGAACCGATGCATCAGTTTATCACCCTTGCCTGCATTTCCAATCCTGTAGGCGGTGACTTGATTGGAACAACTCGCTGGACGGGAGTCAGCCTGCAACGACTTCTGCCAAGCTGGCAGATCAAGCCCGAGGCCACGTATCTTAAAATTCGTGGAACTGATGGGTTCTATGAAGTTGTTGCGCTGGAAACGATCAAGTCAGATGAGCGGGTGATGCTGGCTTACGAGTGGGATGGCGTGCCGCTGCTGGCCGAGCATGGATTTCCTTTAAGAATTTACGTCCCCAACACCTATGGCATGAAGTTGCCGAAATGGATCGAGTCCATCGAAGTGACGGATCATTGGGAGCCGGGATATTGGGTGACGCGAGGTTGGGACAAGGCGGCGCAGATGAAGACGACCTCGGTAATTGATGCGGTCGGGGTGAACATGAACATCGTCGGAGCAGATGCGCGGACAATTGTACCCATAGGCGGGATTGCCCACGCGGGATCGCGCGGAATTTCCAAGGTCGAAGTGCAGGTGGACGAGGGGCCCTGGCAATCGGCCGCGTTGCGCAAACCACTTTCTCAATTAACCTGGGTCATCTGGCGTTATGAATGGCCCTTCCAAAGAGGCAAACACACATTCACCGTGCGTTGTTATGACGGTGCTGGCGTGATGCAAAGTGCAGTGCCAACGCCCATGGAACCGGACGGGGCAGCCGGATTGCACAGTAAAACCCAGATGTTTTGAAAAATCGTTTAGGAGTGAGAAAGATTTAAGCAAACCGATCATCCGTAAATCACTTGGCATGGCTCCGAGCAAATTCGCCGCACGATCCCGTGCCGCTACGATAGGATGACAAACCATCTACGCAAACCGATCATCTGTGAACGGGTCCGCAGTATTTGAATAACCGCGTAGTTCCCAGAAGCCAAGAATGTCGCGATCCAGAAAAGTAATTTCGCGGATGAACTTGGCCCCTTTCCACGCATAACGCTTCGGAACGATCACCCGCGCCGGTCCGCCATGTTCTTTCGTCAGCGGTTTGCCATTCCATGAGTGGGCGATCAGCACGTCGTCATCCAAGCACACATCCAAGGGATTGTTCGTGGAATAGCCATCGTAACTCTTGAAAAAGACGTGCGTCGCTGAAGCTTTAGGCTTCACCAAATCCGCAATCGTAAAGAAGGCGACACCTTCAAACTCCATATCGAATTGGCTCCAAGTCGTCACACAATGGAAATCGCTGACATCCTTGAATTGCGGCAGTGCGAGGAACTGTTCCCAATTCAACGTCACCGGATTTTCTACGTGCCCGCCAATCTTCAATTCCCATTTATCCAGCGGAATTTCCGGGCGAATACCCAGATCCAGCACGGGAAAATTATGCACCTGTCGTTGACCCGGAGGCAGGCGGTCTTCGGAACGCACGACGCGCTTTTCCTTTCCCGCCATCTTCCGCGCCCAACGTTCCTTGGCTGCGATGTAAGCTTCCTTCATGGTCAATAGGTAGCGCCAGTAAGGAAGAAATTCAATGTGCGTGGAGGATTAGCAGCAAAGCAACACGACCTTTAATCATGCCGCCTTCTCCGCCTTATGTGTGCAGGCAATATCCTTATCCGGATCAATCTCCCATTGTTTGGCAATCACTTCATGGTCTTTGGTGATCTCCCACTTGTCCGGCAACGCCGAGCCGATATGCGCGCGGTTTGCGCCCTTCAATTCCATGCAGCCTTTGTTGTTGCCAATCTTCGTGATGAACTTGATTTCTTCCTCTTCGAGCTGGATGTCCGGCAGCGATGCCAATTCATCAACTTTGGTTTCAATGGTCTTGGCATTGTCGCCCACTTCCTGAATCAATGTTGGAATCACGCTCTTCACGCCGGGTTGCGATAGATTGTACAAACAGGCGAGTTGCAGCATGGTGATGTTGTGATAGCGCGCAATTTCCCGGAGCTTGTCCATCTTGGCCACGCCCGCTTCCACCCAGCCCGCCGGACGGAACGTGCGATGATCCTGATGACCAAATTGATGTCCGGGCTTTACGTCGTCATGGAACAAGCCGCCGTAATCCACCACACGCGTGATCAGCTTGACGTTATGCTTCACTGCCGCCTGCAAAACCATGCAGCCCGGCCACGGCTCGAGCGGATTCAAAATAATCATCGCCCAGTCAAGCAGATCGCCAAATCGCGCCAAGGCCAGCAGCATATCTAGAGTAAACCCGTTCGCGGGCCCAGGGGCGATGCCGAGGCGGTCGGTGAGTTTGGCATCTTTGACCTTATCCATGGCGCTCCAGACCTTATCGCTCGTGTAGCCGATGAAATCAGGATTGTGCAGCAGCAGCAGGTCGAACCGATCCGTTTTGCACCGGGCGAGAGCTTTCTCAGTGGCCATGCGAACGTAACTGGGAAATTCGGCTGGCGTTTGCGTGGCGGTGAAGCGCGGATATCCCTTGGAACCGGCGCGTTCGCCTTTGTAAAAGTCGTGGCCAATGGCACCAACGAGGCAATAGGAATCACGTGGCAAACCAGTCAAGGCCTTGCCCAGCATTTCATCGGCCGCGCCATTGCCGTAAACATCCGCCGTCATGAAGGTGCGAATGCCTTGCTTGTAAGCGTGTTGAATAACGCTGATATAACGTTCTTCGCTTAGTGGCTCGCCAAAGTGCATGTAGCGACCACCGTTCCAGGTTCCGTAAGCCGTGCGTGTCAGATCCATAAAATTCAAAAACTAAAGTGCCAGAGAAGCCTTTCTGCGTCTACAGGCACTTGTCTCAGCCAAATGAATTTACCACGTCACGGCAGCATGAAAATAGTTTTTCCTGCGGCTTTGGCCTCACGGGCCTCCGTCAGGCAGCGGCATTCACAGAAAAGTCACCTGGGCTCCTTCTGTTTGTAACCCGCCTTTGGCAAAACATTCACAGTAACAACAGCGATTTATCTACAGCCTTTAACGGCATACGACCCCTCCAGGTTTGCAAGGGCCTGGAGGGTTTTCTATTTGCGGGCAGGCGGCTTTCCAGTAGTTTTAAAAGTATGTTCAAGCCGAGTGACTTGTTTGATTTGAGCCAGACAGAGCATGCCGCTCTGTTCGAGGGTTGCGAATACGCCTGGGACGCACTGAAAAAACTCAAGGCGTACATCGAAGCGAACGTAAAACCATCGCCGCATAGCCATGGCAATGCCCGTGTCTTTATTGGTGATCAGGTATTTATCGGTGAAGGAACAGTCATTGAGGACGGGGTGATGATCAAGGGGCCCGCCATTATTGGTAAGAACTGTGAGATTCGTCACAACGCCTATATTCGCGAGCACGTCATCATCGGCGACCACTGCGTCATTGGCAACTCGTGCGAGTTCAAGCACTCCCTGCTCTTTAATAACGGCACGATCCCGCATTTCAGTTACGTGGGAGATTCGATTCTAGGCTACAAGGCGCATCTTGGTGCTGGCGTGAAGATTTCCAACGTCAAATTGGTTCCCGGCAATGTGACCGTGGATAAGGATGGTAAACCTTTTGATACCGGCCTGCGCAAGTTCGGCGCACTCCTGGGTGACCATACTGACATCGGGTGTAACGCCGTGTTGAATCCCGGGAGCATCATCGGACGCAATTCGTCCATGTATCCCAACACCAATTGGCGGGGCATCCTGCCCGCCAACATGATAGTGAAAAACAAGGCAGCCCAGGAAGTGATTGTGAGGCGCGTGCGTGGCTAGGACGCTCCTTACACGGATGCTATCTTTAGGAAGATGATCAGCATCATTGAATCCCAACCCGCCGAAGCTGGCAGTGATTTGGTTGCCCAGGTCGAAGCCATCTTTTCACCCAGCGGCATCCTGTCCAAGGCGAGCAATTTCGAATATCGCCCGCAACAACAACGCATGGCGGTGGCGGTCGCTCAAGCCTTGGAGAAAAAGGAGCATCTCGTGGTGGAGGCAGGCACGGGCGTGGGCAAGAGCCTGGCTTATTTAATTCCTTCGATTCTTTTCGCCGTTGGGCAAAGCAAGAAGGCGGTCATCTCCACGCATACCATCAATTTGCAGGAGCAGCTCACGCAAAAAGATTTGCCGATGCTCGAGCAAGTGCTGCCCATCAAGTTCAGCTACACGATGCTCAAGGGACGCGGTAATTATTTATGCTCCCGACGCCTGTCCAAGGCGATGCAGCAATCGAACAGCCTTTTCACTTCGCCGGAAGAGGAGGAACTGAAACGTATTTTCGCATGGTCCAAGATCACTACGGATGGAAGTCTTTCTGATTTCGAAATCGAACCGGACCCGAAAGTCTGGTCGCATGTTTGTTCGGAGCGCGGACTGTGCTCGCCCAAAATGTGTGGGCACCAATCCGAGTTTGGCCAACAAAACGGCGTCTGCTTCTTTCAACGTGCGCGGCAGCGTATTCTTTCTGCTGACGTGCTGGTGGTGAATCATACGCTGTTCTTCACCTTGCTGGGCGGCATTGAAGAAGAGATTGAGGGCGGGATCATGTTTAAAAATGATTTCGTCATTTTCGACGAAGCCCACCAAATGGAAAGCGTTGCTTCGAAGCATATTGGACTCAGTGTTTCCAGCGGGCAGATGCGTTATGCTTTGCAGCGACTTTGGAATCCGCGCACCGAGAAGGGAATTCTCGCCACGCTGCGGCAAGGAGCCGCAGTGAAACTGGTCGCGGATCTGTTGCGCGAAGCAGATCATTTCTTCGGAGAAGTGGAAACGGCCTGCGAAGAATTGCGCAAAGCCCAAGCCGAGGAGCAAAGTTCGTATGAATCCAGCGCGGCGAAAGCGAAACGCGTTTGGACCGAGCTGCGTATTCGCCGGCCTGAATTGGTGCAGGACAATGTCACCTTGCCTATTCAACGATTGCGCGAAGCGGTGAGTGATCTCATCAAGTTGACCGAGGACAAGGACACCGGTCAGGAATTGGTCGAGTGCAACCGTCGGTTGACCGAACTGCGCGAGGAAGTGGCGATGTTCCTCAGCCAGAGCGCGGAAGACTACGTGTATTGGGTGGAGCGCGGCGGCAAGTCACAGAAGAACCTTGCCTTGAACGCCGCCCCGGTGGATGTCGCGGAATACCTGCGCCGCCGTTTGTTTGGTTGTGACTCAAGTATCATCATGACCAGCGCCACACTTTCGGTTTCCGAGAAGGAAGTCCAAGGACCAAAATCAAAAGTCCAAAACATCACCGCGACCGAACCGGAGAAGCCCACACGCACACCGCCCCGCAATGCCTTTCCGGGACTGAACTATTTCGTGCGCCGTGTCGGCGCGGAAGGAGCCACGCTCTTGCAAGTGGGCACACCGTTTAATTACGAAGAGCAGATGAAGCTGTTCGTCGTGAATAAAATGCCTGACCCACGCGATGCCGGTTATCGTGATGCGCTCATCCATTGGATTGAGCATTTCGTAAAAATGACGCACGGCAAAGCATTCGTATTGTTCACGAGTTATAAGCTGATGCAGGAAGTCAGCGAACGGATGCAGCCGTTCTTCGACAAGCTGGACCTCGAATGTTTTGTGCAGGGAACCGGCACGCCCCGCTCCGTGATGCTCGAGAAATTCAAGGAGGACGTGGATTCCGTCCTCTTCGGCACCGACAGTTTTTGGCAAGGCGTGGATGTCCCCGGCGAAGCGCTGTCGAACGTCATCATCACCCGCCTCCCTTTCGCCGTGCCCGACCATCCACTCATTGAAGCGCGCATCGAAAACATCGAAGCCCGCGGCGGTAATCCCTTTAGTGAATTCTCATTGCCCGAAGCCATTCTCAAATTTCGCCAGGGCGTTGGCCGGCTGATCCGCACCAAGACCGACAAGGGCATCGTGGTCGTGTTGGACAATCGCGTGTTGGTGAAACGGTATGGGCAGGCGTTTATTGATGCGCTGCCGAAATGTCCAATGGAAGTTATTTGAGAACTTACCAGACCTCCACTGGCCCTTTCGGAACCGGGATATGTTCCCGTTGCGCGACAGCCGGTTCCTGCATGAAAGAAGCAACCATCGGTGGCGGGCGATAGTTCGGCTTTAATTGACCGTTCTCATCCAGGAACTGCAAGCGCCACTTAATATAGCGCTCTAAAATTTCGTGAAACTCCGCACGGGTGGAAACCTGCACCACCTTTTTGTTGAATTCGTTACTCGGACCAAAGCGCTTGGAATACCACGGCGCAACTTTGCGAAACATTCGGCAGCCTAGTGCTTCACCAAAGACTTCCACCATCAAATCCAGGTGGCGGCACATCACCCGCACGCGTTCCTCAAAACTCGGTTCAGGCAATAGCTCGCCCGTCTTGAGGTAATGCTGCGTGTGCAAGAAAATCCAGGGATTGTAAAAAGCGCCGCGCCCGATGCTCACGCCGGTGCAACCGGTTTCAACGAACATCATTTTGGCGGCTTGAGAGGTGATGACATCACCATTGCCGATGACAGGAATCGATTTCACCGCTTGAACTACCGCACGAATGCCGGGCAACTTGACAGTTCCTGAGAAACCTTGTTCGCGCGTGCGACCATGGACGAAAATGGCCGCGACCCCGGCATCTTCCAAAGCGCGGGCCAGATCGGGTGCGGTAAGATTCTCATCATCCCAACCAAGCCGCATCTTGGCAGTGATGGGAATTTTCACGGCATCCACCATGCCTTTGACGAGCGCAGAAGTTTTGTCCAGCTCGGTCATCATCGCGGAGCCACCGCCCACCTTGCAGACTTTTCTGACGGGACAACCCATGTTGATATCCACCGAAGAAATGCCAATTGACTCCAGATAAACCGCCGCATCGCGCATCTCCTCGGGCACAGAGCCAAACAATTGCACGGCCAGCGGACGATCCGCCGGACTGGTTTCAATCAGCTTCAAAGCCTTTGGATTCTTTTCCAGCAGCGAGCGGGCATTGACCAGATCGGTGGTTGCGAGATCGAGCCCGCCAATTTCCCGTAACGCCAGACGAAAGGGCAGGTTGGTATAACCCGCGAGTGGCGAGAGGAACAAATTCGATTGCAATGTCAGCGACCCAAAACGCATTATTGCACTCAGTATAACAGATGCGCCCGATACGGAAAGCATCATGAATTTAGGCTAATAACGAGGGCAAATGAGCTGGAAAGGCGGCCAGCTTGGGAATGTTATTGGTGCGGAAGCTGCTCTTATCAAGTTAGAGAACTATCCTGCTGGCACCGGTGAATGCAGGGTTCACGCATAAAATTTTTTTAAAGGAGAGTGATTTATGTCTGTACATTGTAAATACAGTGCGTACATGAGGAGGGATGCAAAGCACCCCAAGCTAAATCTCCTGACGATATTGAAAGAAGTGCCGGATCCGCGGATGGACCGGCGCAAACTTCACCGCCTGTCCGATGTTCTGACCATTGCCATGTGTGCCTTGCTGTGCGGAGCCGACAGCTTTGAGGACATGGAGGTTTTCGGCGACGCCAAGTCAGAGCGGTTTGAAACCTTTTTAAATTTGCCTCATGGCATTCCCAGCCATGACACCTTTAACCGGGTGTTTGCGGCGATGGACCCGCAGGCGTTTCTGGATTGGTTTATGCGCTGGACGCAGAGTCTGCGCGTGGCTGTGGCCCTGGATGGTAAAGGCATTGCGCCGCGCCATTGCCCGGAGAGTGCCCGAAAGTGGTCGTCAGCGCGTGGGCGGTGGACAACGGTCTGGCGTTGTGCCAATTGAAGGTCGCTGACAAGAGCAACGAGATCACGGCGGTGCCAAAACTGTTGCGGACGGACAACCGCTATTTGCTCCACCTCCTCGATATTAATTTAAATGCGTGAGCCCTGTGTAGCTGAGCGCGTTACCTTGACCCGGCGCTGAAAAAATGTAACATGAGTAAATGAGCACCCCGGGATATATGGAGGGATTTCAATTCGCCTGAAGGTTCGCAATTATGTTTCTTTCCTTGATACGCAAAACGCTTTCCATTCTCGCAGTCTCGGTTTTGTTGCACTTCAGTAGCGCTCCTGTATCTGCGGTGATTCGTGACGGCGGCATTGATCCGGCCAATCTTGGCAAAGGGGAGTGGGTTTGGTACATGAGCGACACCACCAACAAGCTCAGTGGCAATGTAGCCAGCGTGACCAACGAAACCAGCCTGATGCTTTATTACAAAAGCCGCAGTGTCCGTTATATGATTGTCAAGGCAGCCACGAACGACAAGTTGTTCAATGGCACTTACGGTTCCCCGCAATTTAACAGCCAATTGGTAAACATCGCGCATGCCAATGGAATACTGATTTTTGGTTATAACCGGTCGTACGGCTCGAACGTACTGGGTGAAATTGCCATTTCAGATTACGTCTTCAACCAAGGGGCGGATGGCTTTGTCTGGGACGCTGAGGCGGAGTGGGAAAGCAATCAAACCTGGATTGGAACAAATGGTCCGGCCAAGGCCTGGCAACTCTGCTCCACGGTGCGCTCGAACTGGCCCACTAAATTTCTGGCCCACGCGCCGTTTCCGATCATCGCAGTGCATGCCTCTTTTCCTTACAAGGAATTCGGTTATTGGTGCGATTCGGTGATGCCGCAGATTTACCATTTTTCCTCCACCGGCATAAAAGGCTCGCCCAGTGCCTGTATCAACTGGTCTGACGTGAACTGGGCGAGTTGGCAGAATTCCCTTGTAGGCAAGTCCACCAATGTTAATGGCGTCACCTATTACTGGACGAATGCGATTAAACCGCTAGCCCCAGTCACGGATGTCTATGGGCCTCCCACCGGGCAACCCCGTGCTGGCAGCGTCGAAATTACGGTGCCGAACGAAGATGTCCGGGAATTTATTGATTATCTGGCGACGGATCCCAACCCTATCACTCTTGGGGGGTATAAAGGAGTGAGCTTCTGGCGTTCTGACGAGCATAGCTCCGTGCAGTGGGCGTACATTAAGGATGGCACAAGCGGCAGCTTTACCGGCACGGTCAACAACATTGTTATTGATGATCCGAAAGCCTCGGTAGTGGGAGCATGGACGGCTGTGAAGGTTTTTGGTGCAACGACTGGCGCTCCCACCTACTACGGCGCAACCGGCACTGATACAAATTCGTTCGGCACGAATTACCTGTCCAAAGTCCAGGGCAGTGGTAGTGCCTACGTGCAATTCACGCCCAATATCATTACGGCAGGTGACTACGATATGTACCAGTGGCATCCGGAGCGCACCAATGCTTCGGCAAGCGTGCCGCACGTCATTACTTATAATGGCGGAACGACGACCGTTAATGCCAACCAGCAAACCAATTCCGGCAATTGGACACTATTGGGGCGGTTCAATTTTGCTGCCGGCACTTCTGGCAACATTCGTGTAACTGATGGAATTCCCGAAGCGGGTGCGGTCGCCATAGCAGATGGGATCAAGCTGGTTTATGTCGCTCCTGCATCCAACATTCCCACGATTAGCACGCAACCACAAAGCCAGACGGTTGTGACTGGCCAGACTGCCGCCTTTAATGTTTCAGCGAGTGGAGCCGCGCCTTTAAAATATAACTGGCGGTTCAACGGAACCAATATTGCGGGAGCGACCACGAGCAGTTACAGCCGCGCAAACATTCAGACCAGTGATTTGGGAAACTACAATGTTGTGGTTACTAATACCTTCGGAGCTGTGACGAGCGCACCGGCAGCGTTAACGATGGAAACAATTATCGACAATACCAACGCGGTTTTCTCACCGGACGCCAGTTGGACCGCGGGGGCGGTCACTGCGGGCCATTATGGAGATGACTATCGCTATGCCAGCAGCGTTACCAGCACGGCCACCGCGAGCGGGGTTTATCAGCCCGTATTAAATGCCGGTAAGTATGATGTTTATATTTGGTATACATCCGGGGCCAATCGTTCCACTGCTGCACCGTGGGTAATTTCCTACAACGGTGGCACCACCAACGTCCCGGCGAACCAGCAAGTTAATGGATCAACCTGGGTGCTGATTGCATCCGGAATCAATTTCGCGTCCGGGAGTAGTGGAAACGTTACGTTGCTCAATAACACACCTGACTCCGGCAAGATAGTCATGGCCGATGCAGTCCGCTTCGTCATGACAGCTTCACTGGCTGTATCGCCCACTATCAGCACCCAACCGCAAAGTCAGGCAGTCAATCAAGGAGCCAATTTAACCTCCACTGTAACGGCCAACGGCACTGCGCCGCTGAGCTATCAATGGCGAAAGACGGGCAATCCGATTGGCGGAGCCACAGCCAGTAGTTTTACTATAAACGGTGTGCAGCCTGCCGCTGCTGGCAGCTATTCAGTGGTGGTTTCAAATAGCGTTGGCATTATGATTAGTTCCAATGCGACACTCGTTGTGCGAATCCCTCCCGGCATTTCGACGCAGCCACAAAACCAAACAGTGAGGATTGGCAGCAACGTGACCTTTACAGTCACTGCTTCTGGCTCTCCCACGCTAATCTATCAATGGAACTTAAATGGCAACGCCCTGGCCGGAGCGACGACCAGCAGCTATGCCATTGCCAGTGTCCAAAGCAATCAAGCGGGAACTTATTCAGTGGTGATCACCAACGTCGCAGGAACAGTAAACAGTTCGAATGCTGTGCTTACTGTTACCGTGCCGCAATCTGCCCACATCGATCAAATTATAACGACGCCTGAGGGAGGACTCCAAATGATCCTGAGTGGTGAAACAGGCGGTAGTTACACCATCGAAGGCTCCAGCAACCTGGTAAGTTGGGTGACGGTAACCAACGTGGTCAATAGCAGCGGAACGACTGAGTTCACCGATGGTTCGGTGACCAACAATCCGTTACGATTCTACCGCGCACGGTTGGAACCTTAGTCGCCCGGAATAGTTTTAAAGATTAAAAATCTTCGTCACGCATCGCCATCTGCGCCTTGACGGCTGGGAGATGCTTTTTGATTTGGCAGGTGGCCGTTAAATCCCAAAAGGTAGTTTTCTTTTCGCGCAAGCCAAGGGTGCCTGCGGTCCAAGCCTGAGCCCAGCCGCTTTCCAAAGACCATGCGCCCCAACCAACATCAGCGGAGCTGGCCCAGAATTCCCAGCGGCGATCATCAAATGCGCGGAACCAGGTGCCGCTGAAGTAAGGATACTTTTTTGAGCGAATCTGGATGCGACAAAGAAATTCAGCGAGCTTGTCCTCTGCCTGCTTATAGGTCTTATCACCGGTTGCACCAAACGCTTCGTGCAAACCAAACAACGCGAATCCAGTCGTGTAAAGTTGATCGCTGGTTGGATCGCCGTTCTTCTGAATCAGCGGCGTTTCACCTGTGCCGTAGGCTTCATTCGATTGCGGGATTTGATAATGTCCGCCACCAGTAAGGCCGAGCCAATCGTGAATCGCACCGGATGGACTTTGATGTTTCAACAGGTCAGTCGCCACCATCTTAAGCCACTGACGATGTTCAGGCGTGTCTTCAACGCGGACCAACCATGAGAGCGACAACAACATGTGGGCGCGCTCCAGATTGTCTTTCCAGCGCCAACCTTCAGGATAAACCTTCATTGTCATGGCAATCGCATTGGTCGCTTTATTAAGGAAAGGCTGGAAGCCGGTCTGGCGATAAGCCCAGAGATTGCATGCCCACAGAAATCCTTCGAAATGCGGGGAGTAGTTGACGGTGGCGGCATCGTGATAACCCTTCCAGCCCTGTGCCTCCAAGCCGGGGATATCAACGCGATCACCGCGAAAGCCGAGCTTGCCCGTGGTGCGGAGGTTGGCGAGCAAGGCACGCATCAAGGATTCATCCCAATGATCATTTTTTAAAGTGGAAGAAACCAGCATGGTGCTAAGCATCGTGGCGGCATCATCATCTCCATAGTTGGCGACAAGCCAAACTGGGGAAATCGCGCCCCACCCGATAAGTCCATAGGCAGGATGCTTTGGATCTGCGCGGACACCGCTGCACATGCCTGAATTGAAATAGACATAATCGAGCAGGTTGCTGGCGACGATGCCGCTGCGTTTGGTGCCGTTGAGGGCGCAATCCAAGGCAAGCACCATGGCAGACTCGGAGTTGCAATCGGCGCGCAGGGGCAGGCGTTGGACCTGGTTACCATCGTAAAGAATGCCCGAAGCGTAGCCTTCCAAAATGCCGAGCGAGCCATCGCCGCCCAAAGCTTCCGGTCCGGGTGTGGCAACGGTTCCACCGTTTACTTCCAAAGACTTTCGAATGGTCGGCGCGCGCGCGGGAGTGACCAGCAGGCGTGAATCCATGATCCATTGGGCTGCCGCATCGAAAGCTTTCTTTTCGAAATGGCGGGGCAAAGATTCCTTTGGTCCGAAGGCAGTGGAGACGACTGGTTCCCAAACCAGTTTGTGCGAAGTATTCTGTGGGTCCAATCGCGTCAGAATGGTTTGCCAGATGGTTTCCAAGTCGCGAGCGGGCGCGTAACGCCCCGTGACGAAGTTGCTCAGTTTGGTGGTCGCAACGATGAGCTTGCGGTCAGGCAACTCAAAAAGCAGCGGATAGGATTCCTTCGCCAGGCCAAAGACCGCCGTATCAAAACCCGCGACGCGACCGACCACCAGCACCGGATTGGCAACTTTCACGGGCCGGAAATGGCAATCGTGAATGGCCAGGATATGCAGTTTGGGCAGCGTGGGACCGAAGTCGTCGGTGGCAACAGCCGCGCGTTCCCATACCGTGGTTCGCGGTGCGTCCATTTCCAATCCCGGCACACTTGAGGGATATTCCCAAAACAGGCGCAACTGTTTTTGCTCTGCAAGTGCGAGTTCGTCTGGCTCTAGTGGTGTCGTGTGATCGGGGTAATGATTAGCCAATACCAAAACAGATGAACCCGGCTCAGCGTGTTCGAAGGCATCCGCTGGCAGGTCAAAACGCGGATAGCTCGTGCCGCCTTTTACCAATGCGACATACAAATCATTGTTGGGAGCGCAGCAAAAAGTAAGCGCGCGCAATTTTTCCGTGCTGGCAGCAGGAGCGAGGGATACTCCCAGCGTTACCGAAAGAAAGGCGATCAGCAGCCGGACGCCAGAAAAATTCCGGCAAACAGTTCGTAGCCAAATCATATGACACGAACTGTAGCCGTGATGATTCGTCGGGCAAGCCCGAAGCGAATCTTACCGCACGAGGATATCCGGGCGCGAAATTATTTTGCCGTAAGCATCCACTTTGACCATCGGCCAATCCTTGGCTTCGGTGAGAATTTGCGGTCCCTTGGTTGTAGCCAGAATAGTATCTTCGCTCTTTGTGCCAGCAATGGAGGGATTCCATGCGAAGGCCTGGTTTTCGAGAACTGTTCCCGGTGCAGTGGGCGTGCCAACGTAATCGCGCGGTTCGTAACTGCATGGCCCGCCTTGATGATGCAGCTTCCACTCATCCGCGAAACCCTGGGCGGCATAAGCATCAACGCCACGACGAAAAATCTCCCGAATCGGTGTGCCAATACGCGTGTTGCTGATGAACGCGGCATCAACGGCGCACACTGCATTGTGTCGTTGTCGCAGATCCGCCGGCAGCTTTCCGAAATGAACCAGTCGCGTCACGGAAACAATCAACCCATGCTGACGCGCGCACAACACGAGCATGGCATAACGTTTTAATTTCTTACTTGTGGGAATGGGATGGCGATAGCGACGGACTCTTTCATCCACTGCGATGAGTGCCACGGCAGGAGTAACCCCCACATATAAACATTCTTCGGAAAGATGACCGGCAATGATATGCTCGGTAATGCCTGGTTGGATGGCTCCGCAGGTCAAATTCATCGCACCTTCTGCTCTTATACTGAGTTCTCGCAATCTCTTTATTTCATCCGGATGCAAGGAATAGCGCAGGGGCGCGAAGAGTTCCGGCTTGCTCTGCGTTCCATATTCGCCTGTGTCCGAAATCACTTTTTTGGGATCAACCACTGCCTTAAGCGCTTTCAGCGCGCCATCTTCATACCATTCGTAAAGCAGCGGCTCCGCACCAAGGCCACGCACGGCTTCATCCTGCAAGCGCGGCATTTCGATGCGGTTGGCCAGGAGATAAACTTTCTTGGCCGTGACCACCAAACGCCCTGCCGCCCGCTCGGAGATCAGCGCCACGTGCGCTTCACCGCCGCAACTGAGCCAGGAGAAATTCGATTGTTTGCCGATCATGGCGGCCTCAGCTTTGGTGGATTTTAACAGGGACCGAACCTGGCCGAGTTTATGGATAAATTCAGAGTTCATCGTTTAATATAGGCATAAGATTACAATTGTCCGAGTTTCTGTCGCGTTCAAATTTACAGCAAAGGTTGTTGGGGATTGAGGTTGAACTTACGGGTTTATCGGGAATAATAGTTCAGAGACAATTGACCTAAGAAATTAATGAACGAGTGGAATATTCAATCACGCGGCCACGTTTGTGAAGCCTGCGGTAAAAGTTTTGCCGATAAAGAGACTTTTCACACCCTGTTGCTGGACGAAAAGCGCGAGCTTCGTCGCTCCGATATATGCGAGGCTTGCTGGCAGAAGCAATACAGCGAAGGTGCGCGCGAACGCAAAGGTTTCATCTCCTATTGGCATGGCGTTTATGAAGCGCCGACTCCTGCCCCGGAAGCGATCCAGAAGGACACAGCAGAATCTTTGCTGCGTAAATTGATTGATTTGAATGATCCGCGTTATATGCCGGCAGGCTATATTCTGGCGGTGATGCTGGAGCGGAAACGGTTGCTCAAGGTCAAAGAGCAATTTGTTCGCGAGGGCAAAAGATATTTCATTTATGAGCAGCCCAAGACGGGAGATATTTTCACCATTCTTGATCCTGACCTGCAGCTCACGCAACTCGAACAAGTACAGCGAGATGTTGCCAATTTGTTAGAGCACGGATTGAATCCCCCGACAGAGGATCCCGCCGCGCCAGCCGCGGAAATTGCAGCCGGGGAAAGCTCTGCAAATCCCTCGGCAGAGGCAGATGCCCCGCCGCAAAAGGTGGAAGAACCGACAGTTACCTGATATGATGTATCAATGAACCTGAATGACCGGCAGGAAAATCGGCCCGGTCGTCGTCAGCGTGCATCAAGGACGAGGACGACGACGGGGGCGAGAATGAATAGCGGTTCTGGAACAGCCGAAGAGTTGTAACCAAACCGCCAACAACTTTAACTTGTGCCCGACTTTAGTGATCTTCAAAGCCGTCTTGGCTATGCGTTCCGTGATTCAGCGTTGCTGCGCCTGGCGTTGACGCATCCCTCCGTGGCGCATGAGCAGGGAATACCGGTATTGCATAATCAGCGTCTGGAATTTCTAGGCGACGCTGTGCTGCAGGTGGTACTTACGCGAGAGCTGTATGAAAAGTTTCCTACCTATGGCGAAGGACCGCTGACCAAAGCTCGCGCAAAATTGGTAAATCGTCGTTCATTGGCCGAAAAAGGGCGGGGTCTCGAGTTGGGCCAGCATTTGATTCTCAGCCGTGGAGAAGAGGCACATGGTGGCCGTGATCGGGCTTCCGCCTTGGCAGACACGTTTGAAGCAGTGCTGGGAGCCATTTTCCTCGATGGCGGTTTTTCGGCAGCGGAGAAATTCGTGCTGGCCCATTTCAAGGAAGCGTCCAGTGAACTTTCCGCCATTCCCGTCCTGGATAATCCCAAGGGCGAGTTGCAGGAATTGTTACAAGCGAGCTCCACCAATGCGCCGGAATATCATGTCGTCTCGACCAGCGGGCCAGACCATGATCGCATCTTTGAATGCACCGTGCACCATGGGGGAGTAGAACTCGCGCGTGGCCAGGGCAAAAGCAAAAAAGCCGCTGAGAGCGAAGCGGCGCTGGCGGCATTAACTAAATTGCGCGGGGAGAAATTGGCACTGGATAAGAAGGCGACAAAGTAACTGGCAAGATAAGCAGACCATCCCGATAAGATTACATTTCATTAAGGCATTCCGACGCCGGAGCACTCTGGCGGCGGCTTTTTCAACGGGAGCAGACTTGCAGCTTTGGCTTAAATCGGGGACAAACAAGGATGCTTTTTAAATCCCATCGCAAGGTTCTCATTGGAGTAGTTCATCTGGCCCCACTGCCGGGATCGCCACGCTGGCAAGGGGACATCAAGGCCATTGTTAAAAAGGCGGTGACGGATGCCCGCGCGTACGAACAGGGTGGTGCCCACGCGATTTTTATTGAGAACTTCGGAGACGTGCCGTTTACGAAAGCGACGGTCGGACATGAGACGGTTGCGGCGATGGCCGCACTCGGTTGTGCGGTAAGAGAGGCAGTTAAATTGCCAATCGGGTTTAATGTGTTGCGCAATGATGCGCGCGCGGCGCTGGCGCTTTGTGCCGCGTGTGGCGGCAGCTTCATTCGGGTGAATGTCCACACGGGAGCGATGTTGACCGACCAAGGGCTTATCGAAGGCAATGCGTACGACACGCTGCGCTATGGCAAAGCTATTTGTCCGGAAGCACAGATCTTTGCGGATGTGCATGTGAAACATGCCGTGCCGATGGGCAACTGGACGATTGAAGATTCCGCCCACGATACGGTGGAACGCGGGTTGGCGAATGCATTGATTGTTTCAGGCACTGGTACGGGCGTGGCGGCAAACTTGGACGATGTCCAGCGCGTGCGCACGGCCTGTATCGATGCAAAAATACTTTTGGGTAGCGGTGTGACGCTGCAAAATGCTTCCGAGTTTCTTCGCCTGGCGGACGGGTTCATTGTCGGCTCTTCACTCAAGAAAAATGGCAAATTGGCCAATCCAGTGGACCCGAAGCGCGTGTCGGCATTGGTGCGGGCGATGCAGGCTTAAAGCCGGTCTTTGAAAATTCAGGACTCTTGAACGATGATGGTGCAACGTTGCTAACTTATTACTCAATCCATGACACCTGAATTGATCCTGAAAATTGCGAACGTCACCCAGCGGTTCGACTCTGGCGCAGGGCAGGTGGAGGTGCTTAAGGGAGTGTCACTCGAGGTCACGCGTGGAGAGTCGCTCGCCATCATCGGCCCGTCCGGTTCGGGCAAAAGCACGTTGCTGAATATCATTGGAACACTGGACCGGCCCACCAACGGTGAAGTGGTTTTAGCCGGGCAGAATCTGAATCAATTGGATGATTTGCAATTGGCTGTGGTGCGGAACCGTCAGGTTGGATTTGTCTTTCAAGCCCATTTTCTTTTGCCCCAATGCACCGTGTTGGAAAATGTGCTCGTGCCAACACTTGCCAGCAATGACGCTGCCTTGCGCAAAGCTGCGCCGGAGCGGGCACAACGACTTTTAAAACGCGTAGGACTTTCTGATCGCTTTTCACATCGCCCCGGACAGCTCTCTGGTGGTGAACGGCAGCGCGTGGCTGTCGTGCGGGCGCTCATCAACCAACCACAGCTTCTATTAGCGGATGAGCCGACCGGAGCGTTGGATCGCGCCGCCTCGGAACAGCTTGCACAATTGCTGCTGGAATTAAATCGTGAAGAAGGGGTCACACTGATTGTCGTTACGCACGCATTGGATTTGGCGCACAAGATGGGAAGAGTGGTGGAGTTGAACGATGGACGATTGGTGCAGACAAAATGACTTTCTGGACGCTTATCCTTCGCAGCCTTCGCTTTCATGCCCGGGCGCATCTCGGAGTGGTGCTCGGTGCAGCAGTTGGGAGCGCGGCTTTGGTCGGTGCGCTGGTCGTGGGAGATTCGGTCAAGGAAAGTCTCAAGGAATTGGGACTGATACGTCTGGGAAAAGTGGATGCAGCACTTGCCTCCAATGACCGATTCTTTCGCGCACCACTTGCTAAAGAAGTTCAACCGGCAGTAGACGCCATCACGGCAGCGGTCTTGCAATTGCCGGGCACGGTTACCACTGAGGATGCGTCCGCCCGCGCTAATCGCGTGCAAATATTGGGGGTGGATAATTCATTTTGGAAACTGGCGAGCCAGGAATCCGGTGTGGGTGAGATAGCCAATGATGGTGTGGTGTTGAACGAACCGCTGGCGACACAACTTAAGGTAAAGCAGGGCGATACCGTTTTGCTGCGGATGCAAAAGCCCAGCCTGCTTTCCCGCGATGCTCCGTTGACGCCGCAGGAAGATTCCTCAGTTGCCTTGAGGTTGAAAGTGCAGAGTATTGTTACTGATGAACAATTCGGTCGGTTCAGTTTGCAAGCGAATCAGGTGGCGCCATTCAACGCTTTTATCAATCTTGCACAGTTGCAGGAAAAGATTGGCCAGAAAGAGCGGGCCAATCTGTTGTTGGTGGGAGAATCGCAAAACAAAAAAAACAACCTGGCAGAAGCAGCCAACCAGATATTGCGGCAGCATTGGGAATTGGCCGATGCAGAATTGGAACTTCGCCAAGTACCGACAGGGGCATTGGAACTAAGGACCGATCGTGTCTTTCTTGATACACCGGTAGTTGACGCGGCGCAGAAGGTTTCGCCCGGCACGCAACCCGTCCTCACCTATTTCGTCAATGAGCTGCGGAGGGGCAGCAACAGCACTCCCTATTCAATGGTCACAG
>JAQGPC010000270.1 GCA_028293285.1 Pedosphaera sp.
AAACCGGCACGCCAGCCAAAATGTTCTGCGAGGTACCCCCCTACCCCGCCCAGCGCCGCCCCCATATACACACCACTCATATGAAGCCCGGTCGCCAACGAACGCGTTTGACCACGATGAAAGTCCGCAATCAGTGCCAATGCCGCTGGGATGTAGCACGCTTCGCTTATTCCCATCAGCGCGCGGGCCAACAGAAGCTGTTCAAATGTTTTTACGTGTCCCGTAAGCCACATCACCATCGACCAGACAAACAGGCTGCCCACGATTACTTTGCTGCGGCTGAATTTGTCTGCCAAAAATCCGCCAAGCGGGCTCAGTGCGCCATAAACCCAGAGGAACATCGAGGTCAGCAGTCCAAACTGCGCATCGGTCATCGGTATGGCTGCCTTGATCGGATCACGCATGGTCGTGATCATCAAGCGATCCAGATAATTAAGCACCGCAACCAGCCAAAGCAACCCCACTACCTGCCAGGCCCGGCTTGAGACAATCGCAGCAACGTGTTTCCAAATGTGCCGGTTCATTTTCCCTTCAATACTTTCGCGTCGGTGGTGCGAGGCAGTTTCGCCCACCATACTTCCGGTGTTCGTTCGCGCGGTCGAACCTCGCCCATCGGCACCACGATATGTCCGCGCCAATCAACTACCGTAGTCGTGGCTCGCGAGAACGGAACTTCACCCACCACCGACCATGAATCCGACTTTTCCTCGTATGCCAGCAATTCACAGGAGAAACCGGGGTGACGGAATAGCGGCAGAAAATCAACTTTGGTTCCATCATCTCCAGAAAAAACTAATAAGCTCCCGCCCATGCCGACCGGAGAAGGCGCAGCCACCGCCGCCCGGGGCAAATCAGCCAATCGCTTCCAACCCCTTCCAGGTTTGTAGCAATACGTATCACGCAAATAATGCCGCACTGGTTTTCCTTCGGCATTCGGTTCCAGACTTGCACCGCTTATCAAGTAAAACGCACCGTTGTGAACGCCTGCTACGGCAAGCATTCGCCCTGGTCCGGGCCACGATTCCAATTCCTTCCAGCGGGGATTCATTGCCGACAGATCGAGTGACCAAAAGGTTTTGAGCGCTTCGGTGTCGGCAGGTGTTTCAAGCCCACCCGCGACATAAATGGTATTGCCGATGATCGCTCCGCAGAAATTCGCACATGGCTTTGGGAGACTTGGCAATGATGAAAAATCCAACTTACCATTGTGCCATTTGAGCCAAAATACATCGGCATAATGACGATTGGCATCGCTGCCACCGATACAGACCATGCCACCCTTCGTCGAAATTGAGACTCCATAACCCAGCGAATGCGGCAGCTTGAATCCGGTTCGCCATGCTCCCTCCGGCTGCTCCAGCACAAACACGGAATCATACCAAACTTTTTGATAGTTCGTGCCCCACTTATCACCGGCTATATTTGCGCCACCTGCAACCACCAGTGCTCCGCCGCTCACCCCGGCAAATGAGCCGGCAAACCCTTCTGCCTCGGGAATGGAGGGGAGCCTTTCCCAACGGAGCGACGAAGAAGCAGAACGCATTTCAGGATTTTTACAGCCTGAATGACATATCACGATCAAGGTTCCGAATAAAATTCCGGCAATTGCTTTCAGCAAATTGTTGCTTTGAATCACATTGTGCGATCGATAAAACATGCTCGTTTTGCTCACTTTACACTGCAAACCCATTGAGAAAATTTTATTTTCAATTTATGTCACTTCGTGAGATCGCGCCAGATTACGGGAAGTCAGCCTGAGCCGCCAGAATGCTTTGCTGGTTAGTTCAATTGACCACCGCCGCTTACGGGCAGCAGATGACACGAAGATAATGAGAGGATGTATCCCCGCCAAATCAACCGATAAACAACATCTCCTTCAAATAGAAAGATTTTCTCCCACCGCGCATTGATTATTCATTTGTCTCGTGACAAGCTGAAAAGAATAATGAATGTGCGCGATCAGGCACCGCCTCAACTTTTGCCGCCGCTGAAGCAATACTTCGGCTTTGGTTCTTTCCGCCCATTGCAAGAGGAGATCATCCGCGACACGCTCGCGGGCAAAGACGTGTTCGCGCTGCTCCCCACCGGCGGGGGCAAGTCGCTTTGTTTCCAGCTTCCTGCGCTCGTGCAGCCCGGTCTTACGGTCGTCATCTCCCCACTGATCGCGTTGATGAAGGACCAAGTGGACGCGCTTACGGCAAGTGGAGCGCCCGCTACATTTCTTAATTCTTCACTTGAGTCTGGCGAATCGACCCCCCGCCTGCGTGGCTTGCACAATGGCGAGTTCCGCCTGCTCTACGTGGCACCAGAGCGACTGATGCTATCAGGCTTTCTCGAAGACTTGCGACGCTGGAACGTGAATCTATTCGCCATTGATGAGGCCCATTGCGTTAGTGAATGGGGCCACGACTTTCGTCCGGAATACCGCGCCATTTCCAAGTTGCGCCAGTCGTTTCCGAAGGTGCCGTTCATGGCCCTCACCGCTACGGCCACTGAGCGCGTACGCGAGGATATTGTCAAAGCTCTGTCTCTGCGAGAGCCGAAAATCTACGTCGCGAGCTTTAATCGGCCAAACCTCACCTATCGCGTCCAGGCCAAAAGCGGCGCTTACGAGCAAACGCTCAGCTTTATTCGTGCACGGCGCAAGGAAAGCGGGATTGTTTATTGTCAATCGCGCAAAACCGCTGAAAGTGTGGCGCAGAAATTGAACGAAGATGGTGTTTCCGCCCGGCCCTACCATGCGGGTCTCTCCAGCGAGGAGCGCTCTCGGAACCAGGAGTTGTTCCTGCGCGACGAAGTGCGCGTCGTTTGCGCCACCATCGCCTTCGGCATGGGGATCAACAAACCGAATGTTCGTTTCGTGATCCATTACGACTTGCCCAAGAACGTGGAGGGTTATTATCAGGAAACCGGTCGGGCCGGGCGCGACGGTCTGCCCAGCGAATGCCTGCTGCTGTTCAGCCCCGGCGATGTGGTGAAGCAAACCGGTTTCATCAATGAGAAGGCCGATCCACGCGAGCAGGAGCTTGCGCGCGAACAGTTGCAACAGATGGTGCACTACGCAGAGATTGCCTCGTGCCGCCGGGCTTCGTTGCTCAATTACTTTGGTGAAGAATTTCCTGAGACTAATTGTGAAGGTTGTGACAATTGCCTCTCGCCCCGTGAAACTTATGACGGCACCCTCATGGCCCAAAAATTTCTTTCGTGTGTCTTCCGCGTGCGCGAGAAAAGCGGCTTCGGCGTCGGCCTGAACCACATTGCCGAGGTGCTCACCGGCGCGGACACCGAGAAAATCCGGCGCTGGGGGCACACGCAACTCTCCACCTATGGCATCGGCAGAGATGTCGGACGTGCGGAATGGAGCGCGATTGGACGGGAACTCGTCCGGCTTGGATTTCTGGAACAGACCAAAGACAAATTTCCTGTTATTCAAATCACCGCCGAAGGCCGCGCCTTCTTAAAACAACGCCGCACTGTCCAACTTTCCAAGCCCATCACAGCCCCGGCTAAGCAAGCGCATCAGGCTGGTGAGATTGCCTGCGATGAAGCTTTGTTCGAGCGTCTTCGCGCACTGCGCAAACGCGTCGCCAATGAGCGCGATGTGCCTTCCTACATCATCTTTTCCGACGTCGCGCTCCGGCAAATGGCACGTAATTACCCGCAAAGCGAGCAGGAACTCGCACGCATCAGCGGCGTAGGCGAGAAGAAGCTTCGGGAGTTCGGTGAGATCTTCCTCGGCGAAATCACCGCGCACCTCGCGACCAATGCCCGTCAAATCTTCGCTGACGATTCCTTCACCGGAGCGGCACCCGTCGCCGCTCGTTCACGGCTCAATGACACTGCTCGCGAGACATTGAAACGCTTCCGCGATGGTCAAAGCGTGGCGGAAATTGCCCAACAACGCGGACTCATAGCAGGAACTATTCATGCACACCTCACCACGGCTATCGAGGCCGGTGAATCCATTCCCTTGGATCGGCTCCTGACAGCGGCGGAGCAACAGGAAATTGCGGCGACGTTCGCGAAATTTGGTTGGGCCAATCTCACCGGCGTGCGCGAAACGCTCAGTGGTCGATTTGAATATGGTGTGCTTCGCATTTTCCGCGCCGCCCGAGCACCCCGCGCCTGACTGCCGATGTGTCATCTCGCCAATTGTTCTTTAGAAAGAATATCAGTTACGCGATTTACAACTTAGTTGACTAATTCAGTGGGATAGATACCTTAGAGTTACATTCACATTCTACTTTGGAAACTCCTCTTCATTCTTTGCAACGCGTTGTATTTCCTACTTTCTCCTTTTACATTTTTAATGTAAATTTAAACCTTCAATGAAGAACTGTTTTAAACGCATTGCACTCCTTGGATTGTATCTTCTGATTGCTGCGACGTTTGCCAGGCATGCTCGCGGTGAAGCGATGCTGCAGTTATTCAATGTAAATTGGGACGCGCTGATTCAAAAAATGCCCGAGATTGCGGAAGCGGGTTATACGAGCCTTTGGCTGCCGCCTCCGGCGAAGGCTGGCAGTGTGTTTTCGGTAGGATACGATTTGTTTGATCCGTTTGATTTGGGTGATAAGAACCAGCGGGGCACCGTCCGCACAATGTATGGAACCAAGGCGCAATTATTGCAGGTGGTGGAAATGGCGCATCGGTTTGGGATTCGCGTCTATTTTGACAACATCATGAATCATCGGGGCTTTGATGTTCCCGGATTCAATGGCAGCACGCCGACGAATCTTTATCCGGCCATGCGGCCACAGGATTTCCACCTCCAAACACTTTCGGGAGGGACTTATCAGAATTGGCCCGGCATCGGCGATTTTAATAATGTCACCGAGGTACAGAACCAGCCTTTATTTGGTTTGATCGATATCGCCAATGAACCTGGTTCGGTGAACAATAACTTTGGAACCAACCTGGGAAATACGATTCCCAAAATTTCATTCATCCGGCAGCCGAATAATCGGGATTACTATATGGATCCCAGCGGAGTTTCTTTGGGCGGGCCATGGCGTCCGTTCAACGGGACCAACGGCGTTCCTGTTACTGAAGATGTAAATGCCTATTTAATTCGCGCGGCGATGTGGATGTTGAATGAAACGAAGTGCGATGGGTTCCGCTTCGATGCCGTTAAACATGTGCCATCCGGCTTCTTCGGTGACACCTCCGCAACGCCGAATGGTTATACGGGGGCGTTACAGACCATGTTCGATTACGTGCATGGCTACGGAAACAACGTGACGGGCAATGGATATGTGGAGGCCGATGATAGTCGCAACAGTTGCTTTGACACGGAAACCACGCGCAATGATGCGATGCTGTTTGGTGAGCATTTGGGGGAACCGCCGAGTTTTCAGGAATATATTGACCGTGGGATGCGCTTGTTGAATTCACCCTACCATTTCCAATTCAACAACATTTTAGGCAATCCCAGTGCCTCACTGGCCGGATTGGAGCAACGCGACTATCGGCCTTATGGGAGCGCTTTCACGGGAGCGCAAAGTGTCCTCTTTGCCCAGAGCCATGATGATGATAGTTCAACGCGCCGCGAGTTACAGAATGCCTATAATTTCATGCGGGAAGGGTTGCCGGATATTTATTCCGATGGTTACAACCAATCGCAAGCCGCCTCAGGACAAGCACCGTTTCCGCGCCATGCGAATGCCCCCTATTTGGGAGAATTCGGTGACAACAAAATGCCTGACGTGGCATACCTGCATCATCAGTTGGCGCGTGGCGGAACGCGGCCGCGCTGGGGTGATGCCGATGTGGTGGCTTTTGAACGATATGATTATCGCGAGGGAAGCAGCGCCAGCCCGCAAGACCAGACGGTGGTGCTATTTGCCATGAATGACAATTATGGGAATCCGGGGGATGTGAGCTTTGATGATGGAGTCGGCAATGATACGACGGGAACGTATTACGCCTGTTTCCCAGTGCAAAATTCACGCGGACAAGGTTTGGTGGTCGGCTTTCCACCTGGATCGATTTTGGTGCAACTGGGTGATTCTCCCGGCAAGGATCGTGCGTGCACCAAGTTACTGGTGCGGCAGGCAACGCAAGTCCTTGCCGACGCGCAAGCCACAGCGAATGATCCAAATCCAATTAACCGAAAGGTATATGTAGGATCGCAAGCATTGGCGGCGGGCGGAGGAGCCATTGAATTAAAAATTCCGAGTGGCGGCTATGTCATGTATGGCTATCAATGGCCTGAAGCCAGCCGCGCCAGTTTGAAGGATGCCATCACGTTGCGGCAGGGCGGCGTGGATGCACAACGGATGACAGTTTATCGCCAGGATGGCGTCAATGGTGACGCGGGTTTTAATCCACTCTACCCATTTAAAATGCGCGGCAGTGTGGATCAAGCTGGCAACATTGTTGGCGGTGTGAACATTTCGAATCGGACTTATACGATTGATGTGCCCATCCTCACCAATGCGCCGATTGATATCGTGGTTCGCAATGACGCTTCGTCCATAAACACGATGGTTAAACTCGATGGTGGTTTGGATTTGAACAGCCAGATGGCTTTGGGACAGACGACTGGATTGGATCGCAGAGATAATCGTCCGGGTACGGCAACCGATAATTTTCTGGGTTATGAGCAAACCCTTTTTGAATTTCGCAATGGACCGGAGAAATTCGCGGCCCGCAGTATTCTCAGCAACAACATCGTTTCACTCGGTGCCGAGACGTATTATTACACGGTCGGAGGAGCCAGCCAGGTGGTTGGTGGTTCGGGCGATAGCAATGCCATTACCAACCAGACTGCCAACTGGGTCTTTCACGATCCGGCCAACTCCGTTACCGCGCTGGGTACAGTGCCTGCCACGCAGCGCTTTCCCCTGAATCCCGGTGCCGGTCAAAGTGCGGAGATATGGGTAAAGGTCGGTTACCAATTTCAAATCAACAAATGCTTCATCTATTACACTACCAACGGCACCAACCCGGAAGGTTCGTTCGGTGTTGGCAAAGGGACGACGAAGGTGGTGGAAGCGGCTTTTGCGAATCACGATAATGCGAATAGCATCATCGATTGGTGGAAAGGAACCATTCCCGCCCAAAGCGGGAGCGTTCAAGTGCGCTATAAGGTGAGTCTGTTTAATAATGGCATTCAACCCATTTCGGACGCGGAAAGCTCAGGGTCGAAACTGTACGGCTTGAACCAGGCGTCCATCACCAATTTCAATCCCACGACGGCCACTGTCTGGTTGCACAACGATCTTAATACCAACAACACCACGATCGGGTTGCGCGAAGGTTTCCATATTGTGCGGGCACGGACCTTCCTCCCACGGAGCGGCAAATCGAGTGTATATAATACTTTCCTGCAGACTTTCTATTATGACGCGCAGCTTCCCAGTGGCGTGGTGGCATTTCCAGCGGCAGATGGCAACACCATCACCAACAGCGCTTACACCGTTGTCGTGCGAGCCGACAGCACGACGACCAGTTTGGAATACAATATTTCCGACAGTGATTCCAATAACGATGACGCGGCGACCGGCTTGCATAATGGCAATGGCACCAGCAATGGGGTGCCGATTTTCGTTCAAGCTTCCCTGACAAGTCCTGCCGGTTCGTTGGACCAGCAATATCCAAATCTACCGCAGGAGTATCGGTTCAGTTATATCGCGGTGCCGAGCAGTGGAACAGCCACGATTACACTTCGTTTAAAGAAGTTAACGACGAGCGTTTACACAAACCGGTTCACCACCTTGACGCGTACGGTCAATACGGCTGCGCCTGCGCAAGTGCTGCAAATCAGTTCGCCAGCGACGGATGGCCAGACTTTGACGTTGGATACCAATGATGCTTACACGATACGCACCTGCTTCACCTCCACGCTGTCGACGAATAATTTTAATTTGTTCTCCATATTTATTAATGGAGTGATGCAACCGCGTCGGGCCGGGGATGGGACGCCACTTTATATTATTGGCGGTTCGTCCTGCGGTCCGGGCATGCGGACGCTCAGTTATGATTGGAGCGGAGCAACGCCGGGAACAAACACCATACAAGTGGTATTTACCAACACGGTGACATTGAGCGATACGCGGGTAGTGAGCGTAATGCGCCCGATTGATCCGGCGCTTGACTCCGATAGCGATGGTGTGCCCGATGTCCAGGAATTGGTTGCCGGCACTGATCCACACGATGCAAATTCCTACCTGCACATCACGAGCCTTTCAAATGGCAATCGCCTTGTGGTTTGGGACAGTGTGTCGGGAAAGAATTACCAGGTGCTGGCCACGACGAACCTGAATCAACCCTTGGAAATCATCAGCCCGGTCATTCAGGCCAGCAGCACTTCCACGTTCTATTATGACAATTCGGTGGACGCGACGAACAAGTTTTATCGCGTTCAACTTTTGCCATAATATGGCAAAGAGACGGGCGGGCCGCATTACAGTTGGTTAACTGCAAATAATATGAATTATCGGTTCCTGACTTCTCTCTTGCTTGGGCTTTTACTTTTGATTGCCGGCACCCGGCAGTCATTTGGAGTGCTCGCCAACGCCTTCCACATTCCCGATGACAATACGGATCTCAACGCCATCCAAAATGGATTGCACATGCGCAACCCGGAGTTTGAAATTGGCCCGGGCACAACAGTCACGATTTACAGTGGAGTGCAAAAGTTTAACAACGCCTACGGAACAGCGAACCAGACCGGAGGGACACTTTTCTACAAAGGCCTTTCGCAGGGGGTGTGGAGTTCAACGAACCTAAACTTCGCGAACAATAACGGTAACAACCAATATTGGCAGGCGAGTTTCAACACCTCTGCTTTCGGTACCAATGAAGTAATTCAATATTATTTGTATCTGACTTTCGATGGCGTCAATGGCGTGCAGAACACTTACGTCTATGGTAGCGATGCCGCCAGCATAACGACGGCCACGCAAAGCACGGCCGCAACCACGCCTTTCACCATTCGTAACCGGGCTTCGTTTCTATTTCACGCCAATAACCGGGTGATCGATCCCGGTAATGATGCCAGTCACAACAATGTTCATTTTTGGATCAAGGCCGGTTACGTCGGGAAGGATGGCAGCGCGAGTTCACGCTGGGTGGACAACGGGAGGGTTTATTACACAACCGATGGTTCGACACCTGCGGGTGCATTGGGTGTTGCGAGCGGAACGACCCAAGTTGCAGCAATGAGCTTTGATCATATTGAAAATGATTCGAGTATCGCAGGTAATGCCATGTGGTGGGTCAGTACGGCAACAAACCTGCCCACGTTTACAAATATCAAATATAGAATCGGCATGTGGCACAGCAGCAACAATCAGGAAAAATTCGCCGACTATATTGCGGGTGCGGACAATGCTGTATTTAATTTTTCCATGGGGGCAACCGGTGATCCGGTGCTGACTGTGAATGGTGTGAACGGAGATTATACCACCACCCACGTGTTTGTGGATGAATTGGCAAATGACTCCATCCCGTTGACGATTCTTTTTACTCCAAGTCAATCGAATGTCACGACCGCCGAAGTTTTTTCCAATCTGAACCGCCGCGACCGGGCAACTCAGGATGTCAATGGTGACGGCATTCAAGATGGCATCGTGCCACCCGATGGGAATGCCATCGTGGCGGGCGATGATGCCAACTATTACAAGGCATTCACGATGACGGCGACGGGCACACCAGGACAGTACTCGTTAATATTGAATGCCCAGAAGACCGGCGCTTACCGCCTGACTGCGCGGTACAAGGTGAGCGGAAATACAAATTGGAACTGGTACACTACCAATGGCCGACGAGACCATGCCATTGTAGTTTCACCGAAGAAGTCCCGCGACATTGTGCTTTACGAACTGAACACGATTAATATTGGGTCGCAAGGCACGCAGGATTTTCAGCGCAGTACATTTGCTGATCTTTGGAATGGCCCCGGTTCGCGGGCTTACGATGTCGTTACCAACCGGTTCAATTTGAATTACGCCAAAAACCTGGGAGCTAACTGGCTTTGGTTTCAGCCCATCCACCCGCAGGGCATTGAAGGTCGCCAGAATGATCCGGCTACGGGCCAGCCTTATTCAGTCGGCAGTCCCTATGCGGTGAAGAATTTTTTTGAGGTTTCACCTTTAATGAGCAAGGCCAATACGCGCCCGGCGGCGATGACCGAATTTCAAGGGTTCGTCGGGGCAGCTGATTCCGCAGGCGTCAACGTAATGCTGGATGCGCCATTTAATCACACCGCTTATGATTGCGAACTCGGCAACAGCGGAATTTTCTATTTTGGTGGAACAGGCAATCCCAATAACTGGCAGGCGTCCGATCAAATTCGTAATCGCGAGTCGCGTTTCTATTCACTCTCAGACGACTATTGCAGCCGGGCGTCGGGCGCGGCAAACGTGGCTGTGGCGCCCGACCGGGGAGATTTTGGAAAGTTTGAGGACACTTATGATATTTTCTTTGGCCGTTACTCCGCGCTGGTCTGTCAAAATCCACAGGACAATAGCAGCTATAACAACGAAGGCGATTTCTTCGATTACAGCGCGGTGAGCGGACATTTTGATGGAGTGACGCAGAACACGTGGAAATACTTTTCTAATTATATTTTGTACTGGCTCGATCAGACCGGCTGCACGAATGGCACGCCTGCAAGTCAGAGCTTCAGAGGCATTGACGGACTCCGGGCGGATTTCGGTCAGGGGCTACCGCCACAATGCTGGGAATACATCATCAACAAGACACGAACGAGGAAGTGGGACTTTGTTTTCATGACGGAATCGTTGGATGGCGGCGCGGTCACCTATCGCTCCAATCGGCACTTCGATATTTTGAATGAGAACATTGTGTTTCCATTTCAAGCGGCCAGCACGGCGAGTGACTATCGCAATATATTTGATTCCCGTCGCAATGCGTATGGGCAAGGTTTAGTCCTCCTGAACAGCACTTCGCATGATGAGCAGACCTATCAAGATCCATTTCAGGCGTTGATCCGTTATACGGTGAGCGGGAGTATTGACGGCGCGCCGATGATTTTCTACGGGCAGGAACTGGGCATTTCACAAAACTTTGGATTTGATGCTTACGAATTGAACTTCGGGAAAATGATTCCCCATTTCAAAAAGTTTAATTCGTTGCAACCTATCTTTGCACCGGTCAATCGCACGTATGCGCTGGACCAGCTTTATCCGGTCTATGCTGCTGTGGGTCAGGCCCGTCAGTTCAGCCGCGCACTTCGTAGTTCAAATCGTTATTACCTGGACCAGACCGGCGCGGGCGGGCCGCAAGGCAGTATCTTTTCGGTAGCCAAGTATGAAATTCCCAACGGTGCGCCGAACCAAAGCGATGTCGTTTTTGCGTTTGCCAACCTGGATCGAAATAGCAACCAACAGGGAAATTTCAACGTCAATATCACGCAGAACGGCTCGAACCTTTTCGGCATCAAAGCAGGACGGACATACAACATAAAAAATATCGCGGCTTACACTCAGATAGACAGCACTCGGCGGGATCAATTTTTGATTTCCAATGGTATCTCCGGAAACAACCTGCTCAATAATGGTTTGTTTGTGCTACTCAAGAAGGTTCCCACCACGGACGCTGGTTGGACAAGCGACCCGTTTGAAGCCCAATATTTAAAGTTGTATGATGTGACGCCACCGCCAGCAGCAGGAACTCCGACGACTCCAAAAGCGTATGCAATTGGGAATGTGGTTACATTCAGTTGGGCAGCAACCAATGACCCGGAAGGTGGCATTTCCGGTTATCATGTCCTGATAGGAACCACGCCGGAAGGATCAAATGTTTTTAATGGCATTGTCAACGGGACGACCAGCACGGTGACGAATAGTTTTGGACAGACCCTTTATGCGCGCGTGATTGCCATAAATAACGCGGGAATAGAAGGCGCAACGAGCGGGAATAGTTCCGGAACGATTTTGCTCGATCCGAACGGAGATAATGATGGTGATGGCATGACCAATTTGCAGGAGGACATCGCGGGAACAAATCCGCTGGATTCAACTTCGATGCTGCGGATTGTAAGTCTCGCAAACGGAGCCAGTGTGCTAACCTGGACCAGCGTTTCGGGAAAGAGTTACCAGGTGCTGGGCACGACTAATCTGACTTCGGCGTTCTCTGCCATCAGCAGCAATCTTACAGCTACCGGCGCAACAACCAGTTACACCAACAGTCCTGCCGGAACGGTGAGATACTATCGCATCCAAGTTGTTCCCTGAGATATGTGAGGTTGGTGCGGTGAAAGAACCATCGACA
>JAQGPC010000022.1 GCA_028293285.1 Pedosphaera sp.
CGCCGCCATCGTAAGCGAATCGCTTTCCGCATTGAACAAATAGACACTCCCCATATCCACCGTCAGATGGTCTTCCAATTGCCGCAACACCACGTGCAAAATGCTCGCCAGATCCTGCCGTTCCGAAATGGCCTTCGTGATCTGGTTTAACAGGCTGATTCGCGTCAGTTGCTGTTGCAACGCTTCCTGCGCGCGCTTGCGCTCGGCGATTTCCGACTGCAAATCCTGAGTTCTTTCCTCCACCCGTTTCTCCAATTTGTCGTGCGCCTGTTGCAACGCCGCATCGCGCTCCTGGATTTGCGTCAGCATCTCATTGAACACATCGATCAATTGCCCCAACTCATCCTGGCCGTGCTTGACTGCGCGCACCGAATAATTCTTCTCCGATGAAACTGCTTTCGCGGTCTCCGCCAGATGCGAAATCGGTTGGGAAATCACCCGGCGCAACAATGACGAAAGCAGGAATGTCACGAATGAAGAGGCCAGCATGAACAGCACGATAATACTCGCATACCGCAACATGCGATCACGCTGCTCCTGCACGTCGGATTGAAGGTAAAGCGTCCCCAGCCTGTCCCCGTTGAACACTATGGGACGAAAAAGAATCAGACTGTTTTCCACGAACCGGGAACCCGCCGCTTGCGGCCTTTGAGGGAAACTATTTGTTGCTGTACTCTTCGGAAAATAGGCAAACAACTTATCGCCCTTATAAAGGCATGCCGATTGGATATGACGATTCGCCCCCAGTGCTCGCAGATTTTCCTCGGCTGTGGACACATCATCAAAGGATAGCGCGCCCGTGCTCTGTGACCCAATGATCTCCGCCGTCGTGGTAAGATCACGCACCATCGTCTTCCTGAACGTCAGCAATTCAAAAGTGACAAACGCCGCGGAAATCAACAGCAGTGCCACCGTGCTCGCTGTCATGATGATCAGCGTCAGCTTCCATTTGATGGAGATGTTCCTCAAGCTTGGGAAAATCATGTGCCGCCTCCCCGTCGCTTGGCCAAAGCCAGCAGCTTCGAACTGATTTGCAACCCGGCCCGTTTGGCGGAAGCGTTATCAATCTCAAATTGGACTTTGTCCCCTTCCATCATGAAATTAATGATTCCTCCGCTTTGCATAAATGTGTCCGTTTCACCCACCGTTAGTACACTTTGTCCCTTTACCGCCTGAAGCACTTCTGCCACCGGCAATTTCTTTTCCGAGCGGCAAATAAAAACAATGTGGCATCCCTTCAAATCTTGCAACGACCGTATATGGCTTATGGCCAGCCGCCGCCCATTGATTCTCTTGTTGTTGATCGTCTGTTCCAGGGCATCCGCAAACTCCTTGTCGCGCTCGCATACCACCCCGATGGTAATCGGTGCGTCAGGCGACGGAAACGTCTGCGTCGGCCATTCCACAAATTTTGCAAAGTTATACACAAAAGCGGCTTTGAGTTGATACTCGGTAAAATGAGGCTCCGCTGCACTTGCGCGCAGACCCCCAAAGGTCAAAAATAACAGCAGACTTAATAAAATATTTACAGCTCTTACATTCATCAGGCGATACATCATGTCCCTTGGGGACGTTTTCGTTCCATTTCTAAACCGTCCCCTTGGATTAAAACCGCATCGTAACCTTCCCATAAACTCCCCGCTGCACCTCTGTCTGCTGGGTGTTGATGAAGCTCGGAGCGAATTCCGCATGCTGCTCAGCCAAAAGATTTTGCCCGACGATTGCGACTTCCAAATTATTATTCTTCGAATGCCAGCCCAATCGCACATCCAGTTCCACATAACTGCTGATGCGCAGCGTGGGCAACCGGTCCACATAACGCAGCGTGGCATCCACTGAGAATCCCTGTGGCAGGTCCAATGAAGAGCGCAACGAAAATTGCTGTTGCGGACTTCTCCCTTCGTCGGCTTCCGAAGTCGTATCGGTGCTGCCGGGTTGCCGGTGCAGTTGCATTTCCAGCAACGTGTAAGCGGGTGTTAAACGCCAGCGCTTGGTGACCTGCCAGGTGGCGGCCAGTTCCGCTCCGTACGTCTCGCCGTAAAGCTTATTGTCCCCATGAAACGGGATGAAAAGCCCGGGCGGCGGTGGCGGTGCAGTGAGCGGTTGCGTTGGCGATGGCCCAAATTCCACGCTCCTTAAATCGTCGTAGTCATTATAAAATGTCGTGAGGTCAATTGAAAGATTGGCATGAGGTTGCACCCGGTAACCCAGCTCATAGGCGATCAGCACCTCTGATTTGAACTGTTCATTTCCATAGATCGTGCTGACGGCTGTGGGCGAGCCGGGAAACAACCCGCCGGGAGGAATGACATTGCTTAACTTCACATCCTCTTCCGCACGCGAAGGCGTACGCACCGCCCGCGAAATGGACGCCCAGAGCGTATGTTGATCATGCGGAGTCCATAGCAGGCGACCGCTTGGTTGAAATTCGAATCCCGTAAAATCGTTGTGTTCAAACTTCGCTCCCAAAGTCAGCTTCAACCTTTTTTCTACCAACGTAATTTCATCCTGCACAAACGCGCTGAAGAGCTGTGTTCGCCGATTGTCCGGATTCAGTGAAATACTTGCGCTGTTCCCGATTTTATCCGCCACGATCCGGTAACCCGCTCCCCACAAAACAACATTGCGTTCACCCAGTTCAAAGTGGTGCTTCAAATCAAGGTCATACGTATCCTGGTTTTCCATGAAGATGACCGTGTTACGCTCCGTCCGGTCATAATACATTTGCAACTTCAACTCCGAGGTATCGGAAAACTCATGCGTCCATCGGCCCAATAGATTTCCTCCTCCAAGTCTGAAATCCTGTTGCACCGTTCTCGCATAGGATGGCGGGTTTGACGGATCATACGTGTTGAAGATTTGGCTTGCCCGGCCGCCGTAAATATCGCCCTGCAACGTGAGCAGGTTCTGCGTCCTTTCCAGCGTGTCCCAATCAATCCGAAAACCTCCCTGCCCCATCTGCCATGCGTCCCGCGCATCACTACCGTTTGGGAATGCAGAATCATCACGATTAAAATATTTTGCGTAAACCCGGAAATAAACATCCTGCCCCAACTGGCCTCCATAGCGAAACCCACCAAACCCTCGCTCCTCAGTGCCACCTCCACCGGTAATTAATATCCCCTGTGTGTCCTTGGCATTCTTTGTGATGATATTGATGACCCCGTTGACGGCGTTGGCTCCCCATACCGCCGCTCCCGGACCGCGAATGACTTCAATATGATCGATGTCCTCCATGAGCGTGTCCTGCACATCCCAGAACACACCGGAAAACAATGGAGTATAAAGACTGCGACCATCCTGGAGCACCAAAAGTTTGTTCGCAAACACATCGTTAAATCCGCGCGCGCTTATCGCCCACTGATGCGAATCCACCCGCGCTACATCCAAGCCTGGAACCAAGCGCAACGCTTCCGGAATGCTGGTCGCTCCCGAACGTCGAATATCTTCCTCCGTGATGACCGAAACCGCCGCTGCAGATTGGGAAAGCTTTTCCTGGTGTCCTACCACAATGGATACCGGAGTGTTCAGCAACTCTTCCAGTGATTTGTCGCCCAGATTCGCTGCCGCATACTGGGTTTCTGCCGCTAACGCTACGGACGGCAATGCCATTGAAATGGCAATGGCCAGGCTGCTTGCAAAAACAAAATTTAATAAATTTAAATTGGGGCGATGAGCAAACCATCGGTCACCAAAGTCTGACAGCAAGCCGGAGAAGCCGGCATTCTGCTTGGAAGACGACTGCATCTGTTTCATATTTCGCGTCAAAACAGCAGGTTACATGCCCTAAAAACGATTTTTGGTGATTGTACCAGGATTAAACGACCACTCCTTGGAAGTGTCACAAAACTTGCCAAATTGAAGATTCTCGGCCCTTTTGAAGAAAAACGGCAGAATGAGACGAAGCCCCGCTTGTCTCGGCATGGGACAACTTGTCCTGATGATTTTACGCATACTTCCGTTGCAACTTCTGATTATTCCCGCAGACAAATCGCCCCAGCCAAATTCGGTTGAACCGCACTCGGCTTGGACAGCAGATATGCGCTGCATCGTAGAGACTCATAAAAGACTGGCAAGCAGGATTTCACTGAAGGATTGCGGCGCAGCGTTTCCGAAGTTACAATTTTTATATGATAGATTTGACTGATGTTCAACCGCGCGGAATCGACCGGTTTGAGGTGCGCAAGCCCATGCCACCGGCTCAATTTGACGCGCTCTCCCGCGATATCCTCGCGCTTAAGAAAAAGTTGAATGCCATCATTCTTGCCCACAACTATCAAGTGCCGGAAATTCAGGATGTTGCTGATTTTGTCGGCGATTCACTCGGCCTCTCCCAACAGGCGGCCAAGACCAGCGCGGATGTGATCGTTTTCTGTGGCGTTCATTTCATGGCCGAAACCGCCAAGATTCTGAACCCGAATAAAATTGTTGTCCTCCCCGATAAGGATGCCGGTTGCTCGCTCGAATCAAGTTGTCCCGCGCCGAAGCTTGCGCAACTTCAGGCCACGAATCCAAATTTTTATACGGTCACCTACATCAATTGCAGCGCGGAAGTGAAAGCGCTCAGCGACGTGATCTGCACCAGTGGCAACGCCGTCAAAATTGTTAATGCTTCTCCCAAGGACCGCGACCTCCTTTTCGTCCCCGATGAAAATCTCGGTGCGTGGGTGATGGAACAAACCGGTCGCCCGATGACCCTTTGGAAGGGTAATTGCTATGCGCACGTGGAATTCACCCATGCGAGCATTATGAAAATTCGTCAGGAATTTCCCGATGCCCCCGTGGTTGCGCATCCTGAATGCACCAAAGCCGTGCGCATGCTGGCCGATGAAATTTGTTCCACTGAGAAGATGGTGGACTTTTGCAAAAAGACCAAAGCGAAACAAATCATCATCGCCACCGAGGCTGGCATGCTCCACCGTTTGGAAAAGGAATGTCCTGACAAGGTATTTATCCCGGCCCCGACCGAGAACTGCCGGTGCAATGAGTGTAAATTCATGAAGATGAACACGCTCGAAAAAGTTTACGATTGCATGGCGAACCTCTCTCCCCGGGTGGAGCTCAGCGACGACATCATCCGCCGCGCCCGTCTCCCTATTGAGCGCATGTTGGAAATTTCCGCCCGCCCCCTCGAAAACGCTGGTTAACTTATCACGTAGCTGCGGTCGGCAGACCGCAGGTGACTAATTACTCACCGCCCCTTCATCCTTCACCGCACCGTCAAATTTCCGCTACCCTTAGTACCGAATCTTATCCGCCTTATTTTTCCATTCCTGAAAAACCGTCAGCGCATCTTTTCTTAGCAACTGCCGCATCGGTATCGAACGCTCAGTAATCGGACGCGAAACCTCTGTATAAATAAAATCATCATCGAACTCAATGTCCGCCGCGTCCCTGCGCGTATTCGCGTAATAAACTTTCTTAAACCGCGCCCAGTAAATTGCGGAGAGGCACATCGGGCATGGCTCGCAACTCGTATAAAGCTCGCAATCATCCAATTGAAAAGTTTTCAACCGCTTGCAGGCATCCCGGATCGCCACCACTTCCGCATGTGCCGTCGGATCATTCGTCGAAGTCACCTGGTTGCACCCGCGCCCCACAATTTTGTCTCCCCGGACCACCACCGCGCCGAACGGCCCGCCCATGTTCCGGCGCATCATTTGCCGCGAGATGCGAATCGCTTCCTGCATGTATTTCTTGTTCATATAAACAACTCCGCCGGATTGGTCATGCGCGATATCTGCCGGTTCTTATCCAATGTTTTCACCAGCTTGCCCTGGCTCCATTTACTCAACCGGTAAAGCGTTGCGAACGTGAAGTCCGGCGCTGCGCCGCCCTGCCCACCAACCAATTCCCCACCCCGACGCACGTTGTCCTGCATCCACGCGGGCAACAGCAGGTGATACGGATTGCGCTGTACTTCACCCACATGAAACGAAGTCGCCGTCATCAGATCGCCCAAATCCTGCGGGCTCAATTCCACCGTTAAATTCGGCGTGTCCATCGCCCCCCAAAATTCCGTCTCCACCACATAACATTCAAAACTTTTCGGCAAAACCCTCAGCGCATCCATCACCAAATGATGTGTTCCAATATGGCTGCCATTCCAATCACGATCATGCGGCACCAAGATTATACGTGGCTGATTATTTGCTAAAATGTTCGCGATTACCTGCACCGATTCCTTCCACTGATTCGGATTTTGCTCGCGAGTTTGCAGCGTAACTTTTTCCAAACCATTTTGAATCGTAGGCAAAAGGCCGAAACCTAAATAATTACAGGCCGCTTTCAATTCACGAAAACGTTCCACCTGACGCTCCTTCTTGCTTCCCTGCGTCACCGCCACGTTGATGACATTCATCTGCGCTTCCCGCATCAACCGCAAAGCCAATCCCCCAACAATGCACTCATCATCTGGGTGCGGCGAGAAGATCAAGACCTTGGGCGAATCATGCGCCACATCCGGTCTCGGTGCCGGTGGGAAATTTCCCATCTGATACGATTTGCCTTCCTTAAGCAATCGGGCGTATTCAGCGACTAAATGTTGATAGGGATTCATAAAATTAATTGAATTTTAAAATTCTGATTCGTGATTGAGCCAATAATGAGCAACTTGCAACCGATGCGTTCACATTCTCCTGCGACGCCATCCGGTTCCCCTCCTCCCCCGGGGGAGAAGGCCGGGATGAGGGCGTGCATCATACTAACTCGTCTCATTGTTGCCAACCTGATGCTTCTCAGCGTTTCAATTTTGGCAGACTCGCAGCCGCCACCGCCTGCCCGTGACGCTTGTCTTTTTCACTCGGGATATGAAAGGCAATCCGCGCAGCCAGTTCGGGAAACTCCACTTTAAGAACTTCCTTCGCGCCATTGACTATTGTTTCCCCACCAGGCCCGGACGTGACCCGTCCCAATGCCAGCACATTTTTGAAATCATAGAAATCCGAGTAATGCGCAATCGCGTATCCCAGGTAGGTTCCAATGGTCTGATAAACTTTATGTGCGCGATAATCCTCTTTATACGCGAGCGATTGCACCACCTTCAATTTTTCCGGCAATGGTAAATCTGCTTCCGCTTCAATCCCGGCTGCGGGCATCAAACGCCCTACCGCCTGCTGCGAGAAATACTGCACGCCGCAACCATAATCACCGGACCATTCGTCCGTCGGGGCCTGCGGATTATAATCCACCGGCATAAACGCAAATTCATTGAGCCACGAAGTGATGTTCCCTTCCATCGTCACATAACCACCCGCCGTGCTCGTCCCCAGCGCGATTCCCAACACCCCGTTCTGCCGGAGCGACATCGAACCGGCCAATGCCGTCACTTCACCGTCATTGACGATTTCCAGCGGCACGTTCCCCCATTCCTTTTGAATTTTAAGGAACATGTCCTTCACTTCCTTCTCAAATACATCAGGCGGAATCCCCCGGAAAAGTGACGCGACCTTCACGCGATTATTCACATATACGCCTGCTGCGCTGCCTCCGATTGCATCCACCCGCGGCATATGTTTCGCCACGCTCCGCAACGACTCCATGACTCCTTCATAATGATATTTGGGATCGGTCTGGTAATACGGGTCCCAAACTACCTCTTCGCTATAAACCGCTTGCCCGTTGACAATCGCCGCCACCTTGCGGTCGCTGCCTCCCAGATCAAACCCGATGCGATAACCATCCAAATGACGCCCCAGCGGCGTGGTATTGGAGCGTGCTGCCGGAATGTCTCTGGTCAACACCACTTCAATGGGCTTGTCAAAAATTCGATTGCCTACAATTTCTGAATCAAACTTGCCCGTGGCAGCCTCACGATAATGTTTTTTCAATGCTTCGCCCAACGACCTCGGGCCATCGAAATGAATGCGGAACCCTCCCCGCGACCAGAGCAGGAATTTCAACATTCTTTCAATATAGACAAAATTACCCGCTGCCTGCGGATGACTGTCTGAGAAAATTTCCGTCTGAAATTGGAATACGGAACCATCCGACTGTTCCAGTGCCAATCGCACGGCGACTGGGTCACTCGTCGTTCGCACTTGCTCCCGAAAAGCACGCGTAGCCAGTACCGCCGGTCGAAAAAATGGATCTAATACCGGGGTAATCCGGGGAGTAACTAACGCCAGGCCATTATTCGTGTTCATACAGCGGAAGCGTTGTAATGGAGTCGGGCAGCCAGTTCAAGTTCAATGCAACAAGCACTTTAACTGCTGCCCGCAAGTATGCTCGCGTCGGACTCCTTGCCGCCATTTCAACTATTAATGGAATGACTGGCAATGGCGGTGCTCCCGCTTTGTATGACTAACCCGATGACTGATCAGGGGCTGATCGTCACCATTTTTAGAAGACGGTCATGGTTTTTGTATCACCCGATAAAACCTGCGCGTATAATTGGTGCTGCCCGGTTCTATAAATCGTAGCGTCCCGTTGGTCAAAACCGGCGTATTCGTTAACGTCGTCCACGCCAGCAGGTCACTGCTTGCCTGCAACTCGAACCCGCTCAGATTGTCCGCCCCCATCACGCTTCCGTCTGCAGAGCGGGAGGTTAAAGTATAACTGCCATCCGACTGGACTGACGGCTTGGCCAAAACCTGGGGCGTTACAACATTTAACACGGCATTGCTGCTGAGAACGTTCAACGCCCCGTTCGATACCCTGACCGCATACACGCCCGCGCTATCCTGCGTTACGCTTGATAAAGTTAGGCTTGTTTTCGTGGCTCCCAACAAATTAATTCCGTTTTTCAACCATTGATATGTGAGGGCCACTGTTCCAGTTGCTTGCACATTGAAAGTGACAGTTGTACCCATCATCACCGTCTGGCTGACCGGCTGTTGTACAATCGTTACCGGGTCTGGTATGAAGACCACTTGGTCCAACCAACCTGCATCCAGGCCGTCACTAACGCTGGCATCCTTTGAATACTTCCAAATCAGCGAATGTGAACCAACTGGAATCGTAAACGATCTTTGTTCCCAATCCACCTCCCCGGAAATGGACATCGACGTCGTTTCGCCTTTATCCATCGTAAGATTCAGAAAATCAAACCCTTCTTCGGATGACACCTTCCACCAAAAAGTCATTGTCCCCGGCCCGGTCACAACGGTTTGCAGCGTGGATTGTTGGCCATTGGTTATGCCACCGCTCTGCGCCGCGCTATCTCCGTCATGAGTAAACCGGATCTGCGGAAACCATAACGCATTGGTTAAACTGGCACTTGTCGTCCATTGAAAGTTGGTTGCATTCAAAGCTCCGGCCAGCGTGTTCGTGAATGGAATATTTAGAAAGGCTGTCGTGCTATTTGTCATACCCAAGGCATTCGAAACGATCAGCCGATACCCACCCGTGTCCTTCCCTTGAGTATTCGTTAACGTCAGTGATGAATTGGTCGCCCCCAAAATCTCCACGCCATCATGTTGCCACTGATAATTCATTGGCTGCCTTCCCACCGCAAAAGCCGTGAATTGCACATTGGTGCCTCGGTTCACAGTCTGGCTGAAAGGTTGCAGAGTCATCGTTGGCTTGCCGCTTCCGACCAATACCGCGTAGAAACCTATCTCAGCCCCTCCTCCCGTAATCGCAAATACATTTTTGAGTCCTTCAGGAAACGAGAGTTTTGGGTTTCCCCAGGTCACAACGGTCCCATCCTTTTTTAAGGCGATCCATAGCAATTTTCCCTCGGCGATTGCCACCACATTGCTCAGGCCGCTAGGTGGGGTTCCAATATTTAACTCACCCCATTCGACGACAGTGCCATCAGCTTTTAATGCCATGCAATTGCCATTACCTTTAGCTCCGTCAATGGCTACTACGTTGGATAATCCAGCCGGCACGCGGCTTTCACCTGAAAATCCTCCCCATACCGCCACAGTTCCATCCGCTCGGAGTGCCATGCAGCAGTAGGTTCCCGCCGCCACCGCCACTATATTAGTTAATCCGGGCGGAATATTCGTTTGCCCAGCTCGATTGTCTCCCCACGCTGCCACTGTTCCATTTGACCTCAATACCAGGCAATGTGTAAGCCCTGCCGCAATGCCCGACACATTTGTCAGCCCAGCCGGCACATTGGTTTGACCATTGGCATTATTACCCCATACCACCACCCTACCATCGGATTTTAGAACCATGCTGGAGTTGCTCCCGGCGCTGATTGCCGTCACATTTGTCAACCCAGACGGAATATTGGTTAACGTATTCACGCTGCCGGTGCCCTGAGACAAAGCCGTGCTGCTGATCCATTGAACGATTGAGCCATCAGATTTCAATGCCAATATGTGATAAGAACCAGCCGAGATGGCCACTAGGTTGGTCAAACCGGGCGGAACGTTGGTTGGAAACCGTATACTATCGCTTCCCAGTACTAAAGTTTCCAATACTGATAAGAAAGCTTTGGTACTAATGACTTCTCCAAAGGGATTAGTGGCCACCACATTATAAAAACCTGTTTGATCATAATTAAGATTGCTGAAATTCAACGTGGAATTGGTTGCTCCTGAAATGTCCGCCCCGTTAAATCGCCACTGATAGCTCAGGGGCAACGATCCTCGCACAGTCACAGAGAAGGTCGCCGTTCCCCCTAACGCGACATTCTTGCCAGCCGGTTGTAGCAAAATATATGGCGCGCTGTCGGTCACAACCAGGGATATGGTACTCTGGATCATCCCGTGCGTATTGCTGATCGTCAGCACATAATCTCCAGACATCGCTGGCTGCACGTTTATCAACGCCAAACTGCTGCTGGTTGCTCCTGCCAAATTTGTCCCACCAAACTGCCATTGATAACTTAAAACCGGTGAACCAATCGCTGAAACGGAAAAGGTAACGTTGGACCCCGCTCGCACTGTCTGATTGGGAGATTGTTGCAGAATCAACGGCGGACTGATCACGGTCAGCACAGCACTCGAACTCACCATCGATCCCATTGCATTGCTCACTACCACTGAATAGTTTCCTGTATCAGAAAATAGCAGATTGTTTATCGTCAGCGTCGAGTTGGTGCTGCCGTTCACATGCGCATTATCAACGAGGTTGGAACCATTAAATCTCCATTTAAAACTGATTGGCTGGTAGCCGGTCACATTCACCGACAACGTCGCATTGGAACTATACGTCACTATCTGGCTCTGCGGATTTTGAAGCATCTGAACCGGCCCTTCTGACACTAACGCCAGATTATGGGATCCCCCCACCGCGATGGCCGTTGCCACCAGTCCCACTGGCACGTTGCTTTGGCCTGCCGCATTCCCCCCCCACATAATTATCGTGCCATCTGACTTTAACGCCATGCTTCGATCGTATCCGGCTGCGATTGCCACAACATTCGATAAGCCTGCTGGAACATTCGTTTGCTGACTGGGACCACCCCACGCCCATACCGTTCCGTCACTTCTCAACGCTAGGGAATGGTAATCACCTGCTGCAACAGCAACGACATTCGACAAACCAACAGGTACATTGGTTTGCCCATATGTATTATCGCCCCAGACAACTACCGTACCATCAACCTTAAGCGCCAAGTCATGCAGAAAGCCGCCGGCCACTGCAACCACGTTGGATAAAGTCGACGGTACATTAGTCTGCCCGTGATCATTAGCACCCCACGCCACCACCGCACCGTCATATTTCAGGGCCAGACTATGATAGCTACCCGCCGTCACCGCTATCACACCTGATAAACCCGCCGGCACATTCGTTTGACCGGCATCGTTTTGGCCCCACGCCACCACGCTCCCATCTGCTCTTAATGCCACAATATGAACACTTCCTGCTGATATCGCTTTTATATTGCTCAACCCGGCAGTAGAAAGTGTTGCGGTGTAATAGGGGTTCCCCCACACCGCCACCGTTCCATCTCCTTTCAGGGCCGCACTGAAAGTCGCGCCCGCAGTTATTGCTTTAACCGGTCCAAGCCCCACGGGCGTGATCGTCGTCCCATCATAATCAAATCCCCAGGCAGCCACCAAACCCGCCGCGCCGACCGTTGCCGTCATCCATAAAAGCAGCAACCCGATAATTAATGTGAGTCCACCAAAAAACTGTTTCTTCCTTATCTTCATAATGTGTTTGGGTTAACCATCTTCTTTTACTTCTGATGCTTTGACCTTGAACGGACAACAATTTACCGCCTGCGAATCCGGCCAATTTGTATCCTGTGATTTACCCCTTGGAATTTCTCGTGTCGATGTGCGTTCCCCGGCACAGCCTGTGTGTTTGACTGCACACTCTTCAGATAAACCGTGCTGGTAATTTCCGGGCGCTTCGCAATACTTTCGCCATGATTTTGGAAAACGGCGAAAAGGTTCACATCATTCACCGGCGGCATTTCGAAAAAGACCCGCACCGCCATTTTGTCGGTGTGGTAAACGCTTATGAAAACGGCATGGCCCGCGTCACTGGCCACATTTACACCGTTGATTTGGTCAAGTTCTCCTTTTTTCGCCGCCCCGAACCACGCACCCGCATCATCGCGCTCGGCTCCGGTGATGTCCTTGTAAATGTTTTGCCACCCTCCGTGGACCTCGCCAAAATCATCTACAAACAGGAAAAGAAATCCGTGCGTGTGACCGACGGCAGTGACTGGTATCTCGACATCAGTGAATTCGCCTGGAGATAATCCGCTTAGGAGCGAGCCGTTTACGGCGCTTAAATAAAATTACGTCTGCGGGTGTGGATTTATTACGCCGCCGTTTTTTCAACAACCTCTTGCTTCCCTGTTTTACCAAACAACAACCTCAAACTATTCATCACCACAATCACCGTGCTCCCTTCATGCCCCACAACTCCAATTGTCAAAGGTATCTTCCCCATCAAAGCAAAACACATCAGCACCACCACCGTGCCGAGCGAGATGATTAAATTCTGACGGATTACCCGCCGCGCTCGCTGGCTGAGCTTGAATGCCGCCAGAAAGTTTTCCAACCGGTCATGCATCAGCACCACTTCCGCCTGTTCCAGTGCCGCATCTGAGCCCCGCGCCCCCATTGCCACGCCCACATCCGATGCTGCCAGACTGGGCGCATCATTCACGCCATCACCCACCATCGCCACCCGTTGCCCCTTCGCGATCAATTCCCGGATCGCTTCGACTTTTTGTTCCGGCTTCAATTCCGCCCGCACATCATCCAGTTGCAACTCCGCCTTCAAATGTTCCGCCGTCGCTTTGCGATCTCCCGTCAACACCACCGTGTGCAATCCTTCCCGTCGAAGTTCTTCCATGACCTGCCGTGCTTGCGGGCGAATATCATCCCGTAACACAATCCGCCCCACCAACTCGCCCTCGGTCAGCCATACTTCGTTAAATCCCGCTTCCGTTGCTGGCACCTGTGAAATTATCCTGGCGCAATCTCCTTCTGTCAGCCATTCGCGCCGTCCCAACCGGCACACCTTGCCTTCGCGTTTGATTTGCAAACCATGCCCCGTGATTGATTCAAAATTCTCCAGTTCAATCGGCTTAATCTGCTGCTGCTTGCCATAGCGTGTGATGGCCCGCGCGAGCGGATGGGTCGAAAGCCGTTCCAGTGAATAGGCCAATTGTGCAATCTCCTTTTCACGCCCAGCCGGAAAACTCTCCACCTTTTCCACGCGCAATTCCCCCGTGGTCAGCGTTCCGGTTTTATCCAGGGCGACCATTGTCACTCCGGCCAATTTTTCCACCGCTGCTCCACCACGAAACAAAATCCCATGCCGCGCGCCCCAAGCAATTGCCGCCAACACCGCCGATGGAATGGACAGCACTAGCGCACACGGCGATGCCACCACCAGCAATGTCATGGTATGATAAAAAGCACTTTGCTCCGCTCCCTGCGCTGTGAATGGCGCCAGTCCCCGCACCAGCCACCACACAAAAAACATTGCCAGCGAAAGACCGAGCACGATGTAGGTATAAACCGTGCTGAACTTGTCCGTAAATTGTTGCGCCGGGGCCTTGCGTTGCTGTGCCTCTCGGATTAATTGAATGATCTTCTGCAACGCACTTTCCGTGGCAGGCCGCAACACCGTCACCTCCACCGCTCCCCATAAATTGATTGTTCCGGCCAATACTGAATCCCCAACCCCCTTTTCCACCGGCGTTGCCTCGCCTGTGAGATTAGACTCGTCGCTGGCCGTTCCGCCCTTGCTCACCTCCGCATCCACCGGGAATTGCGCTCCCGGCTTGATCAACAAACGCATTCCTCGTTGCAAACGTTCCACCGGAACTTCCCGTTCCTGCCCCGCTTCATCCAAAACTGTTGCCACCTTCGGCGCTTCTTTAAATAGCGAGTTGATTTCCCGTTGCGTCCGCCCGAGCGCATAATGTTCCAACGCGCCGGAAAACGAGAATAGGAACAGCAGCGTCGCCCCTTCCCCCCATGCCCCAATACTCGCGCTCCCAACAGCCACCGCCAGCATCAGGAAATGCACATCAATGGCCCGTTTTTGCAACCGCTCCCAAACCTCCTCCGCCGTGAACCAGCCTCCTGCCAGATACGCGGCGATATAGGCATAAACCGCGAACGGACTTCCCAGGAAATAACCTGCCAGTCCAAACACCCCGCACAAAGCGGCCGCCAGTAGTTGCGGCTTCCATTCATCCAGATGTTCCGCGTGCTCCAGGAACTCCACATCCCTTTGCACCACTCGCGGCCAGGGAATATCGCGCCACCGCCAAAATCGCGGTGCGGTCGGACAAGTCACCCGCGCAATCGTCGTGGAATTCCCTTCCTGCTTGATGGTAATTGCCTGTCGCTCCTTGAACGACAAAGGAACGCTGCAACCATTGCAATCTCCCTCGCCTGAAAGTATCCCACACGCCTGCGCGCCATCGACTGCTTCCGCACTCTGGATTGTGTCAGAAATTCGTTGCGTCAATTTAGCAACATCCGCCTGGCCCAACGTCGCCACCGAAATGGTTTTCTTCGTGCGATCAACGGTAACCGCCTCCAACGTCGGTTCTTGTGCCAGAACTTCCGTCACCGACCGTGCCAGGCATCTGGCCTTTTCGGCTTGTAAATCGGTTTCGCTGGACGTTGGCTGGCTCATATATTTGCTACTCAGAACCTACCATAATTCCCTAATCTGAAGCGATTGCAAATCGTGTTCGATTTTGCTTCGCCTAAGCGCTTTAAATACCCCACCGCTTATTCGAAACAACTCGCATGTTTACTCATGGATTAGCTTTTCACGATTTTATCAAAGCGCTCTTTGTAACCGGGAATTTTTTCATCAGGAGTCCAAAATCCACTATTATCCAATTCAAATTTTGTTTTGGTTAATTTCTTTGTTCCTGGATCTTCTGCTTCGATCGTCACCCCATCTTTGCTTTCTTCGACGATTTTGTATTTGCTCACAAACTTCCAGTTTCCGCTTTTCATGGTCATTTTTTCTGCATCGAACTCAATGACCATTTTTCCCAAAACCGAACCAACCTTTTCCAATTGTTGTGGCGTGAGTTTGGTATGCGATTTTAAATAATCAACCGTGGCTGCTTTATTCGACTTCCATGTGCCGACTAATTTTGAATTGCCAGCATGAATTGAAAGCGAAAACCCCAACAGAAGCACTACTGAAAAAATGAATTTTAGCATGTCGGAAGTTTGCCTGATGATTCACGATTGGCAATTTAAACTGTGCATCGAACTACCAATCCATCCTTCACGCATACCCGGACTACTTTTTAGTTTCAGCTTTCCCTTTCAATTGCCTTTGGAAGTATCGCTAACCTTCTCTTTAAAAGCACTTGATCCTTTCGGGATGTCGAAGAGCCAAACCTTGAAATAATGCTTTAAGTTTTATTGCCCCAGCAGGAAATACCCACTCTGGTTGGTGCCCAGGAACTCCCCAGCGCCGTAGTTGCCGTTCTGCCGGGCGGCGCCCTTGAAGCTGTTGGTGCGGCCGCTTACGGGGTCAATGAAGCTGCCCGCAATCGCGCCACTGGAACTGGTAAAGGTCAGCTTTAAATTGTTGGTGTTCGGCCCTGCCACGGTGACCGTGTTGTTGCTGGCGAGGGTGATGGCGCTCACGATGGGAGTGGCGAGGTTGCCTCCGGCCAGGATCAGGGTGGTGTTGGTCAGATTCAGAATGCGGTGACCGGTGGTCGGAGCCACATAACCACTGCCCACCAGGTCCACGAGGTTGGTAAACCCACCGGGATAATAGAGGTTGGTGGGATTGGCCAGTTTGATCCATACCAGGCTGGCACTCAGGTTGGTGCCCACCCCCGGCGCATTGGTGAAGGAAACCCAGCTTAACACCGCGCCCTTGCCCGCATAAAGCGGCATGTATAAGGGCCAGAGTCCCTGCTTGCTGAGGGAAGTGGTGGCCCCAGGGCCTGCGCTTCGGTGGTGCCATCGCCCAGGTTGCCTGTAAGCGCCACCGTGCCATTGCTGCTGACGGTGATTAGGCCATAGCCACTGCCCAAGGGGCCTTGCGTTTCATCGGTCGTGCCCGGCACTATAAAGGTATACTTGCCCACATTGGGGGTGGGAGTGGTGTTGCTATAGAGGGCCCGGTACCCCAGGCAGTTGGCACTCCACCCCTCGATGGGGCTGGAGACGGTGCCGCTCACGCTGTCACTGCCTCCCGTCAAATCAATCTGCAAGTCCACTGATAACGCCGGTTTGCCCGTGCGCGCCACCGCCACATGGCCCAGCCCGCCGGGACTAAAGGCCGCATTGACAAAGGAGTAGAGCTTGCCTTCCAGATAAATCTTCCCGCTATAGAGCCCGTTGCTGTTGACGGTCAAGGTGAGGAACCCGCTCGAAGGAAAGGCCACTCCTCCGGCTTCCTGGAAGAGCCCGTTATAGGTCCCCGCCACATTGGGTGTGAAGGGGGTGGGGATAAAGTTGGCGCTGATCACCAGATTGGTCTGCATGGTGAAGACCAGCTTCGCACTGGCGCTGGAAGTCGTTCCCACCTGCCAGTTGGTGAAGATCTGCCCCGGTCCGGGCGTGGCCGTCACGGTGTAGTTCTTATTCACCTCCCGCAGGCCATTGAGGTTGGTGGACAAGGTGCCCGTGCCATTGGTGGAGACGGTCAGGAGTGAAGGCACGTTGAAGATAAAGCTGCGGGTCTGCAAGGCACCCACGAGCGACGGGTTGCCGCTGAAGTCCGTGGCCATAAACTTGATCGTGTTGGTGCCCGCTTTCAATTGCCCATCCAACACCGCACTCCAGTTCTTCCACTTGTTGGTCGTCGTCCCACTCTGGTAGGGGGCGTTATTGAGGCTGTAGGCCACATTGGTCACCTGCGCCAGGTCGGTGGCCGTGCCCGTGGCCGTGAAGACATTGGCACTCAGGTTGGTGTTGGCCGTGGGGGTCGCAATGGTCAAGGTCGGCCTGACCACGTCATTGGTCGTGGTCAGGAGCGCACTGGCGCTCGTGGTCACTCCGGCCAGATTGCTCACCACCACCGAATAGCTCCCCGCACTGGCCGTGACAATGTCACTCACCAGATAGCTGGTGGCCGTGGCCCCCGCGATGGCCACCCCGTTGCAGCGCCACTGGCAGCTCAAGGGAGCGGTGCCCGTGACGGTCACCAGGAAGGTGTTGCTCGTGCCCACCAGGGCATTGAGTTTACTCACCGGCTGCTTGGTGAAGAGGGGCCGGCCCGTGAAGGCTAATGCAGCCCCCGCGCTGGGCACGCTGCCCGCCACATTGGTCACCACCACCGAATAGCTTCCCGCATCGCTGCCAGTGGTGTTGGACAAGCTCAGGCTGCTGGTCGTGGCACCCATGATCGCCACCCCGTCCCAGCTCCACTGGTAGCTCAAGGGTGCGGTGCCACTTACCGTCACGCTGAAGCTGGCGGTGCTCCCCAGGGTGTTGGTCCGGCTCAAGGGCTGGCTCGTGATCACCGGTGGAGTAAGCACGGTCAATATCGCCGCCGTGCTTAGAGCACTTCCTGCTCCATTGCTAACGAGGACCGTGTAGCTGGCAGCGTCCGCCGATGTCACACTGCTCAAACTAAATGAAGGACTTACCGTCCCTGACATATTCGTTCCATTCCGCTTCCATTGATAGCTCAATGGGGCACTGCCCGTGGCGCTGACCGTAAAGGTGGCGCTCTGCCCGGCGTTGCGCGTCAGACTCACCGGTTGGCTGGTGATTACTGGAGCAGAGGTGACAGTCAAGATTGCCGTCGAACTTGTCGCATTCCCCGTTGCATTGCTGATATAAACCGTATAGTTGCCCGCATCACTTTGACTGACATTATTCAAAGTCAAAGTGGTGGTAGTGGCTCCGGCAATATCCACCCCGCCTTTCCTCCATTGATAGCTCAACGGTGCCGTGCCGTTGGCAGTAACAGTAAAGCTGGCCGAGGAACCTGCCCCTACCGTTACACTGACCGGCTGGCTGGTAATTACGGGCGGATCAATCACCGTCAACGTCGCCGCCAAACTCGTGTCACTCCCTGCCGAGTTACTTACGGCCACCGTGTATTCAGCCGCATCACTTTGGCCTACATTACTCAGCGTTAAAGTATCGGTCGTGGCACCAGAAACTTTGCCGTCATCCACCAGAATATTCGTTCCCTTCAGCCACTGGTAAGCGGGACTGGTGCCCGTAACTGCCACGCTGAAGGTCGCCATAGTTCCGGCTGTGTTGGTCCGGCTGGCTGGCTGGTTCGTAATCACTGGCGGCTCAATCACCGTCAACGTCGCGGCTGAACTGGTTGCGCTTCCGGCCACATTGCTCACGACTACCATGTAACTGGCCGCATCGCTTTGGCTCACATTATTCAAAGTCAGGCTCGACGTCGTAGCCCCACTGATGGCGTTCCCGTCTTTCTTCCATTGATAACTTAACGGAACTGTACCCCCGGCCACCACGCTGAAGCTCGCGCTTGCTCCTGCATTCGCCGTGGCATTTGCTGGCCCGGTCGTAATCACTGGCGCATCAGTAACCGTCAACGTAGCCGCCGAACTGAGTTCGCTGCCCGCCGCATTGCTCACCAAAACTGTGTAACTCGCCACATCACCTTGGCTCACGTTATTCAGCCTCAAGGCGGACGTGGTAGCCCCACTGATATTTACCCCGTTTTTCTTCCATTGATAATTTGGGCTCGTGCCACTGGCCGTCGCGCTGAAAGTGGCTGTGGTTCCGGCATTGTTCGTCCGACTGTCTGGCTGGCTCGTAATTACCGGTGGATCAATCACCGTCAAAACCGCCGCCGAACTGGTGTCACTCCCTGCCGCGTTGCTCACCACCACCGTGTAACTCGCCGCATCGCTCTGGCTCACACTGTTAAAGATCAAGGTGGACGTAGTGGCTCCACTGATATTTACCCCGCCCTTTTTCCATTGGTAATTCGGGCTCGTGCCTGTTGCAGTCACGCTGAAGGTGGCGCTCTGGCCGGCATTACGCGTCAAGCTTGCCGGTTCACTCGTAATCACCGGTTGATCGATCACCGTCAATGTCGCCACCGAACTGGTATCACTTCCGGCGGCGTTGCTCACCACCACTGTGTAACTGGCGGCATCAGTTTGGCTCACATTATTCAAGGTCAAGGTGGCTGCAGTCGCTCCACTGATATTTACCCCGCCTTTTTTCCATTGATAATTTGGGCTGGTGCCACTGGCCACTACAGTGAATGTGGCCGTAGTCCCTGCATTGTTGGTGCGGCTCGCTGGCTGACTCGTAATCGATGGTGGAACAATCACAATCAGGGTCGCATCCGAACTGATGTCCGTGCCTGCCGTATTGCTGACTTCCACGGTATAGATGCCTGCATCACTCTGGCTCACATTGTTCAAGATCAAACTCGATGCCGTGGCATCGGCGATATCACTTCCATCCTTTTGCCATTGATAAGTGAATGGTGCCGTGCCAGTGACCGACACACTAACCGTCGCGCTTTGACCGGCATTGCGAGTCAGGCTTATCGGTTGCGCGGTAATCACCGGCGGATCAATCACTGTCAACGTCGCCACTGAACTGGTGTCGCTCCCTACCGCATTGCTCACCATCACCGTGTAACTGGCCGCATCACTCTGGCTTACATTGCTCAGGATAAAGTTGGCAGCGGTCGCTCCACTAATATCACTTCCATCCTTTTTCCATTGATAACTTAAAGGCTCCGTCCCAGTCGCCGTCACACTGAAGGTGACACTGGAACCCTGGCTGACTGCCTGGCTCTGCGGTTCGTCTGCGATCGTTGGAGCCGTGGCAGGTGGACCGGTATATACAAAACGTACGGCGTCAGCCATCACGATCTTGCTGGTGGCTGCATCGCTCGTGTTATTATAAAGAGTAATGTTCCCACCGGTTCCCGCGGCAAAATTAAGTCCGGATGCAACTTGGAACCAGCCCGCACCGTTGATTTGCTGGTTAACCAGTACGGTAATACTTCCGCCATCATAAGTGATGACCCACGGCGAGGAAGCCGAACGATTGCCCCCCGTGGTATACCAGATGTAAACATCATACGTGCCGCCACCAGTGTTGGCGTGTAAATCGCGCTGGCCGTTGCCGTGCCGGAGACTGCCGTGGCAAAACGATAGTCATTCCCATAATGCCCTGCGGTCGCGCTGCCCACACTCCAACTGCCAACGAATGTCGCATTGGTATTATCTATTATAACTTCAGTGGGCGCGGAGAAGTTTGCCGTGATATTCAGGTTGGTCGTCATCGTTATGCTCAATGGATTGACTATCCCGCTCGCATCGCCTGTCCACCCAAGAAAAGTGGAACCTAGGTTGCTGCTCGCCGTCAGCGTCACCGTCGAATTTGGTGTATAACTGCTCTGACTCGGATTGGCGCTGACCGAACCGCCCACCGTTGCGGTTGCATTCAGGGAATAATTGACCGTCAAAACCGCTGGCGCGCTGGTGACTGATCCCGAAATGTCGCCGACCACTACCAGATAATTGCCTGCATCATTCGTCTGGATATTGCTTCGGCTATAACTGCTCGTCGTCGCCCCGGCGATATTCGCCCCGTTAAAGCGCCATTGATAATTTATCGGCGCAATACCATTTGCGGTGACGTTGAAGGTCGCAGTCTGTCCTGCCACAACGGTCTGGCTTTGCGGCGGCGTGACTACCGCAAGCGAACCGGAACTCGTTGCATAGACCAGCTTCAAACCGTCAGCCAAGGCCACTGCGGAAGCTTCAGGAAAACCATCGGTGACACGAATGTTGCCTGACGTGCCCATCGCAAAATTGAACCTTCCTATTAAACTCCAATTTCCTGAATTGGTTTGTAGGTTCGCATTAACAGTCGTCGAACCACCACTGTAATTGATGACAAACGGGACGTTGGTCGAAGCGTCGGCACGATACGGGTGCCATTCATAAACGTCATAATAACCCGCAGTGACGATGTTCGGCGTATATTGCACATAAGCCGATCCCGTCCCTTTGCTCTTCACCAGATAATTTGTTCCAAAAGAATTGGTATCCGTCCCCGTGGCGCCGAAGTAACTCGGACTCGTCGTCGTCGCGCCGAAAACCTTCACAGACGTCCATGATCCGACAGTAGTCGCGCTCGGACTGTCCAGGACGATATTGTTGATTGCACCAGCGAAGTTGCCGCTTGTTCCCACCTTGATATATGCCGCCTGTGCTTGCCCGTGCAGATCGCTCCGCCAGAAACTTACCCCTTTATAACCGCCACCGGTTGCCGCATGCGGATCGGCCGTAAGATAATCAATAAATTCCATCACATCTTTATTGGGGTTTGCAGCAGCAGTGCCCCCCGCGAGCGACTGACCTGTTGCCGGACCATAAACATCATTCACGGGTGCGAGCGGCTTGATCGCATTCGTCCAATAATAAGTAATGCCACCAACATTCGTGGATTTGCCGACCAGGGAATTCTGCCAACTGGTCCAATTTACATCCGACCAATTAATTCCGGCACTCTGCGCCCCCTTTAAACCGGTGGAAGAAAAATGATAAATCTGTGGCATCACCGTATCGCACCAATATCCGAATTCTTTGTAAGGAAATGAAGTATGCACACTGATAATGGGAAAGGGCGCATGCGCTAGAAATTTAGTCGGCCAGTTGGAACGCACTGTAGAACAAAGCTGCCATGCCAGCGCTCCCCCATTGGCTCCAATCCATGCCTTGTTGCTTTCCCATTCCGCCTCGGCATCAAACACAAAACCATCCGCCCCCTGGTTGAAAACATAATCAGCAATGGCTATCTCCGCCGGTATGTTCGCGCCATACGAACGGTTATAGCCAAAAATTAATATCCCGTTTGAATGGGCAATACTGCATAAGTTGCTGGTGAACTGGGGAAATCCGTAAGTGCCGTTGAACAGTTGGTCGCTCGTTGCGGCTTTGACCATGATGTAACGAATGCCCTGGCTCTTGTAATAGAGCATCAAACTGTTTTCATTCGTCACGCTGAGCACATTGCCGCCCACCTTGTTCGTGACATCGCTCATATAATAGATCCATTCCCCCTTGCCAAGATTCGCGGGATCAATACCGCCGTCGCGGATCACAGCGGATGCAGGAAAGACGGCCAGATGCACGAATACCATGCCAACCAGTACGGCCAGGAACTTACGAACCGGGGAAGGAATCATATCAATTATTTATAAAGGGCTGTATCGACTCTGAAACAACTTCTGAATAATTTATGCCATCGGCAGGAATGCAGGAAATTCAGGCAATTTGGGGCCTGAAATCATACGACACGAAGGGCATGGAAAAACTATGTACTATTGAGGAAAAGTTTCAAGCATTCGTTAAGACCCCATGTTTGCAGTCAACAAGTTATGCAAAATTAGAATTATGCGAAATCCATCGCCTCAAACCAAAATATGGTGAATCTTAATCAAAAATGGGGAGTGTTTGTTTTTCTCCCGGGAAAAGATTGGAATCAGCAGAGCAGAAAGCGCAACGGTAATAGTTTATGAGCAACGAAACGTTTGGAAAATGTAATACAAACAACGCCACCTTGGTGGCTTGGGTGGAAGAGCAGGCAAAACTCTGCCAGCCTGACCGCATCTTCTGGTGCGATGGCTCGGAAGCTGAAAAGGAATTCCTTACTGCCGAAGCGGTCAAGCAGGGCATCCTCATCAAACTTAATCAGGAGAAATTGCCGGGCTGCTATTACCATCGCTCCAATCCCAACGATGTCGCCCGTGTCGAGCAATACACCTACATTTGCACCGAAACCGAGGAGCAAGCCGGTCCCACCAACAATTGGGCGGCACCAAAGGAGATGTATCAGAAGCTCCACGAACTTGCCCGCGGCGGCATGCGTGGTCGCACCATGTATGTCATCGCCTACTTGATGGGCCCGCTCGGCTCGCCCATGTCCAAGGTTGGCATCGAACTCACGGATTCCATCTACGTTGTTCTCAGCATGCGCATCATGACCCGGATGGGCAATGTCGCCTATCAACATCTCGGCGAAAATACTAACTTCAACCGTGGCTTGCACTGCATGTTGGATGTAAATCCCGATCGCCGTTACATCTGTCATTTCCCTCAGGACAATACGATTATCTCCGTCGGTTCTGCTTATGGTGGCAATGCCTTGCTCGGCAAAAAATGTCTCGCCCTGCGCATTGGTTCCTATCTGGGTCGCAGGGAAGGCTGGATGGCCGAGCACATGCTCATCCTCGGCGTCGAATCACCTACCGGCCAAAAAACCTACGTCGCCGCGGCTTTTCCCAGCGCCTGCGGAAAAACCAATTTTGCCATGATGATTCCCCCGCCCCATTTCAAGGGCTGGAAAGTATGGACAGTGGGTGATGACATTGCCTGGATGAAACCGGGTCCCGATGGCCGGTTGTATGCCATCAATCCCGAAGCCGGTTACTTTGGCGTCATGCCGGGAACCAGTTACGAATCCAATCCGAACGCTATGAAAAGTATCCAGCGCGATACTATCTACACCAATGTCGCCCTCACTCCCGACCTCGATGTCTGGTGGGAAGGCAAGGACGGTCCGCCACCGAAGGAATGCCTCGATTGGAAAGGCAACAAGTGGACTCCTGAATCCAAAGAAAAAGCCGCGCATCCCAATAGCCGCTTTGCCGCTCCCATGATTAACAATCCCATGCTCGCGCCCGAGGCCAACGATCCCAAAGGTGTTCCCATTAGCGCAATCATTTTTGGCGGACGCCGGGCTGATACTATACCACTCGTTTTCCAGGCATTTAATTGGATCCACGGTGTGTATGTCGGAGCTACCGTCGGTTCCGAGATGACCGCCGCGGCCGCTGGCACAGTCGGACAGGTTCGTCGTGATCCCATGGCCATGCTCCCCTTCTGCGGCTACAACATGGGCGACTATTTCCAACACTGGATTTCCATGCGCAAGCTCATCAAGAAGTTGCCGCGCATCTTCCACGTAAATTGGTTTCGCAAAGGCTCAGACGGTAAATTCCTTTGGCCCGGTTTCGGCGAAAACATGCGCGTCCTCAAATGGATCGTGGACCGCTGCCAGGGCCGCGCGAACGCTGAAGAAACACCGTTAGGCTGGGTGCCCGGCGCACGCGATTTCGATCTTGAAGAACTGCCTGGTTACACGCCTGAAAAATTCGAGCAGGTGCAAAGCATCAATGACCACGATTGGCGCTGTGAAGTCTTACGGCAGGACGAACTCTTTTTGAAACTCTACCCGCATCTCCCCAAGGAAATGATCTTCCAACGCGAACTCCTCATCTCCCGATTGTAGTGACTCTGTTTTATGATGCGAAGCGTTTAAGTGCTTCAGCGATATAATCTAAACACAACAAATAAAAAACCCCGGACAATCAAATCCGGGGTTTCTGTTGAATTGGAAACTTTTACTTGCCCGCTTGCGCAGCCGCTTTCGGAGTCATCAAAACATTCTTGGAAGGCGCTCCCTTGCTGCACATGGATTTCTCACTACAACACGCTTTTTTATCAGCGCAAGCAGCTTTGTCCTTGTCCGTGCAAGGTTTGGTATCGCCAGCGTAGGTTGAAGCCAGGGCGAAAGCCGACACCGTCAGACAGATGATTAGTTTTTTCATAATTATGTAATTGAACACCGCGTTGAATGTTTGGTTGTAGTTAACTTAAATAATCAGACGCCCTGGTGCAAGATTTGTTCAATCCCCGACTGCCCGTCAATCTTCAACCAGCTTTCCATCCGGAGTCAGGCTGAAGGAAATTGCCTTCCCTCCCTTTTCCGCCTCGACATCAAATGTCACTTCCTCGTCGTCTAAATACTTGTCAATTCTGGATACCTTCCCATCGGCCACTTGCGTCCGGATGGCCTTCTGCACCACTTTCGGAGTTTGACCAAGCTCCATCTCTACGCTGATTAATTTCCCATCCACTCCCACGGTAAATGAATATTCCTTTCCATTCCTATGCTTTGCTGACACCTCATAGGTAAATTCGCCAGCTTCAAAGTCCTTATAAATCTCCTCCAATTTACCTTTGCCCTTCTGCTTCTCAATCGTCTTTTGCACCGCCTCGGGTAATTCAGTTATGAACACTTGCCAACTTTGCAACTTGCCGTCTGGCGTCACGTTAAAGGACCGTTCCACTCCATCTTTGCCGGTCACTTCAATGTCATAAGAAATCTCTCCGGCATCTTCCGTTACCTGGTCAACATCTCCCAGTTTACCTTCTCCCACTTTTGCCAGAATGGTCTTTTGGGCCACCGGCGGAACCTGCGCCAATGGTATCGTCTTGGATTGTTCGCTCGCGTATGAATCAGGAACTCCGCTCAGCCATAACAGCAAAGCCACATAACTAACTTTCAAGAATGCTCTCATATGATTTCCTCATTGCTGCGCCAACCCATCCGGATACACAAAGTCCCTGCCAGACATGGCAAGGACTACGCTGATAAAATCTCCACCGGCCCGGCGGCAAACGCTTTACGGCCAGGACTTACGCAGTCTTCCGTTTTTTATGATGGCGATGCTTCACGTGCTTCTTATGATGTTTCTTATGGTGCTTTTTTGCGTGGACCGAGGCCGTTTGCAACGCCGCGTGGGTTTCCGGCACCATCATCGGCGAAAATGCGAACGCCCCTAAAGTCAGAACGAGAATCAGTTTCTTCATGGTTGCATAAACAAGACTCTTAAGTTTTATATTTGTCAATCTGATGTTTTCAATAAGATCTGACATAACAAGACACAAACACCTTCAATCAGGTTACATCATTTGGAAATTCTCTATCAATTACTCCTGCTTAATAAGTAGCAATCACCCGAAAGAATTTTTTTGGGTCAACATCAGTCGGAATCAACACCTTTGCCGCCCCATTAGTTCCGGGTATTACATTGCCGAACGGCAACCAGTCTACCAGATTAGTCGAGTATTGCGTTTGATAGTTCACTCCCGAAGTCCCGTACCAATTCAAGGCAACATTGGTCGTCTGCAACCCGGCAGTCACATTCGGCGCAATTCCACTCACGGCCATAAAGTTTTGGTTGGAGATGGATGTCGTTACATTGGTATAGGCCAGATAACTCGGCACAAACTCCAGGCCATTCTTGGAAGCAGTGACTGTCCCATTCCAGCCCGGCGTGATACCTAATACATAGTTCCCGTTGGTATCAGTCGTTGTGAGCGAAAGTCCGCCCGTGGGTGACACGGTCACACCTGCGACTGGCTGCCCATTCGTATCTGTCACGGTGCCTTGAATCACCGGCAGCGAAATCGTAAACGCGCCGCTATACACTTGTGGCATTGGCTGACCGAGGTAGTCTTCGACCTGCGGCCCGACATTGATCACATAGTTGCCTACCATTGTCTCCAATCCCAAATTGGCCCTGAACTTGGCGGCTCCCAAGGTCGTTATGCCGCTGACTGTAACGAGCGTTGCGTCGGGCCTGGTAATGATTACATCCGCTGGCGAAAAGGACGCCGGATTTATAGCTGCGTTAAATGTAAAGTCCACGGAACTCACGCCGTTGCTGACCACGCCGGTCGGGGTCTGGGCGATCACTGCCAGATTTCCGAAGTTGGCCGAAAAGAAAATCGTCCCATCTTCGCCCCAATTGAAACCTTCCGCCCCGAACGCAGATATTAACCCGCCAAAATTGTTCGAAGGAGAATAGATCGCAATCCGTCCGCCCCCGCCTCCGCCGCCATTGTACAATTCCCCGGGGCCACCATTCGCCGTAACAAAACCATTCCCGATGAACGTGCCCGCAGTTACCCAAATGCTTCCGCCTGATCCGCCGCCAGCGTCATCCTGAACTGCGGAATTGCCGTCCGCGCTCAGTCTTCCATCCACGATAAGAGTTCCACCCACATTCAGGCGAATGGCTCCGCCGCCCTCGGAACCAATGGCCAGAGTAGCCGGTTTGGCCGCGCCGCCGCTGCCTTGGTCAACCGGCTGCTGCGCCGATCCATAATTTGTTCCACCCAGCAGCCCCGGAGAAGCCCCGCCCTTGCCTCCATAGCCAGCGCCACTCCCAGTGCTATTTAAGAAGTCGCGTTGACCGGCCCCGGGTCCGGTAGAAGATGCAAAACCTTTTCCATCCACGACCAATCCGCCACCAGCTTCAATCGTCGTATCGCCCAGGACGGATACATCCAGATTCGTCTGGCTTTGCAAACTGGTGAGGAAACTATCACTTGCCACCATCAGATTGCTCAGCACCAAATAGGTGCTCGACGGGTAAACCACTGCTCCACCTCTCACCGTCAGATTAAACGGTGCCATGGCTGCAATCGGCGTGTTGGTGCCCAATACTCCACCATTATCCACCAACACCTGGCCAATCGACTGACCGTTCTTCTTAGTGTAAATGGTTCCCGCTCCGCCCGACAAAGCCCCACCACCACCGTAGGCCGAAATGCTGCCGACAAAATTATTCGTCGTATTATAATAAAGCGCGATACGCCCGCCGCCGCCGCCGCCGCCAAAGCCAATGCCCGCACCCCCATTCGCGGAGATGCTTCCCGTTCCAGCAATGCTTCCCACGGATAACCAAACACTGCCGCCCGAACCACCGCCACTTCCTGAAGAAGTTCCCGCACCACCATCCGCCGAAATTCTTCCATTATTGGTCAATGCACCTATTACGGTCATATGCACAGCTCCGCCGCCAAAACTCCCCGCGTTCGTGGAAGCGCTTAACGAACCACCACCACTCCCAACACCATATTGTTGTGACGTAATGACATCATAAGTACCACCTCCCGCCGCGCCCCCGACACTGCCAGCTCCCAGGCCGCCATAGCCGCCGCCACTTCCCGTTGTGCCGTAAGCCGCGGAATTGAAGGTTCTGCCAGCACCTGTTCCCACCCCGTACATATTCCCTAGGCTATCCCCAATAATGCCGCCACCTGCCTGAACTGTCGCCGAGCCGGTGATAAATAAGTTGACCTGCCCTGTCGCCAGCAACCATGCATTCGACGCAACGATCAGGTTGCGCAAGTTCGGCAAGTTCGGCGAGTTCTGGGCCATGATCGCGCCTCCTTGCAACGTAAGATCAAATCCGGAGCCAGGTGAAAGTCCTAAAGTCGTATTAGTGCCGGTCTGCTGCCCATTATCCACCAGCACCAAAAACGTCGATTGATTGTTAAATTTGCTATAAATCGTCCCCGCTCCTCCACAATTGGTGCCATTGGCTCCGCCCCAAGCCTTGATGGTGCCGGTGAAATCGTTGGTTGAATAATAAAGCGCGATGCGCCCGCCGCCGCCAGACCCGCCAGCGCCAACTCCCGATCCGCCACTTGCGGAGATGACTCCATTGCCAGCCAGCCTGCCCGCACTCAACCAGAGGCTCCCGCCTGCTCCGCCGCCGGAATACTGCGTTGAGGCCGTCCCGCCATCAGACGAAATTCGTCCATCCACCGTCAAAGTACCAGTAACGCTTAAATGAATCGCACCACCGCCTGCGCCTCCATAAACGACGCTCGGATAACCATAACCTCCACTTCCGAAATCTGTCGGTTGCGACATTAAACCATACGTTGCTCCAGTGCCACCGCCCGTTTTGCTGGTTGATCCATAGCCCCCGTAAGACCCTCCGCCCCCGCTGGGTGGAAAGCTGCCTTGTTTACCTGCCCCTTGACCTTGCCCGGCGGCTGAGCCTGAACCGTCACTGATGATCCTGCCACCGGCTTGAATCGTGGCATTGCCTGTTACTAAAAAAGTGGCGCCGGTGACGAAGCTGTTCGAATATATGACCGTGCTGTTTGAGGCCACCACCAGATTGCCGAGTGTCTGTGAGCCCGTCATTCCTGCCACCCCCCCCTCTTGGATGGTCAGATCAAATGAAGGACTCGTCGCCGTTGGAAAAACCGTGCTATTACCTGTTCGTCCCCCATTGCTGACAACTACTTGTCCCAGGTTCTGGTTGGATTTCTTGGTATAAATAGTTCCGGCGCCACCGACTCGCGATCCGCTCCCTGCACCCCAAGCTCTGGTCACGCCCGTAAAATTATTGGACGTATAATAAATTGCTATGCGCCCGCCGGCGCCGGAACCGCCAGCGTCAGCGCCAAATCCTCCGTTCGCGGAAATTAATCCCGCACCGGACAATGTTCCCACCGTCAGGAAGATGCTGCCACCGGAACCACCCCCGCTTGCTGGATTGGTTGCACTGTTTCCTTCAGCGGAAATCTTTCCATCCACTAGCAGCGTTCCTGTCACGGTAATGTGGATTTGTCCCCCGCCAGCCGCTCCATTAAAAGCACTGGTTCCAGCCCCCCCGCCACTTCCGGCATCTATTGGTTGCGATACCGAGCCATACGTTGGACCATTGCTGGCACCTGCGGCACTGTACGATCCAATGCCTCCGTAACTTGCGCCACCTCCGGTAATACTAGTGCTGCTAAGTGTCTTTCCGGCTCCAGTTCCTTGACCAGCCGCACTCCCCGTCCCATCCGCTAGGAATCCACCGCCTGCCTGGATGGTTGCCGAACCTGTGATAGTCAAATTATTGTTTATATTAGTTGTCATCACCCATGCATTTGAGGCAATCAGTAAATTGCCGATGTTTTGCGCGCCGCCTAAAGGAACCACGGCACCGCCTTTTACTACCAGATCAAATGCTTCAACCACTGAAATGGGCGTGTTGGTTCCCGCTCTGTCTCCGTTATCCACCACCACCTGTCCGGGTGGCTGCCCCGCTGGTTTGTTTGTCCTGGAATAAACCGTTCCCGCACCGCCAATTCGCGAACCAACCCCTGCACCCCATGCTCTTGTGACTCCGGTAAAATTGTTGGTGGAATAATAAAGCGCAATCCGACCGCCACCACCATTGCCGCCACTATCGTTGCCCAAGCCCCCGTTCGCGGAAATTAATCCCGCACCGGAGAATGTTCCCGCTGTCAGGTAAATACTGCCACCCGAACCTCCGCCGCTTCCCTGGTTGGACAAGGAAGTAACACCATCCGCCGAAATTTTGCCGTCCACCGTGAGCGTTCCGGTTACGGTCATACGAATCTGTCCGCCAGCAAAGCCGCCCTGACTGGAAGCGGTTCCGCCCCCTCCTGTGCTTCCGGAATCGATTGGTGAGACGATGGAACCATACGTCGAACCTGTCCCTGCTCCTGCCGCGCTAATTGAACCGTAACCGCCATACGCACCGCCACCACCTGTGCTGTTTACGTTCTTACCATTACCGGTTCCCGAAGTGGTAAAAGACACCCCATCCGCCACAATGCCGCCTCCCGCTTGAATCGTCACCGAACCGGTCACTGTCAAAAAATTATTGATAGTATTGGTTACTGCCACCCAGGCATTCGAAGTGATCAGCAAACTGCCGATGGTTTGACCGCTCGACAGCCCGACCACCGCCCCTCCGGATGAGGTTATGGCAAATGGTTCCGTCACCGTTATTGGTGTATTGGTGCCAGGCCGCCCTCCGTTATCCACGATCAACTGCCCGATCGGTGGATAAGGTCCTCCCTTCAGATAAATCGTTCCTGCGCCACCCACGTTCAAGCCATTGCCCGCGCCCATGGCTTTCATCGTTCCGGTAAAAACGTTGGTATTATTATATACCACCGCGATTCGTCCGCCGCCGCCGCCGCCGCCAAACCCGTTTCCAGTTCCGCCGTTGGCCGAAATTGTTCCCGCTCCCGCCAGCGTTCCCACTGTCAACCACACGCTGCCCCCCGAACCGCCGCCCGTGCTCGCGTTCGTTCCATTATTACCATTGGCCGAAATCTTGCCGTCCAATGTCAAAGTGCCGTTTACCAACAATCTGATTGCTCCACCGCCCGACCCTCCCGACAAAGCAAATGCATTCCCCCCTCCGCTACCCGTATCAACCGGTGAAACAATGGAACCATAAACTGGGCCGCCTGCGCTTTGTCCCTGCCCAATCGCTCCGAAACCGCCGTATCCCGCTCCACCCGCGGCCCCACCCCCTGAATTAGCACCTCTCCCAGCGCCTACGCCTCCCACCGACCCCAGCCCATCACCAATAATTCCCGCGCCAGCCTGAATCGTGGCATTGCCGGTTACCGTTAATGCCGAAGTAAAGCTGCTCAAAGTCACCGCCGAATTGGATGCCACCAACAAGCTGCCAATCGTTCGCGAGGTTGACAAAGTCAGCACGGCACCTCCCTTGACTGTAAAGCCAGTCTTGACGGGAATGCTGTCCATCAAATCCGTCGTTGAAACCGTATTCGTCCCGGCAAGCCCTCCATTATCAACCACCAATTGTCCATCCGTGTCATTGGTTCCCTTGGTATAAATCGTCCCCGCTCCACCTATTTTCCACCCCTTCTTCCCATGCGCAATTAAGCTTCCGGTGAAAGTATTCGTATCATAATAAATCGCAATGCGCCCGCCACCGCCACCGCCACCCAGCGAAGGTTCACCCAAACCGCCATCTGCCGAAATCGTACCAATGCCACTAAAAGTTTGAGCCGTGAGCAATACACTTCCACCCGCGCCGCCTCCAGATCGATCATTGATGCCATTCGCTCCCTTGGCCGAAATACTGCCGTCCACTCGCAAAACTCCGCCGACCGTCAACTTTATCGCCCCGCCGCCAAGGCCACCAGGCCCACCGGAGCCACCACCACCGGCGGATCCTTTATCAATCGGCTGAGTCGTTGAATCATAAATCTTTCCCGCCGGCGCATTGCTTGCGCTCAGCCCCCCATAGCCTGCGTGACTGCCTCCGCTTCCACTCGCAATGGTGCCTGCGGAAGTACCGCTTCCCAGCCCGCCACCCGGCCCATATCCCCTTGCATCCACATTGACCGCTCCACCGGGTTCCACCGAAACATCACCCGCCACCGTTAAGTTCACCCCCGTCGGGATCGACACATTCAATCCGCCATAAGTAAACAAAACCGTTGCCCCATCAGGAATCGTGGAAGTATCCGACCGCTCAATCGCCCAATCTCCACCGGTCGCTCTCAGGAGATAATCCGCAGGATTCGTATACGTAATCGCCCCCGTGTCATCCGTCATCTGCCAATAACTCATGGAAAGTAGATTCGAATGAGCGATCAGTTGCGCATTTGTTCCCGTCAACACATGAATTTCATTTGTGACGTTAACGGCGTCTGCCAGTCGGCCAGTCCCAGAATAGGTATGCGTCACATTCCCCCCGTTCAAAACCTGCAAGCTGGCAAACGCATGCGCCCCATCCACCGTCACCGTGCAATTCGTCACCGTGATATCCACCCCTTCGTAACTGGTATCATTAAAACCAATCACCGTATCGTTGGTAAAAGTGACCGCCCGTACCGAAACCAATGGCGAAGCCACCATCACCAGGCAGACAATCCATCGCAGGGATAACATCATATAAGCCTTCATCGTGGTACAAACCTTCTGATATATTGCTCAACAATTTGAGACGCACCCATGGCGCAGTCCTCTCTTGAATGGAACGATTGAAGCCCTTACCCCCTTTACTGTCAATTTCAAACAACCTGTGCCTCCAAACGCCCATGCCACGCCACACGTCTTATCAGCCACATCTACTCGCACCAGGTCGTACTAACTCACATCAGTTCGAATTAACTCCTTCCAGTTCTGGAACTTTCTAGCTTTGTGACCTAATGTCCTTTTCCCGGCCAACTGCTCTTTGCGCCTTCGTTGTTCACTCCTTCCCATTTCCAATTTTTTAACCCGGATTAACCCCCATTAACTCGGAATAACCCAGAATTTCCGACTTCTGTCCTCCGTCCTCCGTCCTCTGGTTCGAACTCGCACCAGGTCGAACCCGCTCCTGCACCGTAGCAGCCGACGTCAGGAGGCTCTAACTCCTCCCCCATTGTAACCATGTAACCTTTTAACCCTTGTAACAGTTTCTTTTGTCAAAGATCAGTGATTCATCCGAAGTGAATAACATACGTTATCAAACACGTCAACACTTTCCTCGTGGCCGCCGTCTGTGACCGATGGAAACCCACCTACTCACCCACCCACTCCCTAAAGCAGCATCCTCGCCTTCGCCATCGCCTCATCCAGCTTCGCAACATCCTTCCCGCCGCCGCGCGCATTGTCCGGCTTGCCACCGCCTTTACCGCCCACAATCGGCGCAATCGCTTGAATGATCTTCCCCGCCTGGACCTTCGACGTAAATTCCGGCGTCACCGCCGCCACCAGCGACACCGCGCCATTCGCCGCGCCGCCCAGCACAATCACCCCTTTGAAATGACCCTTCAACACATCCGCAATCGTTTGTAACGTGTCCCCATCCGCCGAACCAAGGTTCTCGATAATCGCCGGAATGCCATTCAACGTCGTCGCCTTGGCAACCAATCCCTTTGCCGTCCCAGCCGCTTCTTTTTGGTTCACGGCCTTGAGCTGCTTCTCCAAATCCTTTTGCTGCGCCAGCAACGCCTCAATCTTCTTTTCCAATTCACCCACCGGCGCATTCACCTTTGCCGCAATGCTCTTGATCAACTGAATCTCTTCGTTCGCCTTGCGATACGCTTCCAATCCCGCCACCGCCTCGATGCGCCGCACCCCTGCCGCCACTGCCGATTCCCCCACGATGCGGAACAACCCAATCTCCCCCGTCGCTCGCGTATGCGTCCCGCCGCAAAGCTCCATCGAATAACCATTCAATTCCCCGGCCTTGCCGCCAATCTGCACCACGCGCACTTGGTCGCCATACTTGTCGCCGAAAAATTGCATCACATCCTTGCGCCCCTTCACCTCGGCATGCGGCACTTCCGTCCACGAAACCCCCGCATTTTCCACAATGCGTTCGTTCACCAATTGCTCGATGTCGCTCACCTGCTCCAGCGACAGCGCCGCTGAATTAAAATCAAACGTTAGCTTGTCCGGCCCCACGAACGAGCCTTTCTGCGCCGCTTCCTTGCTGACAAGTTCATGCAACGCCCAATGCAACAAATGGGTCACCGTATGATGCCGCTGAATCGCACCCCGACGTGGCGCATCCACCGAAAGCTGGACTTCCATTCCCACCGCCGGAGCATCCTTCTCCGCCAGGAAATGCAAAAAAGTGTTCCCGCTTTTCTGCGTATTAACGATTCGCCAAAGCTGACCGCCACCAACGAGTTCACCCGTATCTCCCACCTGCCCACCCATCTCCGCATAAGCCGATGAAACATCCAAAATCACCGCCGTCTTTTCCTTCAACGACACCACTTCCAAAACCTTCGCCGTCGTCTGCAACTGCTCAAACCCGACAAATTTTGTCGGCGAAGTCGTTTGAATTTCCGAAAGCGAAATCACTTCCTTCTTCTGCGCTGCGCGAGCGCGCGTCTTCTGTTCCTCCATCAACTTTTCGAATCCTGCATTGTCCACAGTCAAGCCGCGCTCGCGCGCCATAACTTCAGTAAGGTCTAGGGGAAAACCGTAAGTATCATAGAGTGCAAACGCTTGATTGCCCGAAATATTACCAGGAGTTTCTTCAAGCTGAATTTTTACGTGTCGAGCTAGGTCTCGCCACAGTTGATCGTTTTGTACCTGATCAAGACGTGGGCGTCTGCCTACGATATCAGAGACCGCTTCCTTGGTAGTAGGCTTTTTTATCACGATCTCTTCAATTTGATCATTAGTAAGAACTTCCTTATTCATGAGGTTCTGAACATGGAATCCACCAGCCAGAATGTGACGGCGCGTGAGTAAGCGCTCTTTCAGTAGTTTATCAGCCTCTGTTGGAGTAACCGCAAATCGATTAAAGACTTCAATTCCTCTATCCAGCGTCTTGTTGAACGACTCTTCCTCCGCTTTAATTACTTCCTGCACATGCTGATGCCGTGCATGGATTTCCGGAAATACATCCCCCATTGTATCCACCAACACGTCTACCAATTTGTAGAAGAAAGGCTCGTGAAAGCCCAAAGTCCGGCCATATCGTACCGCCCGACGCAAAATACGACGCAGCACATAATTCCTATCTGTATTCCCTGGTTGAATTCCGTCCGCAATTGCAAAACTCAACGTGCGAATGTGGTCAGCAATAACACGGAACGCGACATCGATTTCCAGTTGGGGATTTCTTGCATAGGCAATCTGATCAATGCCTTGTACAGAGCGACCATCGGTAGGCAGCGTCGAGCCATACCGCTTCCCACTCATCTTCTCCAGCTTATCGAAAATCGGACGAAAAATATCCGTCTCATAATTCGAAATAATGCCGGTGAAATCCGTAAAATTCTTCGTGCATTGCAGAATGCTCGTCACCCGCTCAAAACCCATTCCCGTGTCCACATGCCGCGCCGGCAAAGGTGAAAACGTCCCATCCGGATTCGCATTGAACTGGATAAAAACCAAATTCCAAATCTCAATGCACTCCGCACTCCCTTTATTTACCAACGCACCCTTCGTATCGCCTTGTGGCGTCAAATCCACATGCAACTCCGAGCAAGGTCCGCACGGCCCCGTCTCACCCATCATCCAGAAATTGTCCTTCTTGTTTCCGTAAACGATGTGAATCTTCGGATCCAATCCCGCTGCCGTAAATTTCGCCGCCCAGAAATCATAAGCCTCTTGGTCGAACTCACTCGGATCACCCTTCGATTTGTCCGGCGAATACACCGTCGCATACAGCCGGTTCTTCGGAAATTTCCACACCTCCGTGATCAATTCCCACGCCCATTCAATCGCTTCCTTCTTGAAATAATCGCCAAAGCTCCAATTCCCCAGCATCTCGAAAAACGTGTGATGATATGTATCCAATCCCACATCATCCAGGTCGTTGTGCTTGCCACCCGCGCGAATGCACTTCTGCGTATCCGCCGCGCGCGGTGGATTGTAAGGGCACTTCTGTTGCCCGAGGAAAATCGGCACGAACTGGTTCATGCCCGCATTCGTGAACAACAAGTTCGGCGAATCCGGCATCAAGCTCGAAGACGGCACAATGGTATGCTGCTTCGATTTAAAAAAATCGAGGAACGACTGGCGTATCTGGCTGCTGGTCATAAAAAATTACTTAACTTAATAACAGGGCGAATCGTCCGCCCCGGAACACATCCAATTTAATGCAAAACCTGCGGCTGAAAACGTCCCTTTCCAGCCAAATCTCATCTGTGACCCATCCGACTTGCTTTCCGAGCCTTCTCATTAACACCCTGCTTTAGCCGGGTGTTAAGGCGGACGACCGAAAGCATAACCGTTTTAACGGTTTGCCACAGCAGGCGGAGAGAATAAGAAAACACTCGATTCAACACCAGTGGAAGTTTTAACCGCCCTTGTTCGGAGTCCAAGCTTCAGCTTGTCCATACGCCATGAAGCCTAATGCTCACTGCTTGCCGATCTCAAAACTAAGCCGACTGCCTCCTTATTTTCTCATTAACACCCTGCTTTAGCTGGGTGTAGAGACAATTCATTAGACGTAACCGTTTTTTAACGGTTTGTTAGGACAGACGGAGAAACAGCGCGGTATTTGGATGCCGGGATTACTTCTTCTTAAACAAATCCCCAAGCCCCTTCACCGCCTTATTGATCTGCTCGCCACCCTTACCCGACGCAATCGCCTTCGTCGCCGCCTCAACTGACGCAGCCAAAATTGGTTTCAATATCTGCCGGGACAATTCCGCCGCTGACACTCCACCTTCCGCCGTGCCGACATTCTGCAAATGTATATCAGGAATTGGCAACGTAGTAACCAGCGATTGACCGAGCGCGCTCACGTTCACATGCACCTTTGCTCCGTTCAGCACGATATCCTTCACGATAAACTTCTTTTCCTTCTTGCCCGGAGTCGGCTCATTCTTCTGCTTTTCCTTCGTCTCACTCGTCGAATTCAGGTTGTCCAGAATCTTGCTCAAGTTATTCCCGCTCAAGCTTCCTTCCAACGTAATCTCCGGCGCCTGGATATTAATCTCATTTACCGTGATGGTATCGCCCATCACCGAACCAATCTGCACCCCCACTTTCACGCCGCCCACTTCAATCGCCGACGGCGTCTTGTAACCCTCCGGATTTCCCACAAACAATTTCTTAAGCTCGCCCCTCCCCGAAAACGGAGAGATCGCCGCCCCTCCCAGCGTCACCTTCACCTTCGTCATTTCCGGCCCGTACGTTTCCACGCCCTTTTTCACGATGGAATTCAACGAGAAGAACACCACCACCAGCGCCACGACCACCAAAACAGCGACCACGAGAACGATTCGAACCAGAATTTTTTTCATAAAATTTTTATTTGTGCCCGCGACTGTCCTAAAGAAACACCAGTCCTGGCCATGTTCGCAGCCTCTCAATTACGGTCAAGCCGATTTCCCTTTCAGATTTGCAACCCAAAAATATTGTTTGTGGGGTGTACACCGCCTGATTTTTTCGAAATTTTTCCTTGAGAAATGACGCCCGTTCGTGAATACTTTTTATAGTTGGATGCGCAAAAGTTTTTGATGCGCCGCTCTTTGTAAAACATTTTGAGCACAGCAGATTTACCCTGCCATGTTCGTGATCATAACTAATATCCTTGAACCGTAATTGGAAAAAAATGGAGCCTCTATTTCGTTTACAACTGACAGGCCTTGATTGGAAGTCAACAGTATTCGATCGGGTTCCACCTGTTGCTTAAAAAGTTCAAAGCGACTGTTATACACGGCATTACGGTGGGGTTCTTTTCAAAACTCGCCATTCCCTTAATGGCGAGTTTTTTGTTTTGGGCGTCTCTTCGCAAACTGGTATCTTGAATATATGTCACGGGACGACCTGTTTACCGCTCCGGCCAAACCGGATGCTCCGCCTGCGGAAGGTGCTGAAACCCAGCCGGTCCGTCACATGCCTCTCGCGGCCCGGATGCGTCCCCGCAACCTCTCCGAATACGTCGGCCAATCGCACATTCTCGGCCCCGGCCAATTGCTCCGCCGCGCCATCGAAGCCGATCGCATCCAATCCCTTATTTTTTACGGCCCGCCCGGCACTGGCAAAACTTCCCTCGCCCAAATCATCGCCCGTCAGACTCGCAGCAAGTTTGAAAAGCTTAGCGGCGTGGAATCCAATGTCGCCGACATGCGCCGCGTCCTCTCCGCTGCCACCAACCGTCTCGAAAACACCGGCCAGCCCACCATCCTTTTCGTTGACGAAATCCATCGTTTCAACAAATCGCAGCAGGACGTTCTGTTGCCCGATGTGGAAAGCGGTGTCATCCGCCTGATTGGTGCCACTACGCACAACCCCTTTTTCTTCGTCAATTCCCCGCTCGTCTCCCGCTCGCAAATCTTTGAGCTGCGCCCTCTTACCGAAGAAGAACTTTACGATTTGCTCCAGCGCGCCTTGGACGATTCCGAACGCGGCCTCGGCTTCATGAAAATAGACGCCGAAGAAACCGCTCTCCGCCATCTCGCCAAACTCTCCGATGGCGACGCCCGCAAAGCGCTCAACTCCCTCGAGATCTCCGCCCTCACCACCTCACCCGATAGCACCGGCGTCATTCACATTGATCTCGCCGTCGCGGAGCAAAGCATCCAGCGCAAGGCTGTGGTCTATGACGGCGATGGCGATGCCCATTACGACACCATTTCCGCCTTCATCAAATCCATGCGCGGCAGCGATGCCGACGCCACACTCTATTGGCTCGCGAAGATGATTCATGCTGGCGAAGACCCGCGTTTCATCTCACGCCGCATTGTTATCTGCGCTGCCGAGGATGTCGGTCTCGCCGACCCCATGGCCCTCGTGCTGGCCAATGCCGCCCATCAAGCCGCTGAATTCGTCGGCTGGCCTGAAGCCCGCATTCCCATCGCCGAAGCCGCCATCTACATCGCCACCGCGCATAAAAGCAACAGCAGCATCGTCGCCATCGATGCCGCCTTGGAAGACGTCCGCTCCGGTCGCACACTCGCAGTTCCCGAACACCTGCGCGACGCCCATTATAAAGGTGCTGAACGCCTCGGCCACGGCGAAGGTTATCAATACGCCCACGACCACCCCGACCATTTTGCCGCCCAGGATTATCTCGGTGCAGACAAACGCTACTACGAACCCACCGAGCAGGGCGTGGAAAAGAAAATCAAGGAACGTGTTGAAAAATGGCGCGCCGCGCTGACCCAGTCCAGAAAATCCAAATAACCATTCAAAATGGAAGGTCAGCCCCAGCCATCAGATAATCCGCATCTAAAAGCCAAAGCCGCCCTGCGCTCGCGCATCCGCGCCGAATTAAAGAAAATGTCCGCCGCCGCCCGCGCCGACGCCTCCCTTCAAGCCTGTTCCCTGCTGGAACAACAACCGCTCTGGCAAAAGGCACACTCCATTCTTTTCTACGCTCCCTTGCCGGAAGAACTTGATATCTGGAAACTTCTGGTTGATTCCCTTGCCGCTGGCAAGACCGTTTCCCTGCCCCGTTTCGTCCCGGAACAAAACGCCTACGTCGCGTGTCATATCAAGGACCATCTTGAGGATATTCGTCATGGCCAGTTTGGTATTCGCGAACCAAATGATTCCTGTTCCAAAATTTCCGTAAACCGTCTGGACTTGGTACTCGTGCCTGGGGTAGCCTTTGACCTCAATGGGCACCGGCTTGGTCGGGGAAAAGGGTTTTATGACCAATTGCTGGCAGTCGTTCAGGGCCCAACCTGTGGAATTGGGTTCGATCAACAGCTCGTCAGGGAAGTTCCGGTCGAACCGCATGACGTGCGTTTAAGTTGCATCTTGACGCCGACGCGCTGGCAATCCGTTGCCGGCCCGCGCGCGGTTTTGAAATGATATTGCTGGCAAATATTTTTGCTGAAAGCGCCTTCCTCATTGTTGGCGCCGCGCTCTGCTATCTGCTGTTGTGGTTGAAAGACCGCAACTCGAAGAAACTGCAGAAGCTGGAAGCTCAATCCCTTTTCGAAAATGCGCGCCGCGATGCCGAAGCCCTCGTTCGCGATGCCCGCCTCGCCGCCAATGAGGAAGCCCTCAAGATTCGCGAACAAACCGAGCAATCCTTCAGCGCCCGTCGGCAGGAACGCGCCGAACTCGAACGCCGTTTGAGCGAACGCGAATCGCTCATCAATACCCAGCTCGAAGGCGTCCTTCAGGCCGAAAAAGGCCTGCGCGAACAAAAGGAAGTTCTAAAGAAAAAGTCCGAGGTGCTGGAATCTCAGCAACTGGAATTGGATAAAATTACCAAACTGCGCCAGGAGCAACTCCAAGCCCTTTCACACCTTACCCAGGCCGAAGCCCGCGCCCAATTCCTCAAGGAAGTCGAACAGGAAGCTTTGCACGATGCCAGCACCCTGTCCCGCCGCATTATTGATGAAGCCAAGGCCAAGGCCGAAGAAAAAGCGCGCTATGTCATCAGCGTCGCCATCCAACGCTACGCTGGCGAACACACTTTCGAGACCACCACCGCCACCATCGCTCTGCAAGGCGAAGACATGAAAGGCCGCATCATCGGACGCGACGGACGCAACATCCGCGCCTTCGAAGCCGCCACCGGCGTGACCGTTCTCATTGATGACACGCCCAATGCGGTTGTGCTTTCCGGCTTCGACCCCGTGCGACGCGAAATTGCCCGCGAAGCCATGACCCGCCTTATTCTCGATGGCCGGATTCATCCCACGCGCATCGAGGAAATCGTCGCCAAAGTCAGTCAGGAAATGGATGAAACCATCGTGCGCCTTGGCGAAGATGCCGTGCAAAACACCGGCCTGCCGCCCATGCATCTGGAAATCGTCAAACTCCTCGGCCGACTCCACTTCCGCCACAGCTACTCTCAAAATATTCTTAACCATTCCATCGAAGTCTCACATCTGATGGGCCTGATGGCGTCCGAACTGGGCGTTGATGTCACGGCCGCCAAACGCGCCGGTTTGCTTCACGATATCGGCAAAGCCGTCACTCACGAAATCGAAGGCCCTCACGCCATCGTCGGCGCCGATTTGATCAAGCGCTACGGCGAATCCGAAGCCGTTATCAACGGCGTGGCTTCGCATCATAATGACATCCCGCCCGTTGGTCCGCTGGGTATTTTGGTGAGCGCAGCCGATGCCATCAGCGCTTCCCGCCCCGGTGCCCGCTCGGAAAACATGGCCACCTATTTGAAGCGCGTCGAAGATCTGGAAAAAATCGCCCTCTCCTTCCCCGGCGTGGAAAAATGTTTCGCCGTGCAGGCCGGACGCGAATTACGCGTGCTCGTCCAACCGGATCAAATCAACGATGAGCAAGCCTTCGCCCTCGCGCGCAATATCACCTCCCGCATCGAGAACGAATTGCAATATCCGGGTCAGATCAAGATAACTGTGATCCGCGAAACCCGCTGCGTGGAAGTCGCCAAGTAGAAGATTACCTCGTTCGTCCCGCACCGTCGGGAATGCTTCCATTTTGATATCCAGCCGATGAATTCCATGGCTTGGTACCGTCATTTCTCGGCTCGCGGCATCCGCTCAAAGTGAGACTTGCCGTCACAATCGCTAAACACCAACCAACTCGCTGTGCATCAGCCTCAATGCTTTTACGGGAGAAATTGCGCGTAGTAACGCACTGGAAGAATTAACGCGGCTGCGTCAGCGTGCCGGGAAGCGAACCGTTTTGCCAGCCTTCAGGAGAATTCCAAGGACGGGAAGACACGTTATCCGGCTCCGTGCTCGCACATCCACCGCACGCAAACCCAATCGCCAACGCCAGCAAAACTGCCGCCACCAAACGATTATAAATGAATCCCGCACGCTTCATGATAAGAATCAATAAAGAACCTGGTCACCTTCCAACACATCCGAAACCTTCCAGCCCGGCATGACATTGGCGATGCAGCGATCGTTTTGAACGCTCTTGATTTTAACCTTGGCGATCAGCTTGCCGTTGCGATTCACCAGCATTTGACCAGCTTCCAGCACGCCCTCTTTTGCGCCGATGTTCAGCACTACGAAATCATACTTGGGATCAACCGCCACAACTTTGCCCTTTAACCCCTGGGTCATTTCCGGACCGGCCTCACTCGGATCCAACAACTCATCCAACTTGGCCTTGTACTTCCGGTTGCTGGCAATTAGGATTTTCTTTTCTTCAGCAATCGCATCCCGTTCTTCTGTAATGGTTTTTAACGAAGCAAGTGTTGATTTAATCTGGTCAATGGGGATATTAAGCGCATTCCAGGCAGCCAGTTTATTCTGCGCATCTTCACGCTCGCCCGTGGTTTTCTTTAAATTCTCAGCCAATGCCGTGGCCTTCTTCAATTGGTCCGCAGCTTCCGCCACCGCCGTGTCACGTTCAGTCTTCGTGGAAGTCAATTCCTCCTTGGTTTTATCCAAAGTGGCTTGAGTGTCCTTGGCGAGCTTCAAGGCTTTTACTTTCAGGCCCTTCTCCTCATCGCGCTCTTTTGCATTTTGATCCCGCTGCGAAATCGTAGTGGTGATCTTTTCCTTAACCTGTAAGAAATTCAATGCTCCGGCGGCAAGCCCGGCAATGATCGCAACAATTAACGTAATTCTTATCAACATGGCGTTTGGCGACTAATTTTGACTTAGCGTAATCACTACCCGTCTATGTGTCAACGCCCTTTGGATACAATAATTGTTGTCTGAAAACAACACCTTAATCAGTCTTTCCGGTCCTAAAACCAAAAGCCAGCCTGATTCATCACCAGGCTGGCTTGATTGATGCGGTTTGCCCGATTATGGCTTGCGCAATCGGTAATACTTGATTCCGCTGCTCGCATTATTAATCACCGTGTAGTTGGTGCCCGCAACGGAGCCGGTCCCCACACTGGACCAAGTGCTGGGGTTGCCCAGCACAGGCGTTCCTTCCAGCGTGTAGCCGGTGAAATTTGTCGGCCAGGTAATGGTCACATTTGGGAAGTCCAAAGCCACCGTCAACTGCGGCGGCACCGCGCTGGCCGGGGCCACAATATTGAACGCTACCAACCCGTTGTTGCCATTCAGTGCAAACACCTTGCTTCCGGCAAACACGCACTGTCCGAGAAAGTTCGCATTCCCCTGATGGTTGGTCGGAAAATTATACCGCGCAATGAACAGCGGTAGATTAAGATTCGAAATCTCGAACAAACTCACGACATCCGGAGTGTTGGTAGTGCCCGTATAATCCACGCCTACCGCCAGGTTCCGCGTTGTATCCAATGTCACTCCCCCCAGAGTAGCCGGGAAGTTGTTGTAGGTAGCCAGGGTCGTTGCTGTCCCGGCATTTAGGTCATAACTGGACAACGTCAAAGGAAGCCCCTTGCGCTTCTCCCAGAAACTGTTCGTGGAAGTAAATTGCAAACTCCGGCCGATTGAACCCGCGCCGTAGCCTTCGGTAAATGTCACATTGGTGAAAGCTGACATGGTCGCGTCCGTGGGTGTGAGGATTGCCCCCCGCAGGCAGCCACCTTCATCAATAATTACCTGGGTATTTGTCCCAGCCCCCCGCACATCCATTGAATCACCCCAACGCAAGGTGACCGCCGAATTTCCCGGTTCACCGGAGTAAACCAATACCGGAACGGTATTCGGGTTTGAATCAGCCCAGCGGTATAAATTGTAGGTTGCCAAAACAGTTCCGCTGGTTACCGAGGCATTCCCCGCATAAATGGCTCCATCCGCTCCAACTGCTATCTGCACCAAAATAATGTTTGCTCCATTGACGGGCGCGATGCCGGTCGTGTTCAGTTGATACAGGAAGGCTCCGCTTGAACCGTCATACACATTCACACTCAATCCGGCAATGGCTCCAGTCCGGTTGATGACATAGAGTTGGTTTGACGGCGCGTAGTAAGCAAGGCTTCGATTGAAGGGAGTATTGGCATCGCTCAAGGTCAAATTGGGATCAACCCCCACAATTGCGGCCCATGCCTGGCTCAATGTGTAAACATCCGCCGGAGCAACCATAGTCAAGGTCGCAACCGAACTTGTAGTCGAACCGGAGGAATTGCTGGCGATCACACGGTAACTGCCGGAATTGGCTAGCTGCGCATTGTTCACCGCATAGGAAGCCACAGTGGCCCCGGAGATATTTGTTCCATTAAATTGCCATTGGTAGGTTGAAAGATCAGCCGTGGAGGTCGTAAAAGTCGCGTTGGAACTGACCATGATCCGCTGGCTTTGTGGCTGCTGCGTGATTAACGGTGGAGTAATCGGCCCGGAGGCAATGGTGAAAGCCAGGATGCCATTATTCCCGTCCAGTGCAAAAACTTTATTCCCCGAGAAAATAACCTGCCCAATCCCGTTGTTGTTGGCCTGGCGGGGACTCATCGGAAAATTATAAGAAGCCAGTAGCAGCGGTGTGTTGATATCAGAAATATCAAACAAATCCAAGGTATCATTGGCGGTAACAAAATGCAGTGCCCCCATCAGATTGTGCGTGAAATCGAGTCCCACCGGCCCCAAGTCCTTGTAATTGGTAAAGTTGGTATATACTCCCAATGTCGTTGTGAAATTGTTGGGCGCGGCTAAGTCAAAGCTCGATTGCACGACCGGGTTGTTCGTGCGCTTCTGCCATAATGTGTCTCCAAGACCAAATTGCAGGCTGCGCCCGATGATGGCGATGGTGCCGGAACCCCCGCCACTTAACTGGTAATTCTGCGCCAGGAAATAAAACGACGTCGTCCAGTTGGTCATCGTGCTGTCCGTGGGTGATAAGATCGCCGCGAAAGGCGCGCCTTTGTCCTGGTTATCAATCAAAATTTGCGTACTCATGCCCGAACCACGTACATCGAAGGTATCGCCCCAACGATAATGCGTATTCTGTCCCGAGGGTTCAGCCGGCCCATAAATCAAAACTGGCACGGTATTGGAGTCTGTATTGGCCCAGCGGTAAATTCTAAATTGCGTGGGAACGCTGGCGCTAGTATCCGCATTGCAGGCATAAATTGCCCCGTCAGCCGCCGCCGCGATACCAACTACTCCGATGCCTACCGTGGTATTAAGTCCATTGGTGTTTAATCGGTATAGGAACTGCCCCGTGTTTCCATCCATCACATTAATCGTGAAATTGGCGCTGGAACTATTGGCCCGACTGACAATGATCAATTGGTTCGAAATCGAGTTATAGGCAATCGTGCGTTGGTTGGGAGTGTTTCCGCCGCCGCCAAAATTAACAATTCCCGAGTTCCCGCTGACCGCCGTAATGCTCCAAAGCGGATTGAGATGAAATAAATCCTGCGGGTTTACCACGATCAGTTGCGAGGATGTGCTGGTTACCGTTGCGGAAGCATTGCCCACTATCACCACATAGGTGCCAGCATTGCTGCTTTGCACACTGTTGAAAGTCAGGACAGCGTTCGTGGCTCCGGAAACGTTCGATCCATTTTTTTGCCATTGGTAAGTTAATCCCGGATAAGCCAGCACCTCCAGAGACACCGTCTGGCCGACAGCCACCCGCTTGGTGGCAACGGGCTGAACCAGGATCGTGGGACTTGCAGCCGCGCCCAGGGCCAGATTGAACGTGTAAAGGCCGTTGTTGATGATATGCGTGTAAAGATTTCCACCTCCGAAATCCATGAATGCCGGAGCGGCCGTGGCATTCGCATTATTCTGCACGTAATCTTTCACATCCAACAAAAGTGGATTGTTTGGATTCGAAATATCGTAGAGCCGCACATGGTCTGTCCCGGAAACTATGTCCAACGCTGCAAGCAGGTTTCGGGAATTATCAACTGCGAGCGTGGCCAGATTGCTGATTTCCGGAAGATTCGTGGCATCAAATACCTTGAGGGTAATCGCATTGGAAGTGCTTAAATTGAAACTCATGTAGCAGAGAGGTTTTCCCGCCGTTTTGGCCCAAAATGTATTCCCTGTACCAAATGCAATACCATCTCCATAATTTTCCGAACTTGAATCGGTATTCAAAACGTGCGGAGTAAAATTCGTTCCATCAGCCGTGGTAAAAACAGCCACATTCGTTCCCAAAACCGTTCCAAAGGTGCGTGAACCCACGATAATTTGCGTATTGGTTCCCGCCCCCCTGATGTCCATGGTATCACCCCAACGGACATTGTAATTGGTTCCGCCCGGGACGCCGTTCCACACCACCAAAGGCGCACTCGCCGAAAGCGTGCTGTCCCAACGATATAATTTAAAATTACTTAATTTATCATTTACCAGATTGCCCACATACACAGCGCCGTCGTCCGCCACCGCCACTGCCATGTCTGCAAAATTTCCCCCGCTCATGCCATTGGTATTAAGTGAATTTGTAAAGGCCCCAGTCGTGGCATCAAGAACTTGAATGAAACCAGTAATCGCATTGGTGCCGCCGCCGCCCGCCTGACGATCTATCAGCACGACGGTGGAGTTCAACGGATCATAGGAGTGGCCACGTTGAAAATTTCCCGTGGTAAGATTGGTCGTGTCTCCGGTCTGAATTGTTCCGTCCCCACGCGTGCCGAATGCAGTTAGCGGCGATAAACTATATACTGACTGCGCCTGGGAATTTACACTGGAGACGATGCTAACAAACAGAAACAATAGGGCTGGCAAAAGAAGTTTTTTCATAATCCGAATTCGGTGAATTAATGAATTTATCATCGTTACACCCCGCCCACAAGTCAATCAAATACGTTTATGAAAACGTGCAGTTTGACTTGTATTATACGCATGATTTACATCTTTGCAGGTTCTGGTTTTGTGTTACGATGCTGAGTTACTCGCTTCTCCTTATACTTCCCGAATGCGCGGCGATTGATAATTACTCTGTAACTCGTTTTTCTCCTAAGAGCCTATCCCAGTAGGCCTGTGGCGCGATAAGTAATCAGCCCCAAAGCCAGATGCAACATGGCCAGGTAATTATCCGCTTTCTTGTGCCAGCGGATTAAAATTCCGCGGAAGCGATTGAGCC